>DATAUW010000012.1 GCA_036268055.1 Verrucomicrobiia bacterium | reverse complement strand
ATCGGCCGCCAAGGGATGACGATCAACGCGATCCGGTCGTTGTTGCTGGCGGGGAGCGCGAAGAAGGGTTTGCGTTGCAGCCTGGAGATTGTCGAGGAGCAGGCGGGGCGTTAGTGCGCGTGCCGGAGTGCGGGGGATCGTCTGCCGCGATATTCTGACTTAATGCGGAGACGAATGCGCGTTGCGCTGGCGCATTAATTCGTCGCTAAGTTGTTGGGCGAGTTTAGTCCGGCCGGTGTCCTGGGCCAACTGAATGGCCTTTTGGTAATGAGCCGCCGCTTCTTCGGCGCGATTCTGGTGGAACAAGGCATCGCCAAGATTCACATGCGCGGCGAGGTCATCAGGTTCCAGTTGCAAGGCGCGTTCATAGGTGGCGATGGCTTCGTTAATCATACCGGATTGAAGCAGGGCATTCCCCAGATTCACATGCGCGGCGGCGAAATTGGGGTCGAGCTTCAAGGCGGTTCTGAATTCTTCGAGCGCATCTTTCAAGCGGTCTATTTTTAGAAAAATGCCGCCGAGATTATTGTGCGTCGCGGCGTCTTCAGGACGAATGCCGAGAGAAATTTGAAACTCGGCGATGGCTTCGGCGGTATCGCCGCGTTGAAGAAAAAGCGAGCCGAGATTGCTGTGAGCGAGCCACGCATCGGGATTATGCGCGAGAGTATCGTGCCAAAGCGTTGCGCGATCGTGATAAATGGCGGTTTGCCGCCACATGAGGAAACTAAGGCCGCATAGAATGAGTGCCGGAATAATTAATGTAACGCGATGGCGGAAATGGTTCAGGGCAACCGAGATTCCCGCCCCGGCGAGTGCCAGCGCGCCCATGCTGGCGAGATATTGAAAATGGTCGCACACGAAGGAAAAACGGAAAAAATAAACGTCAAAAAATCCGAGCACGGGAAAAAGCATGACCACGAAATAACCGATGCCGAACAGGATTGGGCGGCCCCAGCTTTGGCGTTTCGTCCACAAAAATAAAACGATTGCGAGCGCGCCAGCGAGCGGGAGAAAAGAAATGGCTCCCAGGCTGGCGATGTTCCAACGCGGATAGACAAACATCAAGGGATGCGGCCACGCGAGTTTGCCGAGGTAAAACCAAAAGATACGCCCGGCGAGATAAAGGCGTTGCGCAAGGGAAAATTGCCAGTCGCTGCCAGCCGCCCCAAGATCGTTTTTCTCGATCCAGATGGTGATGGCTCCCATGATGGAACCGACGATTACAAACGGCGCGAGCAAAGCGAAATCGCGCTGGATGATTGTTCGGCGGCGCCACCAGATCAAAAGAAAAATAACGGCAGGCAAGCCGATGGTGGCGGTCTTGCTCCACAAGGCGCAGAGATAAAAGATCAGGGCGAGGGAATAATATTTCCAAGGGCCAAAACTCGCGGCGGTTGTCTCATTCGAATTTTCGCCGGTGGTTTTGCCGAGCAGCCAGAATTTTATGGCCGCGAGCAGTGAGGCGAGAAAGAAAACTCCGGCGAGGGTATTTTTACGCTCGGTGATCCACGCGACGGATTCGGCTTGGACGGGATGCAATGCGAAGAGCGCCGCGCCCAGCCACGCGCCGGGGACACGCAAGCGTTTGAGAATGGCGAAAAGAAGGATCGCGCTCGCCGCGTGCAAAAGAATATTTACGGCGTGATAACCGAACGGTTGCAAACCCCATGCGTGGAAATCGAGCCAAAAACTTGTGTGGGTGAGAGGATAATATTGTTGCGTGGCGCCCGGTTGAAGCCAGATGGCACGCAAGCCGGCAAGAGTTCGCAACGGGAAATTTTTAGTGACGTTGGCGTCGTCATCCCAGATGAATTCCCCGGTGCACGCGCGCAGATAAGCCAAAATAATGGCGGCGAGTAGGCCGCAGGCGAACAACCAATCGCGAAGAGTAAAGAGGCGCGGCTCGGAGTTTGGATTGGATGGGCGCTGTTTCTGCCGCTTCACGATTCGGCCATGCTAGCGTCGCAGCGAGGCAGGCGCAAATGACAATTCGATTCGCGCGCAGACATTGGTCAAGCCACTGAGCGCGTTTTCTGAAAGTCGTGGGAACAAAGCCCACCTCCATAGCGTCTGTAAAAAGGGTAATCCATTTGGCGGGGAAGGCTTAAATGGTTCAGCAGGTTACCATATATCCAAAACCATACCATCCCCAAAATCGGGGATGTCGCTTAAAACAGGAAGCGGAGCCGTGAGCCTCCTCCCTTTAGAGGATATGCGTAAAGCGGCGGCGGCGGTTTACAGTTTTGAAAATTCATTTGATGATTTTGCCGTTACGATTTTTTGTTCCCAGGTGCGACCGCAGCATTTACCCGCCTATCCGCATGCGATGGCTGGCGTGTCTCGCGATCATTTTTATTTTTGGTTCACACGCGCGGGCGGAAACGGTGGGTGAAGATAATTTTGAACGCGGCGGTCTTTCGACCTTTTGGAATCTAACGAATGGCGTGTCCGTGCGTGAATCAAGTGGCGCGAATTCGAGCCGTCACTTTGCCAGTATCGAGGCGAATGGTGAATTGGGAGCGAGCCTGGAGAATGGTTCGACCAATGGTTTGGCAAACTTTGACATTCAATTCGATTTTCGCGCGCGAAAAAATTCCGGGCGGGAATTTGATTTTCAGATCGGAACGGGCGAGGTAGATATTGATTACGATGATGCGAAAGGCTGGTGCGCCGCGACGGTGAGCAAAAATAAAATCTCGCAATCGCCGGTTTCAGGCTTGGGCAAAATCTTGCCGGACGTGTGGTATCACTTCAGATTTGTTGGGCGGAATTGGGGACAAGCTGAAGCGCACTACGAATTGCAACTTTCAATCCTGGACGGGGAGCGTCAGTTCACACGCGCGACGAATCTCGCGTTATTTGGATTAGTAAAATTAAGCCCCGCGACACAAACGGCGCGCGAATTTTTGTTCAATGCAAAAGAGATCGGCCCGGGATTTGACGTGGACAATGTAAGTGTTGAGTCAGTGGATGCCTATACTGGGCCGGTTGTGAAGGGCGTGGATACGCAAACACTTTTTGGCAAGGTGATGTGCGGCTATCAAGGCTGGTTTGGCGTGCCGGGCGATGGCAGTTCGGCACGCGGATGGCGGCACTGGACGAAGGGGCGCGGAGAACTGACGGATGGCAACGCGAAAGTGGATTTGTGGCCGGACGTTTCCGAATTGTTGCCGGGCGACCGTTTTCCCACCGGATTTCAGATGGCAGATGGCAAGCCGGCGGAGGTTTTCAGTTCGTATAAAAAAACGACGGTGGTAAAACATTTTGAATGGATGCGCGACTATGGGATTGATGGCGTGTTTGTGCAGCGATTCACGGTTGGTTTGCGCAACTCACCCAATTTTAAGCATAACAATACGGTGCTGGCGAATTGCCGTGAGGGCGCGAACGCCAATGGTCGCGCTTACGCAGTGATGTATGACCTCAGTGGCATGCCCGCCGGGCAGATGGATAATGTGATGCAGGATTGGCGGGCGTTGCGCCGCGAGATGGCGATGACGGAGGACCCGGCGTATCTGCATCATCATGGCAAGCCGGTCGTGGCCGTGTGGGGAATCGGTTTCAATGACCAGCGCGAATATACTTTGGACGAATGCCGGCGCTTGATCGAGTTTTTGAAAAACGATCCCGAAGCGGGCGGTTGCACGGTCATGATCGGTGTGCCCGCGCGCTGGCGCACGCTCAGTGGCGATGCCGTGCGTGATCCGCGTTTGCTGGAAATCGCGGCGATGGCGGACGTCATCAGTCCGTGGACGGTGGGACGTTATGTGAACCCGGCGGGTGCGGTGGATTACGCGGCGAAATCCTTGAAGCCCGACCAGGCGTGGTGCCACGAGCGGGGGATTGATTATCTGCCGGTCGTATTTCCGGGATTTAGCTGGCACAACATGTATGGCGGAGAGTCGGGCCAGATTCCCCGGCTCTCGGGACAATTTTTATGGACGCAATTCTGCGAAGCCAAGCGCGCCAACACTTCGATGGTTTACGTGGCGATGTTTGACGAAGTGGACGAGGGCACGGCGATTTTCAAATGCGTCAATGATGTGCCGGTCGGGCGTGAATCGAAATTCGTGACCTTCGAGGGATTGCCGAGCGATTATTATCTGAAGCTGGTGGGCGCAGGCGGAAAATTATTGCGCAATGAAATTCCGCTGGCAGACGAATTGCCGGTGAAGGCAAACGCCGAGGTCTCCACGAGTTCCAAAATAAATTGATTGCCCGGAACTTCCCGCGTCACTCATGGACGGCTCACTCGCAAACGCAAATAACCTTGTGTGCCGGGCGCGCTCACGGAGTTTGTGTCGTGGACTTGCAGGAGCGTGGAGGTGTTTTGATCAATCATCGTGCCAGTGTTTGTCCAATTCGGATTGGCCAAATCATCCGTCTGTTCCACAGTGAAAGTCACGTCGGTGGCATTCGGATTTTTTGGGAGAGTGATACGGAGATGACCGTTGCTGAGGTCGCCGACGATGGGATTCGTCGCGGGAACAGTGGGATCAAGACCAAAGGCGTATTTAAGCAAGTTCGCCATTCCATCGCTCGTGGCAATCGCGGTGTCCGCAGCGGTGCCGGTGTCATGGGTGGTGCCGAAATATTGCAAGCGCCAGGCTTCCACCGGCGTCAGCGTCACGACCGGCGAAATCGTGCCGGAGATGGCGAGGTCGGGTGCGGATGAGCTGAGCGAATCGTAAATATACCACGTGCCGCCGCTGCCGGTGGCGTTCCAATTCACGATGCGGAAAGTGACGCTGGTATCGGGAGGAACATTTTGAAGCGCGGTGATGGTGGAAAGATCAATCGGCGGAAGCGTGCCGCCGCTGGAAGTGTTCGTCGGATAATTCACCGAAGCGATGTCGTTGAACGCGCCGGAGCCGATCTGATATTGCACGAGGCCGTTCGTCGGGCCGGTGCCGGAGCGGCGATAATTGAAGGTGCTGATGGCGTTGTAAGAAACCGTGAAGCCGGAGTTCGCGGTGAGGCCGAAAGTGCAGAACTCATTTGCGGCAATGGCATCGGTGGAGGAAGTGCTGTTAAAAGTCGTGCCGCCCCAGGCATTCGTCGCGCCGCTGCTATTGGAAACGACGCCCGAGCCGCGAGTGAGGCCGGCCACGAGGATGTTCGCGATGTTCGTCGTGGGCGCGAACGGCGATGGACCGAATGGGACATTCAAACCGCGCGTATTCCAACCGGCGAGAATGACCAGGTTGGTATTGCCGCCGGTCGAAGGCGGCACGATGACGGTGGGATCGCTCGCCGTGTCGTTGGCGGAATTTGTATCGCCGGTGGTGGAGACGGTCGCGATGTTGGTGACCAACGACGGAGCATTTGCGGCGACGTCCACGGTGATGATGATGGGCGAAAAACTTGACCCGGCAGTCACGGAATCAGTGCGCGTGCAACTCAGCGGCGACAAACTTGTGGTCCATCCGTTGCCGCTGATGGCTGTGGCGGTCAGGCCGGCGGGCAAAGTGTCGGTGACCGAGACCGTGCCGCTTGACGCCAGCGTGCCACGATTGGTGACGGTGAGCGTGTAAGTCTGCGCGGTGGCGCCTTGAGTGAAATTTCCCAAATGCGTGGAAGTGATGGCGAGGTCGGGACTGATGCCCGTCACGGTAAATGTTCCCGAACTGACGGCCGTGCCGTTGGGCGTCGTGACGCTGATGAAGCCAGGGCTTGCGCCGATGGGAACTATCGCGGTGATTTGCGTGGCGGAATTGACGGTGAATTGCGCGGCGACGCCATTGAAAGCAACGGCGGTTGCAGCATTAAAATTGGTTCCGTTGATGGTCACGGCAATGCCAATCGCGCCACTCGTGGGTGAAAAATTATTGATGAGCGGAGCGGGACTGCTTGAGCCGTCCACTTCATTGCGCAAAGTCGAAGCGACGTCGGGCGGCAGCGCGGTAAAAAAAGTGAAACCGGTATCCACTTCGATTTGCCGCGCGGATGTCACGTAGTTCGACCAATTCGCGGTGACATTATTTGAGTTGGGAATCTTCAGGGAAATCACGCGCGTGCTGGCGGTGATGCGGCTGAGCGCCGTGCCGGTCCCGGATGGAACGATGACCGCAATTTTCCAGGTGTATTGCGGAATTTGAGCCTTGCCGCTGGGGATGAAAGTGTTGTTGAACAAACTCGGGCCGCAGGTGATGAGAAGTTCATTGCCCGCCTTCGCCTGCGTCTGGCAATACGCTTCAAAATTTCCCCATACGCCCTGGTTGTTGGTGGCCGCCTGCGGAATGATGTTCGACATGAGAAAAACCATATCGTTGTCGTTCGTATTATCGGTGCGGTCTTCAGAAGGGCACATGTGGCCGCGGTTGAAATTGATATTGCCGACGCCGTTGTAATCGTCGGTGGTGACTTCGTAGAAATCGGCGGGCAAACTATGATCGGTGAAGAAGTCCGATGAGCGTCCGCTATTGCCGATGTCGGCGGCAGTGAGGTCCCAACTCGCCCAATTCGGTTCGCCAAGAGTATCGCTGTAGTCGAGCGCCTCGACTGTGCGCTGGATGAGGTAATGGTTGTGATTGTTCGTATCCATGGTGGCGCCACTGGGATTGCCGAGTTGCATTTGCAAGGTGGCGTCAATCGTGGCGCGCGCGGAAACAGCGCAAAGGAACAACGAAAGAACAACTAAGAGCCGGGAGAAAAAATAACGCACGGGAGTTTGAGTAAGTATTTAGTTAAGCGGCGTTACCTTACTCCATTTTGGGGGGAATGTCTATGTGGAGAGTTTTCAGTTTTCAGTTTTAGCAAGAAGGAAGATGGGGCTCGTGGGTACGCTCGCCCTCCCAAAGAGGAAGTTCTATTCGTCGCCGGGGCCGCGTTTTTCGAAGGCGGATTCGTAGAGGCTGACGAAATCGGATTCGGTGACGGGGCGCGGATTGAAATTGGCGGTCCACTGGCGCGCGGCTTCGGCGGCGAGGGATTTGATGTCGGATTTTTTCACGCCACAATCGGCGAGTGAGCGAGGCATTTCCGCGATGTTAAGCAGAGATTCCAAACGCGCGACGAGCGCGCGGACGGCGACTTCGTGGCCATCGCTGGCGCAGGCGATTTCGGGCGCGGAAGCAAGTTCGGCGTAGGCCTGGCGGGTGGCGGGATCGTGGGCGTTGAAACGGACGACGGCGGGGAGGAGCAGACCGACCGCCTGGCCGTGGACGATGCCGTAGCGCGCGGTGAGCGGATTGGCGGCGGCGTGGACGGCGCCGAGCATGCTGTTTTCGATGGCGGTTCCCGCGAGCGCGGCGCCAAGGAGCATGCGTCCGCGCGCTTCAAGATTCGCCGGTTCGCGCAGAACGGTGGGAAAACTATTCACCACGAGTTTGAAAGCCTCATGGGAATACATGAGTGATTGCGCATTGCGTTTGCGGGTGACGGCGGTTTCGACGGTGTGGGTGAGGGCATCAATGCCGGTGCAGGCGGCGACGCGGCGCGGTTGCGAAACGGTGAGCGCGGGATCGAGAATGGCGATGCGCGCGGCGGCCTTGGGATCGCCACACGCCATTTTTTGATGCGTGGATTCATCGGCGATCAGGGCGAAGGATTGGCATTCGCTTCCCGTGCCTGCGGTCGTGGGAATGGCGATGAGCGGGAGCATGGGTTTCGCGGCTTTGCCCACGCCCCAGTAATCCTGCATACGTCCGCCGTTGGTGAGCAGAAAATTGCAACCCTTCGCGGTGTCCATGCTGCTGCCGCCGCCGAGGCCGAGGATGGTATCCACACGCGCGGACTTCGCGACGGCGAGACATTCGTCCACGTCGCGGGTGGTCGGATTTTCGCGGGCCTTGCCGAAGAGCGTGACTTTTAATTTGGCGGCTTCGAGAAATTTTTGGACGAGTTCGGCGTGGCCGGCGGCGACGAGGCCGGGATCGGTGACGAGGAGAATTTTTTTGGAGCCGATCTCACGGGCGAGTTCACCGGCGCGCTCGACGCAATTCACGCCGAAGACCAGGCGCGTGCGGGATTGGTAATCGAACGGGATGAGGCCGATGGGCGAAGCGGCGGAAGCGCTAGATTTCCTGGCCGCAGGCGCCGGTTTGGTTTTTTGCCGCACAGTTTTTTGCATGGGCTGATCGCTTCCGATAATACCGTTATGGAAATCAGACGGGGTTGCAAGTCGTGGTGTTCAATTCTATTCCGGGGGAAATTGTCATAAGCGATTTCTTAACTCAACTCATCCCAGCGTTTCGGAACCACCTCTCCCCGGCCCTCTCCCCCGCGAGCGGCGGAGAGGGAGAGGGAGAAGAACGAAAGTGTATTGATATTGCCGGTTCATGCTCTGCCAATCGAACGGCGTTTATATAAAAATTCGAACATGTTGCCTTCGTGCGGTTGGTCCCACGAAATGTTCATTGTTGAAATGGGGCCGAGATTCAATCGCTCTATGAGGGGCGATTCGAGTAATTGTTCCGTGAAGGCGGCGTCTTTCGTGATCGCGGTCACGACGAGCGACGGGCCGATTTGCTTGAGCATTTCGCTTTGGGGAACCTGGACGACGCTCGCGTAAGGGAAGAGAAATTCGCGGTTAGCCAGCGGGTGCGCGAAGGAATCGCATAGGACAATCGTCGGGCGCAAATACATGCCGCCTTCGAAAATCACCTTCCGCGGGCCGTTGCGATATTTTGCGGTGACATCGGTTGCGCCGGGTTTTTGCAAATCCTGTTCGATCGCGCCGTCAATGTATTCGGCCATTTTGACATTAGCGAAACCGGACAGGCGTGCGTTGTCGTCGGTTGCGGGCAGCGGGACGATGGGGCCAAGTTTTTTTGCGAGCGCCTCGGCGATTTCGGCGGCGTGGCGCGGTGTGACGATGGCGGAGGCATTGATGCAACTGCGTCCGCCGTTGTCGGCGATGGAGCTGGCCATCAGATCAATGTATTCGGGCCAGCGGTCGGCTGCATCTTCACCGAGCAAAATCTTGCTGTAGCCGGGGCCGTGGATTTGGATGGCGGGATTATTTGCGTAACGGTCGGTGGTGGCTTTGTCGCCGAAGATCAGGGCGCGTCCGCAGGATTTTAAAATTTCAGCGGCGCCTTCGTGATCGGTGGGATAAAACCCGAACGCCTCGGCGGGACAGCCGGCGGCGATGAAAGCGTAAATGAGGCGCAGGGGCGTCCACGGTTCTTCGCGGCCGGGCTTGATGATGACGGGCATCTTGAGCGCGATGGCGGGCAGCCAGAGGGAATTCACGGCGGGCGAATTGCTGGGCATGACGAGGCCGAGCGCTTGCGTGGCGGGATAATAACTGACCGGCGTGCCGAATTGCTCGCCGAAGCCGTGATCGAGAATGCCGAGGTCAAGGCCGCGCGTGAGTCCGTTCAGGACGGTCTTCAAATTCGTAAGCGCGTGATGAATCTTGGCCATGTTGCGGCGAACCATTACATAAGGAAGACCGCTGGTGGCCGAAAGGGTTTCAATATATTGCCGCGCGGATTGCGTGTGGCCCTTGTCGCCGAGCGGGAGCGTGCCGTTGAGAAAAAGTTCACCGGCTTTGGCGCTGATGTCGAGCAGTTGCGCGGTGGTGAGTTTTTTCAAGGCGGCGCGGGATTCGCCGATGCGCGCAAGGTCTTTGCGGATGATGCCGGCGTTGACCTGGCTGATCGTGACGAGCGGCGTGCCGTTGCGATGATCGGTGATTTGGACCTGGTCGAGGCTTTCGTAAGCGCGACCGCGGCGTAAAGCAGGGATGTGGGCGAGAGTCATACCGCGAAATCAGTACACGCCTTCAACGATATTTTTTTCCATCGCGCCGAAGGGGCGGACTTCGGCGACGCCGTCCCACGCGTAAGGGCCGCGAGGTTCGCGGCGAAGCGCTTCGTCGCGTTCGAGAAAGCGCGGCATGAAAAATTCTTTCGTAAGCGTGGTCAATTCGACGCGACCCCATTCACCGTAATTTTTCACCTGCTCAGTTTTGTTCGGATCCACGACGCGCAATACCGCGCGCGGCTGCGGCGCGTAGTAGGTGATGGAAAAATTATCCTCGGGGCGAAGCGGGACGCTGGCGGCGAGGCCCATGAGCGTATTGCCGTAGGTGGGATAAAAGCCGATGCGATTTTCCAAAACTTCCTCGACGATAAAGCGGACGTATTGCGGAGCCATCGTCGTCCCGCCGCAAAAAACACCGCGGATGCCGGCTTCGTAGAGATTGATTTTTTCGCCCATCGCTTCGAGCAACTTTGGCGTGGTGAACATGCCGCTGATTTTGCGATTTTTCAAAATCAATACGGCCTGATCCACGACGTGATCCATGTAAGCGCGCGCCTGCTCGAATTCCTTTTTGCCGATTACCTTTTTCACCCAGCGCGGGTCGAGGTCAATGAAGTAACAGGAACTGCCACGGACATTCGCGAGGTGCTCGACGGCGAGACGCAGGCGGCGCGGACCGGTCGGGCCGACCATGAGCCAATGCTGGCCCTTGGGAAAATGCGCGTCGGAAAGTTTTTCGGAGAACTCGGTATAATCGGTTTTGTAATCGTCCCAGCCGATGCGTTGCTTGGGCATGCCGGTCGTGCCGCCGGTTTCGAAGACATTGAAGGGGCGGCCCTGATATTTTTTTGGCACCCAGACTTCGTTGGGCAAATCGCGCAGCCATTCGTCCTGAAAATGCGGGAAGCGCAAGATGTCGGCGAAACTTTTTATTTCCGTCGCAGGATTCCAACCGGCTTTTTTGGCCCAGTCGAGCCAGAAGGGCGAGCCGGTTTCGGGCGAGAAATGCCAGTGGATGATTTCGCGGACGTGGGCGTCGAGGTTTTCGTGAGCGGCCTGGATGGTGGCTTGGTCGGGGTTCATTCGGTCAAAGTTTCAAGTTTCAAGTGTCAAGTTTTCAGCCGGATTAACTCTGCTTTGGATTGCGATCAGAAAAATATTTTTCAATGGTGCTGTCGCTCGGCGGGCGCGTGAGCAGGGAAAAGATAATCATGCACAACGCGGAGCCGAAGACCATCGGGACGACGGTCATGTAACCGCCAGCGGGATTGGTGGTGGAATTCCAGAAGCGGACGTCGCCGGTGGCGGGCGAGCGCGAGAGGATGATATGGTCGCCGACTTTCCAGATGACATTCATTTTCGGCGCGGGCGGCGCGCCAGTGGGAGCGGTCGCGACTTTGACGGGGGCATTGGTTTTTACCAGCGGAAGGGTGGTGAGGTCGGGCGCATTTGTGCTGAGCGGATTCGTGTTGATGATGCCCGCTGTCAAAACGGCATTCGTCGAAAGCGCATTGGTGTCCAGCTTGAGGTTTACGGCTGGGTGTTCGGTGGTGGTTTCGCCGGGTGCATGAACAACGTGGCCTTCGGCGATTTTTGCCGGAGGCGCTGGTGGGATGGCGGGCTTACCTTGCAATAATGCAAATCCAATCAACGTCGCCCCGACAAACAAAGTTGAGGCGAACGCGCCCCATTTGGTGCTGCGTTTCCAGAAGAGCGCGGCGACCATCACGGGAGCCATGGCGGCGAAACCGGAGAACGCGAAGCGAATGGCGATTTCAAAGATGCCTTGCTTGGATTTGAGATAAAGCGCGATGACGTAAGCGATGAGCGTGACGACGACGATGAATGAACGCGCGAAATAAACGGCGGCGCGTTCGCCATATTTTTTGTGGCCGCCGTAATGGACGTAAATATCCTTGGTGAACATCGTGCTCATCGCGAGAACTTGATGCGCGTCGGAACCCATGACGGCGGAGATGATGCCTGCGCCGAGCAACCCGGCGAGCCAGGCGGGGGCATTGTCATTGAGGAGGCGCAGGAGGATGCCGTCAGCGTCCTTGAGGCCGGGGATGGCTTGCGCACCGATCACGCCGAGGAAAATGCAGGGCAGCCAGATCAAAAGAATCGCGATGGGATAAATGACCACGGTGCGTTTGAAGGCGCTGACCTTGCGCGCGGAGAAGCACATGATCGCCATGTGCGGAAACATGATCGAGGACAAAGGAATCAAAGTATAACTCCAAAACTCCGCCTCCGGCATGCGCTCGCGCGTGAGGAGAAAATGCGTTTTGGGATTTGCGCCCAGCTTGGCCATGACTTCACCGAAACCGCCGGGGAACGCGCGGCTGATGACGATCATGGCGATGAAACCGAAGCAAAGAAAAAGAATGGTCTGAAAAATATTTACCCAAACCGTGCCGCGCATGCCTCCAAAGAAAACATTAATGGTGACGACCACCGCGACAATCGCGCAGCCGAGCCAATACGGAATCAACGGACTCACGGCGTCTTTCGCGGTGGAGATTTCCTGAAGCACGGTTCCGCCGCCCATGATGCTGATGATCATGTAGGGAATGAGCATCGCCGCGCTGAGAACAAAGATGAGCGTGCCGATGGCATCGCACTCCCAGCGGGCGCGGAAAAATTGAACCTGGGTTTGATGGCCGAAGCGTTTGCCGAGCGCCCAAAGCCGTGTGCCGATGAAAAAGATCGTGAGCGGAATCACGAAACCGGACGACGATGCCATTAAGCCGTAGATGCCAATGCCGCGGCGATAAGCGAGGCCGGAACTGCCGAGGATCGCGAAGGCCGTCATGTTCGTGGCGAAGAGCGAGAGGAAAAAAACCATCGGCCCGATGGTGCGATTCGCGAGGAAAAAATCCTCGGTGTTGGCCTGGCCTTTTTTGAAGGCGAAGAGGCCGATGCATACGATGATGGCGAGATAAACGAAAAGGACGATGACGGGAATCATTTGCCGCCTTTCTTTTTATCGTCGTCCTCGGGTTCGGTCTGCTCGAGATGTTCAGGCCACGCGCACTTGACGAGCACAGCCATCATGAGCGTGGCGAGAATGGAATAGGCGGCGTGATAGGCGAGACCGACGGGCAGGAAACCAAAGACGAGGCCGGCATTTTTCCAGTTCCAATAATCCTGGTGCAGGACGTAAACGGCGGCGATCAAGATGAACAACAGCAATTTTTTCATGCGATGAATGGGTCAATGCGTGTTCCCGGCCGGCCCTGAATAAGCGGCGAACGCGCCGGGTTATTTAGTATTCAGGTCGAGTTTTTGCGGCTCGTCACTGCGGGCGTCGTTTTTCGATTGATCGTAAAGGGCGTAAAGATGGGATTGCGTGCCGACGTAGATCACGCCGTTGGCGATGACGGGCGTGGAATAAATCGCCGCGCCGAAGTTGGTCGTGCTGATGACTTTCTTTTCCTTCGTGGCGGCGAGGACGACGAGGTCGCCGTCTTCATCGCCGATGTAAACCTTGCCATCGGCGACGAGCGTGGAACCCCAGACGTGCGCCTTCATGTCGTGCGTCCAATAAAGCTGGCCGGTCTCGGCATCGAGGCAATGGACGAAGCCGGAGAAATCGCCGACGAACAGCAAGCCGGTCTTGGGATCAATCGAAACGGTCGAGAGACTGCGGTGAATGCCGGAGTAACTCCAGATCTTCGCCGTCTTGGTGACGTCGCCGGTTTTCGTGGCATCAATGCAAGTCAGAATGCCCACGCCTTCGCCATGCTCAGGGTCCTGGCCGACGGCGACGTAAACGCGGTTTTTGTAAAACACGGGAGTGGCGTTGACTTCGCTTGGGCCTTCCGGGCCGGGATATTTATGGGCGGTGTCGGTGCCCCAACGCTCGGGCGGATTGCAATCGAATTTCCAAACCGTCTTGAGAAAATCGTCATCGCCTTCCTTCACCGGTTTGGCGTCGAAGGCGTAGCAGAAGCCGTTGCCGCCGCCGAAGAAAATGAGCGTCTTGCCGTTCACGACACCGGAAGAGGGCGAACTCCATTGGCCGTGAAAAATATGCGGGCCGATCTTGGCATCGTCTTCGCCTAGAAGTTTGCCGGTCTTTTTATCAATCGCGATGAAGCTCGGAGAATTGGGCGAAGGAATATTGGAGTGCGTCCAATCCTGGCCGTTGGAAGTGCAGACGTAAAGTGTATCGCCGACGACGAGGATGGAGCAGTTCGAGGCGTTGTGCGGGAAGACGCCGAGTTCATCCATCATGTCGTAACGCCAGATAATGTCGGCATCCTTGGGGCCGATTGTGGCCTTGGGTTTGCCGGGACCGACGACGTATTGGGCTTCGTCCATGAACGGGCCGTCGTTGCCATTGGCCTGGCCTTCGGTATCAAGGCAGACCACCTCGCAACGGCTGGTGACGACGTAAACGCGGTTGCCTTCGACGCAAGGCGAGGACAAAAGGCCGAGGCCTTCCCAGTCATTCACTTTGCCGGAGGCGAGTTTGGGGACGACCAACTGCCAGAGAAATGCGCCGGTTTTTTCGTCGAAGCACATGAGGATGCTGCGGTCGCCGGTGTGCTGGGGGTCGCGAGGGTTTTCGTTGTTGGTGCCGATGAAAACTTTTCCGCCGGAGACGACGACGTTGCCGAAAGCTTGCGAACCAAGTTGCTGGCTCCACTTGACGTTTTTGGTGGTCTTGGGATCAATTTCGTCGGTGCCGGCCTTGGGTTTGCCGGCATCGAAATGGTCGGGCAAACCA
The DNA here is from genome assembly GCA_036268055.1 of Verrucomicrobiia bacterium. Lineage (NCBI taxonomy): Bacteria > Pseudomonadati > Verrucomicrobiota > Verrucomicrobiia > Verrucomicrobiia bacterium. Next base: position 312,116 of record DATAUW010000012.1, on the reverse strand, counting down.
GTGGCGGGAGAATACATATTGCGACCGGGATCGTTGCCGCCCCAGCGCGGCCAATCGGACGATTCACTCGCAGCAACTTTATTTGTAGTTATTTCCGGGGTCTTTGGCGGAGTTTCCTTCTTTGAACAACTGGTAAAAAATACACAACCAAATGCCACAGCACCGGCTAGCGCAGTGGTTGAAATTTTTTTTGGATTAACTGTTTTCATTTTTTGATCAAAGTTGTGAGCCGATGCCGCCAAAATCAGTTATTTGGCGTGACGGTGATGTTGTCAATATAGACACGTTTCTGCGGGGCAAAAGCGAAGAAGCCGGGCGAACCGCATTCGTTGGCATGTTGGTGCGGGACTTCGATGGTCCATGCGCCGGGTTCGGGGTCGGCTTTTTTCCAAATCTTGGCGCGCACCACGCCGGAGCCGTCGGCGGCGACATCCACGCGAGTCTTGAGATGATACCAGGTATTGGCGACGGGAGTGAAATCAGTGTCGTGGCGGAACAATTCCTGGGTTGAATTCACTTCGAGTTTGTGGTCGTTGCTTTTCAGAACGATGTAATAGCGCTGGTTGACCAAGCCAATCTCGGACATAACGCGCTTGTTGCCTTCGCTCATGATGTCGGCTTCCATCGTGTAATTTTTCGTGGACGGCTCGCCGATGAAAACGGTGGCGCGCTGGAAGAAAGGATTGTCGAGGGTCTTGGCGAGGACTTTATTGCCGTCGAGATCGCGAACCTCAAATTTCAAACGCGCGCCAATCCACGGCAACGGCGGATAGGCAAACATCGCGCCGCCGTCGGCGAGATTGGTTTCACTGAGATTGGTGGCCCACTCAAAATTTTGTTTGATCGGCAGGTAAGGCAGGATGCGACCGCGCATATAACCTTTGAGATTGCCAACGGAAGCTTGAAAAGCGCCGGCGGAAGGAGCTTCCTCGGCGGTGGCGACGAGCTGGCCCTGGGCGTTGAAGCTGGCTTTCATCGTGGATTTGACTTTCGCTGTGGGCGGAATGAAGGAAGCAAATTTCACGTTCGAGAGGTCTTTGAATTCCTCGACGGTGTAACCATGGGCATCAAGTGAACGCACGCGGAAAGGCTCGGTTTGGCCGGGGCGCATGAGGACTTCGGCGGGGATGATCTGTAATTGCGTGGCGGGGCCGACGGTGGGCGCGGGTTCGGCGGCGGGTTCGGGCGCGAGGCCGGGATTATTGCCGGGTTTGCCGAAGCAATAAACATGGCGGGTGGTTTGGATATATACCTTGCCGTTGTAAGGCGTGGGCGTGCCGAAGCAGCGGCCATCGAGCGAGACGTGCGCGAGGATTTCGCCTTGCTGGTCAGTGGGCTTGATGATGTAGAGCGCGCCCTTGGTGCCGGACTCACCGGAGCCTTCGACCTTCGCGGCGGGGTCGTCGAGCATGGGGACGTAGATTTTGCCGTCGGCGAAGATGGGGCAGGAATTACGCTCTTCGATGCCGATTTTGAGTTTCCAAAGAATCGTGCCGTCGTTGGCGTTCACGCAGTAGAGGTCGCCTTTTTCACTGACGACGTAGACGCGGTCGCCGACGAGGATGGGCGAACTGGTGGAGGTGGAAATGTCATCGGCCCAAATTTGCGATGCCTTGCGTTCCACGACCACGGGGGCGGCGGCGGCATTTGGGGGCGAGACATGGGGAATCTTCAGCGCGACCAACTGGCCGGGTTCGTAAGGCGTGCCGTAAATGCAGATGACTTTGTCGTTATTGTGGACGAGCACGGCGGAGTTGATGCCCGCCTTGGTCAGCGGCACGCGCCAAATCGGTTCGCCGGTAAGGACATTGAGGCAGATGGCCGCGCCATCGCCCGTGGCGGAGTAGAGGACGCGCTTGCCGTCGAGCGTGCCGATGACGGGGTGGGAGAAAGAATTGTCCTTGGGTTGCGCGCCGGGAGTCGAGGCCCAAACTAATTCGCCGGTTTTTTTGTCAAAAGCGTAAAAACGATCCGCGCCGGGGCCGTTGCCGCCCCAGTTGGCGGTGATGCCGCGGGTGATGACGAGGTCGCCTTCAATCACGGGCGAGGCGGTGCGGCTGTTGGGGAAAGTCAGGCGACCATACTCTTCCATGAGGGAATGTTGCCAAAGCATTTTGCCGTCGGGCGTGAAGGCGGCGAGGATGCCTTGCGTGCCTTGCATGAAGACATTGCCGGTTTCAGGATCCACGGCGGGGCTGGAAGTGCCGTAACGGAGATAAATAGTATCGCTCAGGAAATCATTAAAAAGCTGGCGCCAAAGTTCCTTGCCGGTCTCGGCATCGTAGGCGAGGACACCTTCCTGAAGATTTTCGCCATCGCCGAGATAGCCCATGATATAAAGACGGCCATTGGCAATGACGGGGGTGGATTGGCCGGGCAGGTCGGCGACCCAAAGCGGGTGCTGGGGATCAACGGTGTCGGGCAAACCGGTTTCGAGCGACGTGCCATTTTGCTGGGGGCCGCGCCAATTCAGCCAGCCTTTGACGGGTGCGGCGTGGGCGGCGGCAAGCGGGATGACGGTGGAAAGCGCGAAGCCGAGCAGGCGGGCAGAAAAGCGAATAGTCATTTTCATAGCCAATTTGACATTTAAACGGACGGGCGGCTGGCAACGACAGGCGGGCCGCCGCCTAATTTGCTTCCAAGATTCGCGGCAGTATTCTACATCTGAGTGAGCAACGCAACTTAATAATACTTACACGTAATACTATGGCATCCGAAAATCCAGCGAGGGGCAAAGTGGGAAGTCGGGCGGCGACGGAGAATTTGCCGGCGGACGATCCGGGCCGCCGGCGGCTGCCATCGTTGTTACGGCGCTGCTGGTTCAACCTCAACCAGACATTTCGCCGGCGCATTCATCATACGGGCATTACGCCGGACCAATTCACAGTCATGCGTACCTTGCTCGAAGGCGATGCCAAGGGCATGACGCAGCGCGAACTCACGGACATGATGAGCAGCGATCCCAATACCATCGCTTCATTATTGGAACGCATGGATAAGGTGGGCCTCGTGGAACGCAAAGCGCATGAGCGCGATCGTCGCGCTTACCGCATTAGTCTCAAGCCATTGGGGCGCAGGAAGTATGACGAAGTGCGCGAGATTGCGTTGACATTGCAGATGGAGATTTTGTCGGTGTTGCCAACGGAAAAGCAGGAGGAATTTTTGAAGCATCTGGGTTTGGTCGCGGATGCGTCGAGGCTGGCGGCGGAGAAGGTGGGAAAGTGAATTTACGATTTACGATTTGCGATTTACGCGCGGTAGAATGTCGTAACGGTTATGGATTGGCTTTTAAGTTTTGAGATTCTTTAAAAAGCTGGGCAGCTTCGGGGTCGCGGTTTTGGGCGGCGATGTCGTTGGCGAGGTTTTCGATGCGAGCGGCAAGTTCGATGGGGGAAATATTTGGGAGCTTGCGGGTGATGGCCAAGGCTTCGCGGTCGGCGGTTTCGGCTTCGGAGAAGCGGTGTTGATTGGCGAGGGTGAAGGCGAGGGTTCCCAAGGTGGCGGCGACGGCGGGGTTTTGGCTGCCGAGAAGTTTTCTTTGCAGGGCGAGGGCTTCGCGGGCGGTGGCTTCGGCAGCAGGGAAATCGCGGAGATGCAGTTGCGCGCTGGCGAGTTGGGCGAGGGCGCGGGCAATTTCACGGCTTTCAATGCCGGGTTGCGGGCGGAGTAGTTCGAGGGCGCGGCGGTCCATCGCAGCCATCGCCGGGTAATCATGAAGGTCGCGGTAGGCTTCGGCCAAGACATAACGAACTTCGGCTTCGACGTCGGGTTCGCTTTTCAAATCGCGCGCGATGCGGTTGGTCGTTTGCGAAAGGATTTCGCGGAGCATCGTCGTATCCTGCCCGTGTGCTACGGACGGTGCGACGCCATGCAACATCGTTTCCAAAAATTGCGCCACTTCGCGGCTCTTGGCGGCTTCGGCGAGCGCGGCGGCGCGAAGTTTTTCAGCTTCCACGCGGAGGTCGTGTTCCACCGCTTCCGCGGCGACGGCGCGATGGCGGGCTTCGCGTTCCTTGAAAAAGTAAAACGTGGAAACGCCAAAGCCGATGAGGAGTGAAAGCAAAATGGCGCTGCCCGCGATGAACGCGGTGCGATGGCGTTGCGCCCATTTTTGGAAACGATAGGCATTACCGGGCGCGCGCGCGGTGACGGGTTCATCATTGAGATGATGCAGCAAATCCGCACCGAGGCCGGAGACGGTTTCGTAACGGCGGTCGCGATCTTTCTCGAGACACTTCATCACGATCAAATCGAGGTCGCCTTGCAACAGGCGCGGGAGGCGGCCGGGTTCAATGCGGCGGCAGTTGGCGACGGTGTTGAGTTCGGGCGCGCTGAGACTCGTGACGCGTGTGGAAGGGCGCGGCGGTTCGGTTTCGCGGATGAAACGGAGCATTTCTTCGAGCGCGCATTGATGAAGCGTGGCGGCATCGAACGGCGCGAGACCGGTCAGCAGTTCATAGAGCAGGACGCCGAGCGAATAAATATCGCTACGGGTATCAATATCCATCAGGCCGGCTTGCTCGGGGCTCATGTAGGCGGGCGTGCCGATGAATTGCTGGAAGGCGGTGAAAAAAGTCTGACCCGCGAGGCGTTGCTCGGTGGATTTGGCGATGCCGAAATCTATGATCTTGGGGACGGGTGCGCCTTCGCTTTCGGCGACGAGAATGTTCGACGGCTTGAGGTCGCGGTGGACGATGCCCTTTTGATGCGCGTGTTGAACGGCGTGGCAAACCTGGACGAATAATTCAAGGCGCTCGCGCGTGGCCAGTTTTTGGCGGTCGCAATATTCGGTGATCCTCACGCCGCGAACGAGTTCCATCACGAAAAACGGACGGCCGGTTTCGGTCGCGCCGGCGTCGAGGACTTTCGCGATGTTCGGGTGGTCGAGAAGCGCGAGCACCTGGCGCTCGGCTTCAAAGCGCGCGATGACCTGCTGCGTGTCCATGCCGAGCTTGATGATCTTGAGCGCGACGTGGCGTCGCACGGGTTCCTCCTGTTCGGCAAGGAAAACGATGCCGCAACCGCCTTCGCCGAGTTGTTCGAGAAGTTTGTAACGGCCAATGCGTTCGCCGATTTTTAAAGACAGCGATTCGGCGGCGTCCGATTCAGCGGCGGCGAGGCCGAGTTGCAGCAGACAGGAAACGCAATGGCCGCCGGGAGCGTCGGGCGGCAAATCGGCTCCGCAACTCGAGCATTTCTTTTGCATGGCCGTCAACTGGTCATGGCGGAAAATAACTGGCGGATTTCGTCGTCAATGTCGGTTTCGGTGGCGACGGTTTGGCCGATTTCGCGGCGCAACAATTCGCCAAAACGGCGTCGCAACCGATGGAGCGCGACCCGCAACGCGCCTTCGGTCATGTCAAGCGACGCGGCGGCTTCGGCGTACCAACCGGGGGAAAGTTCGCCGGTCAGGGCGGGTTCGAGCCGCGTGAAAAGTTCGGGCTTGTTGGCATACTCTTCGCGGAGGCGCGCGAGGACGGCTTCGACGAGGAGCAAGGCCCAGCGCCGGTCGAAAAGTTTTTCGGGCGTGGCGGGTTCGATGGGTTCGCGGCCGTAGATTTCCTCGGCATTGGCTTCGTGGAGAGAAATGGTTTGGGCGCGCCCGCCGCGTTTCCAGGTCTGGCGTTTGTCCCATTCGTTGGCGAGAAAATGGCTCAACGAAGCAAGCAGGAAGGTGCGAAATTTGCCCTTCTTGGGATCCACTTTCTTCAGGGTATCGCGCTCAAGCAAATGCGCAAAGAACGCCTGGGTAAGGTCTTCGGCCTCCTGGCGGTCGGAGCCGCGGCGTCGCACGAAGGCATAGATAGGATACCAATAACGCTGGCAAAGTTTTTCCATCGCGGCGGCGGACTGGACGAGTTCGCCGCGGCTGGCTTCGAGGACAATGCTCCAATGGGTGGTGGCGAAAGCGGCATTGCGGCCACCGGAGGCGGCGGTGGTTTTAGCGGGGGAATATTTTTCGCCGCGAGCCATTTGTTTGGATGACTGTCACCAAGGGCATGGAGGGGTGTCAAATGGAAAGAACCGAAGAAGCAAAGGAGGGTAAATCTTCGGGGTGTAAAAATACCAAACAAGCAATGGCTTGGGCTACTTTCGAAGGATATAGCGACCGATGTCTTCGGGATCGAAATAAGATGTAACAAGGTTGGTGAATAGCTTGTGGAATGGTTGTCGCGAAATCCTGCGGGGCTTCGCGTATAGCCATACAAAAAGATCACAAAAGATATTTTCTAATAAACTAAACATACTGAACAAAGGGGATATTTATGATAATAATGCGGGTGAAAAAGGTCATTAGGGTGGTGGCATTCAGTTCGGTTATTTTGTTCGTGACTGGCTGCGGGTCGGTTTATCGGACTAACGAAATCATAGGTTCAGAGCCATACGCTGATAGTTGGAAAGATCCGCATTACTTTTCAATTCAAAATGGCGATGCGGGGTATTTGATAAATCCCCGAACTTATAATCCCGCTGCAGCAAGAGACCCTAAAAACGGCCTGGTAATAGGTAATCGAGATGACTCATTATACAGCAAAGCATTGTCATCGTCTGACTCAGACCCGAACAAAGCCATCGTATATCGAAACACGTTGCAAAACGCGATCATCGGCGTTGCGGATAAGACAACGAAGCAGCATTTGGCCGATCTAAAGGCCACCCAGAACAACATGAATATTTTTCTGGGTGCAGCGGCTTTGGGGCTCACCGGAGGCGCCTCGCTGGCGGCGGCTACCACCGCAAAAGCTCTATCTGCTGCGGCAACGGGCATTATCGCGAGCCGGGAACTATTCAATAATCAAACTTATCGGGATGCCCTAGTCGAATCTTTAACGGGCGCGATTCTCAGCAACCAGCAGAATTATTATAATAATTTTATCGTTCCCAAACAGGCGCTGCCGTTGGCAAAGTACGATGTGGAAGCGGCAATCAATGATGCCGTCACTTACAATACCTACGGCTCGTTTTATTATGGACTGCAACTCATACAAAACGACGTCAACAAGGCCAATTCCAACCGGACTAATAACCCATCACAGAATCAATTACTGACGAATCTTCTGGCCACTCCGCCGTCGTTCACGACGCAACCGGCCGCTGTTTCCGTCACGGTCGCGCTCGGCCCTGCGTCGGCTCAATTTAAGGCGGTAGCCACCGGCGGGGCGACGCAATATTCGTGGGAACTATCCACCGATGGAGTAAATTGGCAAAATCTTTCCGAAGGAGCGCCTTATTCTGGAACAACCACGAGCACGCTCACGGTCAATCCAGTAACTACGGCCATGAATAGTTATCAGTACCGGTGTTTGGCAACGGATACGAGTTCTAAAGCGAAAAGTTTGAGTAATGCAGCGGTACTGTCGGCAAAGTAATGAGACATCTTTATTATCCGGCAGTCGAGAAATCCCTTTTGCCAAGCCTGGTGCCGGCAAGAGGGCAGCATCAATCTTCCAATGTTACGTTATGTGTATCGGTTTTAAGGTTGGGCAGAAACGCAGTCATCAATCCGATCAAGGGCAGGAACGAACAGACTTTGATCACGAAGATGATGCTGGTGGCGTCGGCGAGTTTGCCGAGCACGGCGGAGGCGATGCCGGCCATGCCGAACGCGAAGCCGAAAAATAATCCGGCGATGGCGCCTACTTTGCCGGGCAGCAGTTCGGTGGCGTAAACCAGGATCGCCGGGAAGGCTGACGCGAGGATCATGCCGTTGACGACGCTGAGCACGATGGTCCAAAATAAATTGGCGTGCGGCAGCAGGAGCGCAAAGGGCGCCATGCCTAGGATGGAAATCCAGATGACGAGCTTGCGGCCGATTTTATCGCCGATGGGACCGCCCGCGATGGTTCCCACGGCGGTGGCGAACAGGAACACAAACAGATAAATCTGCGATTGCTGCACGCTCACGCCGAATTTGTTGATGAGGTAGAACGTGTAGTAGTTCGTCATCGAGGCGAGGTAAAAGAATTTGGAGAACATCAGGCACAGCAAGATAGCGAGCACGATGGGAACCTGCGCCCTGGCGACGGGATGATGATGTTCCTCGGTGAAATTGCCGGCGCGGCGTTCGGCGAGGTGTTGCTTGTACCAGTTGCCGACGCGGGCGAGGATGAGCATCCCGGCGAAGGGGATGATCGTGAACCAAAGGATTTCGCGCCGGCCATATTTGGCGATGATGCCCGCGGCGAGGAGCGGTCCGAACGAACTGCCCGCGTTGCCGCCGACTTGAAAGAGCGATTGCGCGAAGCCGTGGCGTCCGCCGGAAGCGAGCCGGGCCATGCGTGAGGATTCAGGGTGAAAAATGGCGCTGCCCATGCCGACCATCGCCGCGGCTATGAGGACGGCGGCATAACTTGGCGCGAGCGCCAGCGCGATCAATCCGACGAGCGTGATGGCCATGCCGGCGACGAGTGAGTAGGGCTTGGGATGTTTGTCGGTATAAAGGCCGATGAGCGGCTGAAAAACGGAGCCGACCATTTGAAAGGTCAGGGTGATGAGGCCGATTTGCGTGAAGCTGAGGTCGAAGGAATCCTTGAGAATGGGATAGATCGCGGGGATGAGCGCCTGGATGGAATCGTTGAGGAGGTGGCATCCACTGAGGGCGAAGAGGATGCCGAGGGTGGAATTGCGCACGACGGCGGCGGCGCGTTTCTGCGGAGCGGGCGCGGGTGCGATTTCAGTTTTTATATTCACGACACGGCTTTCATTTTGGTTAAAATAAAAAGCCCTGCCACCTTTCGGGAGCAGGGCAGGAGAAATTTTGTTTTGGTTATTCTCGTGCGCGCTGCCCGCCGTTTCGCCACGCCAGGGTGACGAAGTGAGCCTTTACGACGACGACGCAGACGTACGGGTACGCAATCGCCGGAGATGCCAGGAAGGCATCGGCGTTTTGGACGGACATTTGATTGCGCACTAACATTGCGCGAGAAGGTTAGCTTGAGCGGCGGAAAGTTTCAAGTATTCAGAAAACAAATTTTTGACGCAGAGGCGCAGAGAAAACGGGAGAGATTATTTTTGCCACGGATTGAACACGGGGGAAACACGGATTTTTTCTACTGATAAGAACGGCGCGGTCTGTTAGCGTGGTTTGAATCGAATTTTCCATGATCGCCGGGACACCTGATGATCTTATGAAAAAATGCACTTATTGTGGGGCGGAATATCCGGATGAGGCCGTAACTTGCAGTATTGATCAGGAACCATTGAAAGCTGTCGGGGTTGTGGCGGAGACTGAAGAAGCAGGGGTGCCTATGGATAGTACAGGCAATCCGATTCAGTTTAATGAGGAAACGGGATTGCCAGTAGGTTTCGAGCGTTTTGTTGTTTATGATTCTTATAGTGCGGTGAAGTTATTCTGGCAGATGGAACGTGAAGGGATCGTATTTTGGGCGGAAAAGCTTAAAGAGGAACGCGAGGCGGATAATGAAACCAAGGCTAAAGATCAGTTTACAGTTTTTGTTCGCAAGGAGGATTTGGAGAGGGCATTGAAGATGTGCCATCGAGGGGAGGGGCACGTCTGAAGGTTCAATTTTTTTAGCGCATTTAATAAGCCTGGTTGCAGTGTGGCGTAGTTATATTTCACGACTGGTATGGCAAGAAGGATTTGCGTACAAACATCTCAGGCACCAAATTATTTTATATGACTGATAAACAGATCCAAATTTCACGGCGGTCTTTTCTCAAAACATGTTCGATGACCGCGGCGGCGAGCGGGTTGCCGCTTTGGTTTGTTGGGCGCAGTTTGGCGGAGGATGCGTCCACGGGCAGCGCGGCGAAGGAGCGGCCGAATATTGCGCTCATCGGTTGCGGCGGGATGGGGACGGGGAATGCGCAGGATGCGTCGCGGCTGGGGAATCTGGTGGCGTTTTGTGATCCGGACGAGGGGCACTTGAATGCGGCGGCATCGAGGCTGGCGAAGGGCGGCAACCCGGGGAAGTATTCGGATTTTCGCGAGTTGTTGAAGCGGGATGATATTCACGCGGTCATCAATGCGACGCCGGACCATTGGCATTCGCTGATCAACATTGCGGCGGCGAATGCGAAGAAGGATATTTATGGGCAGAAGCCACTGACGTTGTGCATCGCGGAAGGGCGGCACGTGATCAAGGCGGTGCGCGATAACAAGGTGGTTTTTCAAACGGGCAGCCAGCAGCGGAGTGACCGGCGGTTTCGGCTCGCGTGCGAACTGGTGCGCAACGGACGCATCGGCAAGCTGGAGGAAGTGAATGTGTGGGTTCCGGCGGGCGCAAAGGGCGGGCCGTTCCATGCCCAGCCGGTGCCGAAGGAGTTGAATTGGGATTTCTGGCAGGGGCAGACGCCGAGTGTGGATTATATGCGCGAGCGTTGCCACGGGACGTTTCGCTGGTGGTGGGATTACGCGGGCGGCCCGGTGACGGATTGGGGCGCGCATCACAATGACATCGCGCGCTGGGGCATCGGACAGGAAGGGCCGCTGGACGTGGAGGCGAAGGTTTTGAATGCGCCGATTCCCGGTGGTTACACGACGCCGAGTGAATTTGCAGCGACGTTGACGTGGGCGAATGGCATCAAGCAAACGGTCAAGACGACGACGGATGATACATGGTCGGGAGGCATCGTGAATCCGAACGGGCAGCGCAACGGCGTGAAGTTCATCGGCTCGGACGGCTGGATCTGGGTGAATCGCGGGACGCTGGACGCGAGCAAGGATGAAATCATCGCGACGCCGTTGCCCGCGACGGCCACGCATCTCGAGGTGAGCAATGATCACATGAAAAATTTCTTTGATTGCATGCGTTCACGCAAAGACCCGGTGGCGAGCGTGGAAGTCGGCCATTACTCGGCGGTGATCGGGCACTTGATCATCATCGCCCTGCGCGCGGGGAAAAAATATCAGTGGGATGCGGCGAAGGAAATGTTCACGGGCGAAGGGGCGGAGGAGGCGAATCAGCATCTTAGTCGGGAGATGCGGAAGCCGTATGATTATGGGTTTGTCGCGTAAAAACGTGGGGAAGTGTCAAGTTTCAAGTGTTCAGTTTTCAGCAAGACGGGGCTTTAGCCACGGATTGAACACGGATTTCATCCGTGTTCAATCCGTGGCTAAAATCTTTTCCCCGCTCTGCGCCTCTGCGTTAAAATAGCCTTCATAAAAACCTCACTTGCTCGCCCAACGCCCCAACTCCGCCGCCACGCCCCCATACTTCGCCGACCATTGTTTGCACAAGTAAGCCAGCGGCGCTTTTAAAGCCGGCAACGGATTCGCGCCCGGTGTCATTGGCGCGGACTTCAGCCGCACCCAATCCAAAGCCTGCTCCACCTTCGCAAAAGTTCCCTTCGCCAGCGCCTCTTCCAGGCCCTTGACCGTTTCGCGGTCGAACTGTTGCTTGCATTCGAGATCAACAATGTCCGGCAGCATCAACGCCGCCTCGCTCAACGAAACTCCGATGATCCCCAGCAGATCATTATAGATCACGCGCGAGACTTCATCCGCCTTCGTACGCACTTCGTTCAACAACGCCGCGCCCTTCGCGGTGGACGGTTTTCCAAACGGCAAAAGCTGGCAATAAAATTTCAACTTCGGCTCCGTGCCCGACGGACGAATCGTGATGATAAAACTGTCCGTGAAAAGCTGGATCACATTTCGCGGCAACTTATCCGTCTCACTCACGAACGGTCCAAACTCTTTTTGGTCCCAGAAATCCACGACCTTGCGCACCGCCTGGCCGCCCAAAGTTTTCGGCGGCGATTGCCGCAGTTGTTCCATGATACGATCCTTGCGCATGATGCCTTCGCCGCCGGTCATCGTGATGGAACGATTCACCGTATCATAACCGCCGCACTCCTCGAGAATGCCCGCGTAATAATCCAAAAACGTCCGCCCCTCCTGGCGCAACCGCTGATAAAGCGCCGCGAGATACAAACACGCGGGCGTCGCGTCCTTGTCGCGAATCGTCGGCACCAAAATCACGCCGTGACTTTCCTCGGTCGCGATGACCAATTTTTGCGGCGAACATTTCACCTGCCGAAACGAACCGTCGCGCTCCAAACATTTCAAAACATTCGCGACATATTTAAAACCAACCAGCAAATCATCAATCAACATCGAGTCGCCCGCCTTCTCGACAATCTTGCTCAAAATCTTCGTCGTCACCAGCGTCTCCATCACGAGCCCTTTGCGCTTCGGCCCTTTGGGATCGAGCATCAAATAATAGCACAGGATCGCGGCGATTTGATTGCCGTCAAAATGATACCACGTCCCGTCCGCGAGCTTCGCTTCCAGACCCACGCGGTCCGCGTCCGGATCGCTCGAAAGCACCACGCCCGAATGATTCGCGTCCGCAAAAACTTTCGCCGGATCGGTCGCCTGCGCCACTTCCGGATTCGGCGCCTTGAACGGAATCACCGCGAAAGTTCCATCCGCCTTTTCGTCCGGCGGCGTGACGATTGGAAAACCGATTCGATTCAACACATCGCCCACCGTCGTCAATCCCACTCCGCAAAGCGGCGTGTAACAAATCGGCAAGTCCTTCACCGGCGCCTGTAAATTCGCGTATAAATCCACGTACGTCTGAACATATTCCTCGTGCAAATGACGCGGCACTTCACGGATTAGACCTTGCGCCAACCCTTCCGCAAAAGGCATCGGCTTCACTTCGCGAACCTGATTCATCGCCTCGACCAGCAACTGATCATTCGGCGCGATCGGCTGGCTGCCGTAATCGTCATAAACTTTCAGCCCGTTATCATCCGGCGGATTATGTGAGGCAGACATGTTAATGCCTCCGACCGCCTTGAGCTTGTTGATGACAAACGAAAGTTCCGGCGTGCTCAGCACCGCATCGCTGGCGTTCGGGGCGTTGATGTAGGCGATGATCCCGTTGCTCGCGTAAATTTCCGCCGCCAGTTTCGACAACGACCGCGACGACACCCCCAGCAGCGGATGATCCTTGCCGAGAAAGCCATAAACGCCCGCAATGTCGCGAAATACGCGCACGTCATTTGCCACCACGACCGTCAAATCTTTTTGGTTCGCATACACCCGGCGCAAATATTGGCAATGCCCCTGCACCGTCATCGCCACCGTCGTGTGGTTCAGGCGATTCGCGCCATAACCCACGCGCCCGCGCCGCCCGCCCGTGCCGAACGGAAGCACCTGCCAGAAACAATCAAACAACAAACCCGCATGTTTTTCGTCGAGATGCTTTTCGATCATCTCCGTGTGGGCAAAAGGCATTGCGCCCGAGAGCCATTGCTGCAATCGCTCCGCCGCGCCTTCGCCGGCCTTGCCATATTTCTCGCCCAATAACGCGCAAATTTTTTTGAGTACAGCGGAATCAGCCATGATAGTTCCTAAGATGCTTAAAAGTGGTGAAGCCAAAAATTCCAAACGCCGCGACATCCCCATCTCGTCCCGTTTCAATGCGTTCGGCCATGTTGCTATTATATATATGCAACGCCTTTTGCGTCAAACCGAACCTCCGCGACCGCTGCTCTGCGCGCATCCGCGCACTACCCCCGTGGCGGTGCTGCCAAGCCGCCGAAGTCCCGCAGGGACGACAGATCTTAGCCCAGCAATTTATTGCTGGGTTGAACTCCCCTTCAATCCCAGTCCCGCAGGGACGAAAGAAAGCTTAATCCCTGCACCACACCTCTCACAACCCGCCGCCCCTTAATTGGGGAGGGCGAGCGTACCCGCGAGCCGTAACATAGCCCCGTTTCACCCCGCACACCACCTCAGCGGCGAAGGCGCACCTGCCACTCCGCCGTCCCTCCGGGAACCTCGAAGTAGGTTCCGCAACAAAGCCCAGGGTTGGTTCGTCCTCGAACCTACCCTGGGTCACCCGCCAAAAATCCCCCCACCATATAGAGCGCAGCGAGTCGCGCCCCAAGGCGCGTTACCGCCTTCATCGACGCCCTCGCCAACCCCCAATGTGCAAATATGCCACCCACCCATGCCACAATTATTTCGTTTCCAAATCCCCTCATTTCTCTAACTTGTCTTACAAGTGTCACACATCGAAAATCCCGCGCTCAAAGCCTTCGCCGCCCAAATCGGCCACGAACTTGCCCTCGCGCAAGTTCTCATCCGCCGATGCACGCCGGGTTACGAATTGCTGCACCTTGACGACGCCTCCGCGCCGCCCCAATCCTTGCGCCTCATCGAAATCCCCGCCGCCCGCGCGCTCGCACAAGTCACCGCCACCGGCGAATTCCGCCCCCTCAAATCCGCGCCCACTTTGCAACGTGGCTGGCGCATTGCCGCGAAAAACGACCCCGACCTCGAAACCGCCTTGAGCCATCTTTACCCCGGCGCCATCGCCGATTGGTATGCCGCCCAATCCGCCCAACCGCCCGTCACCAACTACCGCGATTACACCAACCGCCAATCCGGCATGTATCGCATCACCACCATGCTCTCCGACCTCGCCGCCGCGCAAGTCATCCAAATGATATGCGCCCCGGCGAATTGTTTGAAACGCCGCCTGTGGAGCGTTACCGGCCTCGCACCGGACGCCCCCGCACAAAAAAGCCTCATTCCCTGCCTCGAACCCTGCGCCATTCTGATGGAATCCGCCCGCGTCGCCGTGCGCGCCGAGCAACAATCAAAAACCGACATGACGAAACTTGCGGTCTAGCCCAAAACAGGTTACAAATAGTTGAAATAAAGGATCCACTATGAAACCAACCTTCTCCTCTCTCGGCAATTATCGCGCCCTCATCGTGCCCGCCTTGGCGATCAGTCTGTTCGCCTGCAACGTCACTTTGTCGCGCGCGCAAGATGCCCCCGCTTCGACCAGCACCAACACCACCGCCAATGCAGACGCCGATGCCGCGTGGCGCCTCGTGCGCAAGGCCGCCCAGTCTCCCATGCCGCCCACCGAGTGGCAAACCACCCCGCCCACTCAGGAACAGGCCGCCAAGTTTTATCTCCCCTTGCTCTTGAAAGGCGCCGACGAAGCCAAAGATTTTTACACCAAATATCCCACTCACCCGAAAGCCGCCGATGCCCACCACATCGAATACGAATTGCTGACCATCGCCACGACGCGTTTCGGCGATACCACCCAAACCGCGCGCCTGGATGCCCTCACCGCCGCGCGCGCGAACGATCCTTCATTGAGTCCCGATGAAAAATTGGAGATGCGTATGTCCGCGCTGAAACCATTGTTCGCGAAATTGCCCGACTCCCGACCTGAACTGTTGAAAAAAGCGCGCGCCTTGCAAAAAGATTTTCCCGACCGCCCTGAAGCGTATCAAGTCATGACCAGCCTCATGATGGAAAGTGAAGGCGACGACGCCAAATCTCTCGCCCAGGAAATCGTGAACAGTTCCGCGCCCGATGAAGTCAAGGAACAAGCCAAAGGCGTCCTCAAACGCATGGACAGTGTCGGCAAACCGGTGGACATCCAATACACCGCCGTGGACGGCCGCGCGGTGGACATCTCCAAGCTCAAAGGCAAAGTCGTGCTCGTGGATTTTTGGGCGACCTGGTGCGGCCCGTGCATGGGCGAATTGCCCAACGTCAAAGCCGCCTATGCCAAACTTCATCCTCAAGGATTTGAAATCGTCGGCATCAGCTTCGACCAGGATAAAGGCGCCCTCGAAAAAACCTTGAAGGAAAAAGAAATGACCTGGCCGCAATATTTCGACGGCGACGGCTGGAAAAATAAATTCGGCCAGCAATTCGGTATCAACAGCATTCCCACCATGTGGCTCGTGGACAAAAAAGGCAACCTCCGCGACCTAAACGCCCGCGGCGAACTCGAAGAAAAAGTCACCAAGCTCCTCGCCGAACAATAATTCTTTTCCCATCGGTCCGTTCGGCAACTGCAACCAATCGTGGCAGCGCACGGTAGGGCTGCGCTGCCGCTCCGCCATCCGAAGTCCCGCAGGGACGACAGATCTTAGCCCAGCAATTTATTGCTGGGTTGAAATCCCCTCAAACCAAGTCCCGCCAGGGACGAAAGAATCATTCCTTGGACCAACAATATGAAACATTCGAACGCTTCTCATTAATCCCCAGCTTTAGCTGGGGGAACACCCGCCTCCAAAACAAACCTCTCTATCGAGCAAAGCGAGGCGAGCCCAGGCGAGCATCTCCCCCAAACCCCGCCATCTCGAATCTCCCGCACCCACGAATAAAATAGAGTTTGTCACCGCCGCGGGCTTTCGGCTTAATCCCACCCAATGACAGACGGCTGGCTAATGCACAACGGACACTTCCTCGGCATCGAATGGGGCTGGTGGAAAGCTCTCGGCTGGCTTGGCAACGCCATTTTTTCCTCCCGCTTCATCGTCCAATGGTACGCCACCGAAAAGAAAAAACAGGTCGTCGTCCCCGGCGCATTTTGGTGGCTCAGCCTCAGCGGTTCGCTGGTGCTGCTCGCTTACTCGGTTTTTTACAAACACGATTCCGTGTTTATTTTTTCGTTCGCCTTTAGCTGGCTCCCCTACGTCCGCAATCTCGTCATTCACTATCGCCACGCGCAACTGCGTCTCGTCTGCCCCGACTGCGATACCGTCTGCCCTCCCAAATCCAATTTCTGCTTCGCCTGCGGCGCAAAACTTCTGCCAATGAAAACCAAAACGGACTGATAGCATTTTCAGTTAAAAAAAGCGTGAAGGTATCAAACCCTCACGCTGAAAAATTGAAACTGAAAACTTCTCCCCTTACTTCTTCTTCATGTGCGCGTCGAAGAACGGTTTGTACTTCGCCACGATCGGCGCAAAATCCGGATGCGTCCGCGCGTAATCATTCAACTTCATCCAGATCTCCACCACCTGCACGCCGCCGCCTGCGGTTTCAAAAGTATTGACCACGGCCTGCTCATTCGCCACTTGGACATCCATCAATTTCACCTGGCGAAACAGAAAAATATTCACGCAAACACTCAGGATAAACATCAGCAGCAGGGAAAACGAAATGACCGTCCGTAACGATTGCACTTCGCTGCGCAGGCTTTCCGCTTCGGACCCGCTCGGGGATTCAAAAGTATTTTCGCTCATAAATTATTTGGCAGCCGGTTTGGGGGCGGTTTTATTTGCGAAAGACTGCAACAGCCGCGTCATGTCGGGATTCTTCGTGGTCGCGTTGTACTCCACCGTTTCGCTCGAAAGCATTCCCATCACTCGTTCAATCTCGGAAACTTGCTTGACCGCTCCCTCCAGGTTCCGCGCCGTGCGGTAAGCGGAATTATATTTCCAAATCAATGCCACGCTCCCCAGCGTGCTCAAAAAAAGCAGCCCCACGAGCATGGCCGTCAGTTGGTTATTTTTCATAAGATGCGCAGACTTTAGCCGGTTCAAGCCCTTTGTCCAATGCGTTTTTACAACTCATCGCCGCACATTGCCGAGCTGATATTTCATGAAGACATCCAGATCTTCCGGCGTGCCCAGGCTGTGCATCGTGCCCTCCGGCAAATGATGGGTGCGAACATTTTTCCCCGCCAGGATCAATTCATTGTAAACCGGGCACACAAAAAACTGCCCGCTCGTCGTCAGCCCTTTCAAGATCATCCGCTCGGAAGCCTCGATCAAATCGCGCGCGCGCCGAAAATAATACAACCCCGCCGTCGCCTGCTTGCTGATCGGCCGCTTCTCCGCCACCGCCACCACTTTTCCCGCGGCGTCCGTCTTCGCAAACGACCACCGCGGATGCGTCGCCGTGAATGTCAAAATGCACCCGTCAATTCCCGGTTCCCGGCAAGCCGCATAAAACGGCTCCAAACTCGTCGTGATAAATTGATCGCCATTCGCGACGATGATTTCCTCGTCCAGTTTAAGCTGGTCCACCGCGAGCAACACCGAGCACAACGCCCCCGCCGTTTCATTTTCCAGCGCAATCACCCGGCAACCCGGCGCCAGCAATCGCAGCATGTCGCCCAGATAAAATTGCGAGAGATGCTCCTTGCGGCAGATGAACGTGTATTGCACCGGCGCGGGCGGCGCGAGATTTTCCAGCACCACCTCGATCATCGAGCGATTGCCGATCTCGAACAGCGGCTTCGGAAACGTATGCCCGCGCTCCTGAAAACGCGCCGCCTTGCCCCCGAGTGGTATGATGATTTGCAACATGGTTAACTCGCGCTTTCCAACGTGCGCTTCACGCGCGCGTAATCCACTTCGTTGAACGACGCCACCTCGCACAGCACGCCGCCGCTGCGTTTCGCCGCCTCCACGCCGTGCGGCGCGTCCTCCACGATCACCGTTTCCTGCGGCTTCACGCCCAATTTCTCGCACGCCATCAAATAAATTTCCGGGTCCGGCTTCGCCTGCACCACGTCCTCGTTGCTCAACACGCAATCGAACAAATCCCAGATCCCGCTCCCGCGCAACATCAGTTCCACGCTCTCGCGGATCGAATTCGAGCACACCGCCAACTTGTAACCCTCCCGCTTGAGCTGATGCACCATGAACTCCTTCTCGAACACCGGCGTGCAATTCCGCAAAATTTCTTCCCGCGTATATTTCTGTTTGATCTTGTTCACCAGCGCGTGCAGTCCGCGCGGAAAACCTTTTTCAACCGAGAGCATGTCGAGTTTTTTGCGCGTCGGCAGGCCGTTGTAAGTCGTCAAATGCTCGTAGCGCGCGATGTTATAACCGAACAACCCCAGCGCGCGATTCAACGCCTCGTAATGCCACTCCGTCGCGTCCACCAGCACGCCGTCCAAATCGAATAACACCGCTTTGATCTTCATGCCGGTTTGTTTTCGCAAAGATATTTGTCGCCGCTCACGCACGGCATCTTCACCACCACCGTCGTCGCGTCGGTCAGCGGAATAAAATCCGTCGCCTGCCCCGGTTCGATCTTGATGATTTCGCCCGGGCCCACTTCCTCGCCGCTCATCCGCACCCGGCCCGACACGATCAGCGTCAACTCCGTCGCCACTTTATGATAATGCGCGCTCTCCGCCTCGCCCGCGCGATAATGTTTCACCGCGACCTCGACCGCCTCCGAAGGAATGAGCGTCGGCGAAAAATTTCCCACGAACCAGCCCTTCGTGAATTTGTCCAGTTGATAGCGTTGCAATGCCATAATCAAACCGCTGATAATACGATGTCGCCTTGATACTCCGCATGTCCCCCGCACGCTTCAAGATTAAAATCCTTCTTATACTCCCCGCAACACAAACTCCCGATGTTTCGCAAACACCCCGCGCAAACTCTTCGAAATATCATCCTGCAACGCCTGTAACTCGCGATACAACTCCACATTCGCGCGTTTCGGTTGCGCCGTTTCCTTCTTGTTCACTTCGATAAACTTGTCGGTGATTTCCTTGATCGAAACTTTCTCCCCTGCCTGCAATCGCCAGCACCACAGCGCCTGCAACGCCGCCCCGTAAGCCGCGCCCTCGCCGACCTTAAGCGTGACCACTTCCGCGTTGAAAACATCCGCCATGATTTGACGCCACACCTTTGATTTCGCGCCGCCGCCCGTCACGCGAATCTGCGCTGGCTTCACGCCCAGTTCCGCCAGTCGGCGCAACCCATAATTCATTCCCATCGTCACTCCTTCCATCGCCGCGCGCGCCAGATGTTCCGGCGCGTAGGTTCCATGATTCACGCCCAGCAACACGCCCGTGCCCGACGGCACATTCGGCGTGCGCTCGCCTTCAAGATACGGCAACAGCAAAAGCCCCCGCGCTCCCGCCGGCACGCGCGCCACCGCCGTCGAAAAAATTTCATGCGTCCACCCGCTCGACTTACGCATCAACTCCGTCGCTGTCGTCACGTTCATCGTGCACAACAACGGCAGCCAGCGGTTCGTCGAATCGCAGAACGCCGCGATTTCCCCCTCGGGATCCACCACCGGCTTGTTCGCGCACGCGTAAATCGTCCCGCTCGTGCCGAAGCTCGCCGTGATCACGCCCTCGCTCGTGTTGCCCGTGCCGATCGCGCCCATCATATTGTCGCCACCGCCCGCGCTCACCAGCACGCTGGGGTTCAGCCCCAATTCCTTCGCCGTCGCCGCGCTCAATCCGCCCGCCGGCTGATCGCTGCTGATCAACGGCGGCAATTTTTCTTCAAGTCCACTATCAATCGCCGCCAGCGCCGCCGCCGACCACTTGCGCTTGCGCACGTCGAACAACGCCGTTCCGCTCGCGTCGCCAAATTCCATCACGCGATTTCCCGTCAGCCAGAAATTCAAATAATCATGCGGCAACAACACCGTCGCCAGCCGTGCAAAATGTTTTGGCTCATGCTTCTTCAACCAAAGAATTTTCGGCGCCGTGAATCCCGGCAGCACCGCATTGCCCAATGCCGCAATCGTCTTTTTCGTCCCGCCCAATTTCTCCGTGATCTCCTCGCACTCCGCGATCGTCGAAGTATCGCACCAAAGTTTCGCTGGCCGAATCACCTCGCCCTTCGCGTCCAGCGGCACAAATCCATGCTGCTGACCGCTCACGCCGATGGCCACGACCTCCGCAGCTTTCGCTTTCGCGGCCTTAAGCGCATCCCGCATCGCGCGCGCAGTCGCATCGCGCCAGGTCTTGGGATGCTGCTCCTTCGCGCCCGGCGGAAGTTTTGGAATCAGGCCGTAAGCTTGCGCCGCCGAGCCCAGCACCTTCCCATTTCGCGCGTCCACAACCAGGACTTTGGTGGATTGCGTTCCGCTATCAATTCCGATCAAAAGTGTTCTCATAGACGATGCGATACGAAACCACACCCGCGAATCCGTGGAAAGTCTATTCAACTGGACGATACTCCTTCACGGTTCTTAAAATTGCAGCCCCCATTTATCCAAGCGCGAACGACTGACAGTCTTGTCCCGGGGAGCGCACGCGCCCTCGCGTGCAGTGGCTGGCGCCCTCGCCGGCCACATCTTTCCACGCGCCAAAGCCTGCCATTTGCATCCTGACACGTGCTAAATTCTTCTCTCTCTCCCCGCGACCACGCGGGGAGAGAGCCGGAGAGAGGGGTTTCCTTTTTTCCGAAATGAGACCGAGGCATTTATTTCTCCTCTTTCTCCCAACGCTCCGACCTCAATAATCTTCACAACCCCGGTATCGCACACCCCACCGCCAGCGTCGCCGGCACCGCGACAGCGCGACCCGCCAGCACCGCATCCAACGCATCCGTCAAATCATGCGTCGTCGCATGCGCGCGTTCCGTCCCCAAAGTCACCGCGCGATTATCAATCCGCCCGTGATACACCAATTTCCCAACGGGCGTGAACACCGCCGCCGTCGGCGTCGCCTGCGCATGCGCTAACTTCGCCAACTCCTGATGCGGGTCCCGTATCTCCGGGATCGTCAATTCGTACGCACGCGCATGCTCGCGAATCGCCGACGCCGTCTCCGTCGCATCCGAATGCACCAGCCAGAATTTTACCCCGCGCGAAGAATATGCCTTCTCTAATCGCTCAAGCTCCGGCCCGTAACGATTTGAAATCGGGCAATCGTCACTGATAAAAACCAGCACCGTCGCCGCATTCGTGTTCGCCAGAGGATTCAGCGATTTCCCATCCAGTCCAAGACCCGCCGTTTCCGCCGACCTGCAATTCAACAACCCAGCGCTCAAAAAAACGCCCAGCCACAACTGAAAAAATGTAACTCGCCAAAAATTCTTCATGACTTACTAATCAAACTAAAGCCACCGATAACCACGCGCAACCCGAATTGCAACGATCCAAAGTAAGTTTTAATTTCCGCGATTTTAAATCAGCCTGTTCATGCCGCCCAGCGAAGCTTGTTTATAGCGCGACTATTCTATAAGCATAGCCTCCTACCGGAGCTTATGACCGCAAAATCACCTGCCCAAGCTCCGTTAGGAGCGCCATGTTTATAACCAACGCCTCAAACTCGACCAAGCTCCGTAGGAGCGGCACGTCACTCCCATCCCCGAGATAAATCATTAAAAAACCAGAAGCCTTCCGCTTCAACATTGCTTCCTTCGCAAAATAATTTACGCTCATCGCGTTGCAAACGAAAAGCCAGCCTCGCCCTGCAAAAGCCGCCACATCCTCCACCCGCCTCGTGTCGCTCGATGTTTTTCGCGGCGCGACGATTGCCTCCATGATGCTCGTGAACAATCCCGGCTCCTGGGACGCCCTCTACCCGCAACTCGATCACGCCGAATGGACCGGCTGGACTTTCACCGACGTTATCTTTCCTTTTTTCCTCTGGATCGTCGGCGTCGCGATTCCACTTTCCACCGCCAAACGGCTCGAACGCGGCGAGAGTCGTTCCACACTTTTTCTGCACGTCATTCGCCGCGCGGCCATCATTTTTGCTTTCGGATTGTTCCTCGCTTTCTTCAGCTTCGTCATCAACGGTTCGTTTGCCAAAGACGGCGGCCTCGGCCCGTGGCTCAGCGAAATCGCCGGAACCATTCGCATTCCGGGAGTTCTCCAGCGCATCGCGATTTGCTATCTCCTCGCCAGCGCGATTTTTCTCACCAGCAAATGGCGCGGACAAATCGCGTGGCTCATCGGCCTGCTCGCCGGTTACTGGCTGCTGATGAAATTCGCACCCGTGCCCGGCCATGCGCCGTGGGATTTCACCAAGGAAGGAAATTTTTCTGCCTACGTGGATGCCCGCGTCCTCGGCAAACACACCTGGCACGGCGCGCCCTGGGACCCCGAAGGCATCGTCAGCACCATCCCCGCCATCGCGACCTGCCTCTTCGGCATCCTCACCGGCCAGCTTTTGCAAATCAAACGCAGCGCCGAACAAAAAACCGCGTGGCTGTTCGTCGGCGGCAATTTGCTCATGTTCACCGGCGCCGTGCTCAACATCTGGATACCCATCAGCAAAAATTTGTGGACCACGTCCTATTCCGTTTTCATGGCGGGATTGGCGGCGAATATTTTCGCCATCTGCTATTGGCTCGTGGATGTGAAAGGCTGGCAACGCTGGTCAAAACCATTCGCCATTTACGGCATGAACGCCATCACCGTCTTCATGCTGTCGGGAATCCTCGGCCGCCTCACTCTGGAAATCAAAGTCCGCGACGCCACCGGCAATCCCGTCGCGCTAAAAAATTACCTCTTCGAAACCTTTTTCAACCACCTTCTCGCCAACTTCGGCCTCTCACCAAAAATCTGTTCCCTAAGCTGGGCGCTAACCTACGTGGTGTTACTCTACCTAATCGCGTGGTTCATGTACCGCCGCAAATGGTTCCTAAAAGTTTAAAATTTTTCCCTCCGCGCCTCCGCGTCTCCGCGGTTAAATTCCCGCTCCGCTTGCTCTAGCGCTTAATCTCCGGCAACGCCCTCGCCGCCTGATCCGTCCAATTCACCACCGCGTTCGGGAACAAGCCGAGAAATAACATCCCCGCGATGCATCCATAAATCGTCGCTTTCATCGGGCGGGAAATCGTGATGGGCGAAAGGTCCGGCGCATCCTTCGACCAATAAATCGCCTTCACCACGCCGAAATAATAATAGATCGAAATCACCACCCCAAAAAGCGTCACCGCCGCGAGCCAGTAATAGCCATGATTCCACGCCCCTTGCTCCACGATTGATTTCAACAACAGAAATTTGCCGAAAAATCCCGCCAGCGGCGGAATGCCCGCCAGCGAAACCATGGACATCGTCAGCGTCGCCGCCAGCAGCGGCGAACGATGATGCAATCCCGCCAGTGAAGAAATTTGCTCTGAGTCCAGTTTGCGCATCACAAGAATAATCACCGAGAACGCCGCGAGCAGCGTGAACAGATAACCGCCCAAATAATACAGCAGTGCCGATTGTCCCGCCGTGCTCAGCGCCGCCACGCCCAGCAGCATGTAACCCGCGTTCGAGATGCTCGAATATCCCAGCAGCCGTTTCAAGTTGCGCTGCGGAATCGCACACAGGTTGCCGTAAAGGATCGTCACCATCGCGATGCCGATAAGCAACTTCGTCCCCATCGCGGTTGCCACCGGAGCCGCCGCAAACAACACGCGCAACACCAAAACAAATCCCGCTGCCTTGGAACCGACCGCCAGAAAAGCCGTCGCGGGCGTCGGCGAACCCTGATAAACATCCGGCGCCCACATCTGCACCGGGAACGCCGAAATCTTGAATCCCAGCCCGACCAGCACGAGCAAAATGCCCAGCAGAAACAACCGATTGCCTTCCAGTTGCCCGCCCATTGCCGCGATGTCGTGAAAATTCAATTTGCCCGTCGTCCCAAAAATCAAAGCGATGCCATAAACCATGAACGCCGAGGACAGCGCGCCGAACACAAGATATTTCACCCCCGCTTCGAGGCTCAACAGGCGGTTGCGTTGAAAACTGGTGAGGATATAAAACGTCACTGTGATCAGTTCCAGCGCCACGAACATCAGCCCGAAGTCATTCGCCGACGCCGCAAACATCATTCCCGCGAGCGCAAAAACGATCAGCGCGTAAAATTCCGAGATGCCCGCTTCCATCTGGTCGGCGAATTCCACTGACAACACCAAAACGATGATCGCAGCGACCAAAAAGAAGCGTTTGAAAAACATCGCGAGGTCGTCCATGACATATTCGCCGCCAAAAGCGAAACGAATGAGCCGTCCCTCGAAACCAAAGCTCGTCACCAAAATGATGCCCAGCGCGATTGCGGCGAAATATCCCAGGTTGCGCTTCTGCTTGAGCGAAGGCGTCCACAGGTCGGCCAGCAGCAGCGCCAGGCCGAGTATCACCACTTCGATTTCCAAAATGATCAGCGAATAATTCATCTGCGTTGTTTCTAAATCAAACCGTCACGGATTTGCCTGCGCCACCACCGAGGCCCTGACATTCATCGCCGGGGCCGTCGCCATGTTCACGATGGTCTCCGCGCTCGGCTGGATTTTATCGGTCAGCAGTCGCGGGAAAAATCCGAAGATCAAAAGGCTCATCAACAGCGCGAGGTACGGCAATTTGCGCAACGGCCACGTGGATTCCGCCACCGCCATCCATTTGTCCGGCAGCGGCCCGTGCAAAACATTGCGCACTGCGCGCAACATATAAACCGCCCCGATCACCAGCGCGCCCCAGAGCGCGAGCCCCGTCACCAAAGGAAAATTTTTCCACGCGCCGAAGAACACCGAAACTTCACCCACGAAATTCGCAAAGCCCGGCACTCCGCAACCCGCGAACATCGCCATGATGAGCGCCGCTCCCACAAACCGCAACCGGCGCAACAATCCGCCCAGTTGCGCGATCTCCAGCGTGCCCGTCTCCTGGTAAATATATCCGCTCAAGCCAAACGTCAGCGCCGCGAGAAAACCGTGCGCGATCATCACCATTACCGCGCCCGTCACGCCGATAATATTCAGGCTCACCAATCCGAGAAAAACAAAACCCATGTGCGCCACGCTGGAATAACCGATGAGCATATTCAGGTTTTTCTGGCGCATCGCGACCAGCCCGCAATAAACGATATTGCCGAGGCAAAGCCACGAAATGACCGTCGCCCAATGCGCCGTCGCTTGCGGCAACAGCGGAAGCGCGATGCGAATCAAGCCATACAAACCGAATTTTTTCAGCACGCCCGCGTGCAGCATCGCGGTCGAAGTCGGCGCGGAACCATACCCAAGCGGCGCCCACGTATGAAACGGCCACAGCGAAATCAGGATGCCGAATCCGAACAGCAGCAGCGGAAAAATAAAGTTTTGCGAAGCCAGCGATAACGGATGTTCCCGCACATGCCGCGTGATTTCGACAATGTCAAACGATTGCGCGCCGGACATGACATAAAGCGCGATCAAACCGATCAAGGAAATCAGCGCGCCCAAACTCAAGTAAAGCGTGATCTGGAACGTCGCGAGATTTTTATTTTCGCCCCGGCCCCACACGCCGATCATGATGAACGTCGGCACCAGCGCGAGTTCGTGGAAGAAATAAAAGAAAAACAAATCCAGCGATGCAAACGCGCCGAGAATTCCCCCCGTCATCACCAGCAACAAAACGTAAAATTCTTTTTCCCGATCATTGATTTCCCAGGCCGCGCACGCCGCCGCGAACGCCACAATCGCGCCCATCAAAATCAGCCCCACATTGATGCCATCCACCCCGACGTGATAACCGATGCCCAATGATTGCACGCCCCACCACGGAAGTTTGTGCACGAATTTGAAACCATCCGCATCCGCCGGTGCGCCATTGAATTGGCAGAACAATTTGATCGCGAGCAGCATGCTCACCAGCGTCGCCGATACCGCAACCAACCGCATCACGAACCGATAATTCCGCGGCACGACACACAACAACAACGCCGCCGCAAACGGCCAGCCAATAATATATGTGAGAGAGGTGGACATTCGTTATTCGTGGGCGCTCGGTAAATTCGTTTCGACGCAGAGGCGCAGAGGCGCAGAGGCGCAGAGAGGAAATAGGCGGAGATTACTTTTTAATTGCTCTGCGCCTCTGCGCCTCTGCGTCAAGCAGACGAATCCCACCGCATTCAAATTTTCAAATGTTAGTTTCATTGTGCCAGCACGAAATACAACACGACCGCGAGTCCTGCCACGAGCAGGAAAGCGTAGGTTTGGATGCTTCCGTTTTGCGCCAGGCGTAGCGCACGGCCGAACAAATCCGTCGTGCCTTCCGTTCCGCGCACGCCCAGGCCGGCGATGATCATGCGGTCGAAGGCATCGGCAATTTTTGAAGCCGCTTCCTGCGTGTAAGGAATCAGCACGTGTTCGTAAAATTCGTCAAAATAAAACCGATTACGCATCGCGCGCGAAAGCCAGCCAAGCTTCGAAGGCAGCGGATCCACCGACGCGCTTCCATACAATGACCACGCCAGCAACGCGCCAAAAATTACGCAGCCAAGCCCGATGACCGCGCCCAACGGTTGCGCATCGAACGGCCCCAGCAAACGCGCGGGAATCTGTCCCAAAAATCCTCCACTTTCCAATACCGTGTTCGGCTCAAACGCGCGTTGATAAATTCCTTCGATGCCTATGACACCGCCAATCGCGCTCAACACCGCAAGAATTCGCAGCGGCCACAACATGATCCCCGGCGATTCATGCGGATGCTCCGCCGCGTGCGAGCGTTCGCCGCCGAAGAACGCCACGAAAACCAATCGCGACATGTAAAAAGTCGTCAAAAACGCCACGCCCGCGCCCAGCACAAAAAGCGCGATGTGATTTTTTTCCAGCGCCAACCCGAGAATGCCGTCCTTGCTGAAAAATCCGCTCAACGGCCACATGCCGCACAACGCCAGCGTGCCCACGATGAACGTCCAGAATGTCACCGGCAATTTTTTGCGAAGCGCGCCCATCTTCCAAATGTTCTGCTCGTGATGCACCGCGTAAATCACCGAGCCCGCGCCGAGGAACAGCAGCGCCTTGAAAAACGCGTGCGTCGTTAAATGATACATCGCCTCAGTCGGCCCGCCCATGCCCACCGCCATCACCATGTAACCGAGCTGCGAAAGCGTCGAGTAAGCGAGAATGCGTTTGATGTCGTTTTGCTGCACCGCGATCAACGCCGCCAGTAACGCCGTAAAACCGCCGATCCACGCGATGACTTCAAGCGCGAACGAATCCGATACATTGAGTAAAAAGAAAACCCGGCACAGCATGTAAACACCCGCCGCCACCATTGTCGCGGCATGGATGAGCGCGCTCACCGGCGTCGGGCCTTCCATCGCGTCCGGCAACCACACGTGCAGCGGGAATTGCGCCGATTTGCCAGCCGCGCCGCAAAAAATCAGCAGGCCGGCGATCGTGGCCACCACGCCGTATTCCGCCGTGTGATTGCCGAGATACGCGCGCAAGTCCTCAAAGTTCAAATGATGCCCCAGCGTCGCCCACACAAGCAGGATGCCGAGCAGAAAACCGAAGTCGCCGAGCCGATTCGTGATGAAAGCTTTTTTGCACGCATCCGCCGCCGAAGCTTTTTCATACCAGAAACCGATGAGCAGATAACTGGACACGCCCACCAGTTCCCAGAAAATGAACATCATCAAAAAATTATTCGCGAGCACGATACCGAGCATCGAGAACGTGAACAAACTCAGGCACGCGAAATAGCGGTAATACGCGCCGTCGCCTTCCATGTATTTCGACGAATAAATATGGATGAGGCTGCCCACGCCCGTGACGATCAGCGCCATCGTCAGGCTGAGGTAATCAAGCTTCAAACCAATGCTCACATCCAAATCGCCGACCGAAAGCCACGAGTAACTTGTGTCGCGCAGCGTCGTCGCTCCCGATGAATGCAGGACGACGAACAGAATGCACGTCAACACGAACGATACCACCACCGCGCCGATGGAAATCTGCGCGCTCGCGACCGGTTTCGCGCGGGTGAATACCGTTATGATCACCGCCGAGAACAGCGGCAAAAACAAAATCAACCACGCTAAATTTTCCAGATGTGCCATGCTAAAATTTCATTGCCGTGAGATCTTCAACGTGGGCCGTTTGCCGGCGGCGATACAACGCCACGATCAGCGCCAGCCCTACCGCGACTTCCGCCGCCGCGACCGTGATGATAAAGAACACCACGATCTGTCCGTCGAGATTGCCGTTGCTGCGGGACATCGCGACCAGCGCGAGGTTCGCGGCGTTGAGCATCATCTCGAGGCACATATAAATCACCAGAAGATTGCGGCGCATGACTACGCCCATCAATCCCAGGCAAAACAGCAGCCCGCTCACGATCAAATAATGTTCCGGCCCCACCGGCGTCAGGTTCATTTCAAATCCTTTTTGCTGATGAGAATCACGCCCACCATCGCCACGAGCAGCAGCACGGACAATATTTCAAATGGCAGCGTATAACTTGAAAACAGGATGCGCCCCAGTTCCAACGGCCCGCCCTCGACGCCGGAGGTCGCCGACAACGGCGTTTGCGAAAGCGCGCGCCAAAATAAACCGCCGATGGCCGCAACCGAAACCACCCCCAGGCCAACGCTGGCGACCTTGATCTTGCGGCGCTGTTCTTCTTTCAAATCGAGCAGCATGATCACAAACAGGAACAACACGATCACCGCACCCGCGTAAACGATGATCTGCACCGCCGCGAGAAAAAACGCGTGCAGCAGGACGAACAATCCCGCGAGCGAAAGAATCGTGAGCACCAGGAACATGGCGCTGTTCACGGGGTTGCGCCCCACAATGACAAACACGCCGCAAAGCAGCGCCAGCGCCGAAAATATATAAAACAAAATGTCCTGCATCATTGCCTGCTGATGTGCCGCGAGGGGTTGGCCGTCATTAAATTTCTTTCACCGGAAAATTTTCCTGCGCCCGGGCTTCGTCCGCCTTGTGCTGCCACTTGTGGATTTTGTCCTGATGAATGCCGCCGAGCGACAGCAATTTTTCTTTGTTATAAATCATCTCTTTGCGGTTCGTGCCGGTGAGCGAATAATCTTTCATCAGGAAGATCGCTTCCTCCGGGCACACTTCCTGGCAGAAACCACAGAAGATGCACCGCAGCATATTGATCTCAAATTCCTTCGGCCCCTTCTCGACATTGCCGGCGTCCGGCGTTCCCGCGGGTCCCGGCGGCGTGATGCGGATGGCCTTGGGCGGGCACACGAATTCGCACAACTGGCACGAGACGCATTTCGTCCGGTTCTCCTGGTCCTTCACGAGGTACGGCGCGCCGCGATAACCGGGCGGCACCACCCATTTTTCCTCGGGATACTGCATCGTGATCTTCTTGCTGAAGAAATGGCGCAGCGTCACCTTGAACCCGCCGACCAGCGCCGGCAGGTAAAGGCGTTCCCAAAAATTCAGTTTTTCGCGCTTAACAATCATTCGCTTAAATTATTTTTCGTCCGGCATCGCTCAATGCTTCAAGGCGATGATCCACAAAATCAACGCCGTCACAAAAATATTCGCCAGCGTCAACGGAATGAACCGCTGCCAGCCCAGGTTCATCAACTGGTCGTAACGAAACCGCGGCAGCATCCACCGCACCCAAATGAACAGGCCCATGAGCACAATCACCTTCGCCAGGAAAATCAGGATGCTGACGATGCCCATCGTGACGGTCGTGGCCGGCTGGTCGAGTCCCGCGAATGGCAACGTCCATCCGCCGAGGAACAGCGTCACCATCATGCCCGCCGAAACGATCATGTTGGCGTATTCGCCCATGAAAAACAGCGCAAATTTCATCGAGCTATATTCGGTGTTGTAACCGGCCACGAGTTCGCTTTCGCATTCGGGCATGTCGAATGGCAGGCGGTTCGTTTCCGCAAACGCCGCCACGAGGAAAATCACGAAACCCAGCGGCTGCTTGAGAATCAGCCAGCAGGTGTGCGTCTGGTAGGCGATGACATCGCCCAGGTTCAAACTGCCCACGATCATGAACACGCCGATGACGGACATGCCCATGCAGATTTCGTAGGAGATAAGTTGCGCGCTCGAACGGATGCCGCCAAGGAACGGATATTTGGAATTCGCCGCGTAACCCGCAAGCACGATGCCATACACACCGAGTGAAACGATCCCGAAGCTGTAGAGAATGCCGACGTTCAAATTCGCGACGACCATGTGCTGCCCGCCGATGTTCGAGCCGAATGGAATCACCGCTACCGTGAGCAACGCGGGAATCATCGTGATCGCGGGCGCGAGCCAGAAATAAACTTTGCGCACGTGGCCGGGCGTGAAGTCTTCCTTCAAAAACGATTTGAGCCCATCCACCATCGGCTGCCAAATACCGAGGCGCGTCAGAAATGGTCCGAGAATCGGAATGCTTCCGATCAACGGCAGCGCCACGCGATTCGGGCCGACGCGATCCTGAATCCACGCGGAAATTTTGCGCTCGGCCAAAACTGAATACGCGACGAAGGTCAGCAAAATGCCGAAGACGATGGCGATTTTGATGCAGGAAAAAACGATGAATTGGTTTGCCGGCGTCAGGCCGTTCAACCAGTTCGTGAGTGATTCAATAGGGTGCATCGCTTAAATGGTTATGCTTGCTCCCGTGTCACCGAGCCCGGCCCAGGTCAGGCCATTGAACGCCGGAATTTCCTTCGCCATCTGATTGAACAATCCTTCGATGCTCGCAAAACCGTTTTGGCCAGTGACGTTGTAAACCAACTCGTGCAAAAATTCCCACTCAGGACGCGCGTCGCCGCGAGGCTCGACGCCCTTCATGAATTTCTGCACGCGGCCCTTGCCATTCGTGAAGCTGCCGCGCTTTTCGATATGCGCGCAACCGGGCAACGTGTAATGCGCCAGTTCGGTCGTCGTGTTCGGCAAAATTTCGCTGACGATAAGCGTGTCCAATTTGCTGAGCAAATCCGTGCCGATACCATGCTTCGTCACGTCTTCACCAAAAACAATCAGCGTCTTGATGCTGCCATTGCGGATGCCTTGGGCGATATGCGGCAAATTCGTACCCATCGTCGCGGGCGCGATGCCCGTGAGCGTCGCGCCATTGCTGTTCGGATTGCGGTCGTTGCTGACGAGCAATTTGTCAGCCGCTTGCGGGCGCGGAACGGAGTCGGTGATGGCGTTGAATTTCTTCGCCAGTTTTGCGAGCAAAAATAATTCTTCGTTCGTCTGTCGCGCGGAAGCAACGATGGCGACGGAGCCATTTTTGACTTTCGCAAGTTTGTCGGAAATTTCGTTGAGCGCCGCCGCCCAGGTGGTCGAGGTTTTGCCGATGCGCACTTCAGTCAAACGATTTTCACTGCCGATCCATTTATAATTAAGGCGGCCCGCATCGCACATCCAACTCGAATTGACGGCATCGTTCTCGCGCGGCTCGTAGCGAAACACTTTTTCTTCGCGCGAACCGACAACGATATTGCAGCCCGTCGAACAACTCGTGCAGACGCTCTTGGTTTCCTTGAGAAACCACACGCGCATCTGGAAACGAAAATCTTTCGAGGTCAGCGCGCCCACCGGGCAAATGTCCACCGTGTTCAGCGTGTAATTATTGTCAAAGGCTTTGCCGGGATACGCGCTGAGCGTGTTGTAACTGCCGCGATTGACAATGCCCAGGGCGTCGTCCTGCGCGATGTCGCGCGAAAACCGGATGCAGCGGGTACACAGGATGCAACGCTCGTCGTCGAGGACGATGCGCGGCCCGAGGTCAACGTGCTTGGGCTTGTGGACTTTCGTCTCCACGAAGCGGCTCGTCGCCTGGCCGTAATCCACGGAATATTCCTGCAACTTGCATTCGCCCGCCTGGTCGCAAATCGGACAATCCAGCGGATGATTGATCAGCAAAAATTCCAGCACGCCCTCGCGCATCTGTTTCACGCCGTGCGTGTTCGTGTAAATTTCCATCCCCGGCGAAACCGGCGTGGCGCAGGCAATCGCGGGACGCGGCGATTTCGCGATCTTCGGCGTGCCGTCGGGATTCATGACCGGCTTGCGGTCCGGCCCCAGCGCGGGCGTGCCGAACTCGACCAGGCACATGCGGCAGTTGCCGACCACCGGCAACTTGGGATGATAACAATAATGCGGGACATCCACCTTGGAGAGCGCGCACGCCTGAATCATCGTCGTGGGCGTCGGCTTGCCTGTGATCGGGTCCGGCGTGGTCTTGGGCACGGAAATCTCGCGGCCATCCACCTTGACCTTGATGGTCTCAACCGGCGGCGGCGCGGCCTTCGTTTCAGTTGGTGCGGGTGTGGACATGTATTCCAGTTACTAAAATCTTACAATCAAGTTAGTGCCGATGTTTCCAATAATCCGGTTCCCGAGCAAGGTGCATAACGGCGAGAATGTGAATTGCATCCGGCGTTTCATCATAAACGACGCGATAGGGAAATCCCACGACGCGGCAGCTTCGTAATGGCCTGTCATAATAAGAATATCGTTTTGGACTTTCTTGAATTGTTGCCAATGTTTTGTGAACAGATTGAAGGAAACGCCTGCCCAATCCAGTGCGCTGGCATTGGTAATATTTTGCGGCTGCAACAAGTTCAACATCGGCTTCACAGTGATAGTAAACAGGCTTCACGCTATTGCGCGCAGGGCACTCCGCATAACTTTGTCAGCCGGGCGCAATTTGGTTTTTCCGTCGCGAATTTCGTCGCGGCGGCGGCGTATTTCATTTCTCCATAGTGCCTCAGTATGTGCGAAAGATTCATCATCCTCAAGACTGCTCAAAAGATGCTCGGCAATTTCAGCCCGGGTTTGGCGAGGCAAACTCAATGCCTTGACGCAAAATTCCAATGCGGTCGTTGTCATGGCTTTTTCAGTTGGTGCGGGTGTGGACATCTAATTTAAATCATTCAGCTCAGATTTATGAGATTCGGTTTTGCCAATAATCAGGCCGCCGGCTGCAATGCATAACCGCGACGATTTGGATACGGTCTGATAATTCGCGGTAGAGCAATTTATAGGAAAATGGCTTAACCCGCCGACTGCGCACGAGTTCTTTGTAAATAGATGGCAATTCCGGATTGCGCTGGATGAATTCCTGGGCGCTTTTGATCGCATCAAGAAATTCTCTGCCAAGTCCCGGTTGTTGTTCATCATAATATTTTGCGGCATCGGTCAATTCTGTCTCGGCGACACTTAAATAAGTTATTCTCTTCACCCAACTTTTTTGTAGGCATCCCGCAATACATCCATGGAATCACGCTCAGGAATTTTGCCCTGATCGTATGCATTGCACCGCCCAACGGCTTCTTCTGCCCATGCGGCTTCTATTTCTGCCGAGTCAGTCTCACGATTCAAGCTCGCCAATAATTTTTGCGCCAGCTCTGCGCGCGACTGCGTCGGCAACGAGAGCGCTTCGATGAATACTTGTTCAGTGGTCGCATTCATAGTTGGTCAATGATTTTAAAACTATGCGTTGGGACTCGCCGCGATTTTTAAATCATGCGTCGGCCCGGCGCCTTGGCCAGCCGCGCGCTTTGCTTCATCCGCCGCGCCTTTGGCCACGAATTCATCTTTAAACTTGGCCACGAAACTTTGCACGGGCCAGGAACAAGCTTCGCCGAAGGCGCAGATCGTCCGGCCACCGGGAATGTTGTCGGCGATTTTCACGAGGTAATCGGCGTCCTGCTTGCGGCCCTCGCCGTGCGTCATGCGATGCAGCGTCTTGCTCATCCAGAGCGAGCCCTCGCGACACGGCGTGCATTGGCCGCAACTTTCGTGCGCGTAAAATTCGCTGATGTTCGCCAGCACTTCCACGATGTCCGCGGAATCGTCAACCACGATGATCGCGCCGGAGCCCGACATGGTGCCTGCCGCCATGAGCGAGTCAAAATCGTAAGGCAGATCGAGCACTTCCACTTCCTGCTCGACATCTTTCCCGTCCACTTTTTTCTTCAATTTGAACTTTTCGCCGGCCCTGAAAACTTTGGAGGACGAACCGCCCGGGATGATCGCTTTCAATTTGCGCCCGTCGCGCAAGCCGCCCGCGAATTCATTGATCAACTGCCCGATCGTCGCCTTGCCCACTTCGACTTCGTAGTAACCCGGCTTTTTCACATGCCCGCTTATGCTCACGATGCGCGTGCCGGTGTTGTTCGGCGTGCCGAGTTTCGCGAACTCCGATGCGCCCATCGCCACGATATGTTTCACCGCGCAAAGCGTTTCAACATTGTTGACGATGGTTGGGCATTGATAAAGGCCGAGAATCGCGGGAAAATAAGGCGGCTTGATGCGCGGGTAGGCGCGCTTGCCTTCGAGCGATTCGATCAAGCCCGTTTCTTCACCGCAAATGTAAGCGCCCGCGCCACGGTGAACGTAGATTTCCAGATCGTAGCTGCTGCCCAGAATATTCTTGCCGAGAAAATTTTTCGCCCGCGCATCTTTCAAGGCGCGATTCAATATGCGCGCGCCCTCGGGAAATTCGCCGCGGATATAGATATAGGCAAGCTTCACGTCGTTCGCGAAGCAGGAGATGATCATGCCTTCGATCATCTGATGCGGATCTTTGTAAATGATCTGGCGATCCTTGAACGTGCCGGGCTCGGATTCGTCGGCGTTGCAAATGAGATAGATCGGTTTGCCGCTGCGCCGGTCCACGAACGACCATTTTAAGCCGCACGAAAAACCCGCGCCGCCGCGACCGCGCAAACCGGAGAGTTTGACCTCGTCGCGGATTTGTTCCTGCGCGCTTTGCGTCTTGCCATCGGGCAAGCTCTTGGGCGCAATCGCCAGCGCCTTCTTGAGCGTCTCGTAACCGCCCACGCGCAAATAGGAATCAATCTCCGGCGTGTAACCGGGCTCGTCCGCATGTTTTAAGATAAGGCGATATTCCTGGGGCATATCAATCAAAGGTTAAGGCGAGGCTTGACTCCGCCGATAAACCCACTAGCTTTTTAAATTGCTGCTTGCCGAATGGTGTAATGGTAGCACGGCTGCCTCTGGAGCAGTCTGTCATGGTTCGAATCCATGTTCGGCAGCCAATTCCCGGTGCGGAATGCGGAGTGTGGAAAGTCTTCATTTATACTTCTCCAATAGTTCGTCCGCCTTCGCGTTGCTCACGCCTTCGTAAAAATCCTCATTGCACATCATGACCGGCGCGGTGCCGCAACTGGCCAGGCACTCGACAAATTCCACCGAAAATTTCCCGTCCTTCGTCGTCTGCAATCCGTGGGCGTGACTATCGAGGCCGAGCTTCTGGCAAAAATGTTCGTGCAACTGTTTTGAACCGCCAAGCGCACAACTCAGCGTGCGGCAAACTTTCAACACCGTCTTGCCCGCCGGCTCCTGCCGGAACATCGGGTAAAACGTCACCAACTCATACACGTTGATCGGCTGCAACTCGAGCTTCGCGGCAGTCCACTCAACGGCTTCTTTCGAGATGTAGCCGAAATGCTCTTGAATGGCGTGCAGAAACATCAGCGACGCGCTCCGTTTTTGCGGATAATGCGTCACGAGTTCGTTCAACTCGGCTTCAAGTGCGGCTGGAACGGTAAAACTCATTTTACTTCGAGTGCAAGGCGAGGCGGTTGCCTTCACTGTCCAAAATCACGGCGCGAAAACCATACGGGCCGATTGGATGTTTCGGTTTCAAAACTTTCCCGCCGTTCGCTTCCACGGCGGCGATGGCCGCATCCAGGCGGCCGTCGCAATTCAAATAAATCAACGGGCCATGCTCGGAAGGCTTCACTTCCGTTGTTTCAACCAGGCAGCCGCTCACGCTGTCGTTGGCGTGCGGCAACAGCCCGAACGTCATGCCGGGCATGGATTCTTTTTTCACCGCCGACCCAAGCACGGCGCTATAAAATTGGATCGAACGATCCAAATTTTTCACCGGTATGTCACACCACACGATTTGGTTCATAACATTTTTTAGCGGTCGCATTCTCCCATCACGAAATCCAGCGACCCGAGAATCGCCACGACGTCGCTCATCAGGTGGCCGGGCAGCGAATGGGAAAGGATGCTCAGGTTCACGAACGATGGCGCGCGAATTTTGAGGCGATGCGGGGTGCCGCCGCCTTTGCTGTGGATATAAAAGCCGAGTTCGCCCTTGGGATTTTCCGCGCCGAAATAAACTTCACCCGGGGGCGCGTTCTCACCCTGCGTCACTAGAATGAATTGATGGATCAATTCTTCCATGCCCGTCAAAACTTTTTCCTTCGGCGGCAAAACCGTCTTGCCATTTTGGATATGCACCGGGCCGTCGGGAATTTTATCGGCGCATTGCGCCAAAATACGGGCGCTCTGGCGCATCTCTTCCATGCGCACGAGATAACGGTCGTAGCAATCGCCCACCGAACCGGTCGGAATATCGAATTGCAACTGGTCATAGACCAAATACGGATGCGCCTTGCGCAAATCGAAATCCACGCCGCTGCCGCGCAGGTTCGGCCCGCTGAGCGCGTAATCAATCGCGTCTTCCTTCGAGATCACGCCGATGTCCCGCGTGCGATCCATGAAGATGCGATTGCGCGTCAGCAATTTTTCCGACTCCTCAAAATTCACCGCAACTTCCTTCAAAAACTTGCGCAACTGGTCCAGCCAACCGGGCGGCAAATCGCGCGACACACCGCCGATGCGCGTGTAACTCGTCGTGAATCGCGCGCCGGTGAGGGCCTCGATCAAATTATAAATCGTCTCGCGCTGCGTGAAGGTATGAAGAAAAACCGTGAGCGCGCCGACGTCCATCGCGAACGCGCCCAGGCCAAGCAAATGCGACGAGATGCGCGCCAGTTCGCAGCACATCACGCGGATGTATTGGCAGCGCGGCGGAAGGTCTTTGTCAATGCCGTGCAGTTTTTCCACTGCGAGCGCGTAGGCGACGTTATTCGCGAGCGGCGCGAGATAGTCGAGGCGGTCGGTGTAGGGAATGAACTGCGTGTAGGTCATGTTCTCGGCGATTTTTTCATCGCCGCGATGCAGATAACCGATGTCGGGAAAAGCCTTGGTGATCAGTTCGCCATCCAGTTCGAGAATGATGCGCAACACGCCGTGCGTCGCCGGGTGCGACGGCCCCATGTTGAGGACCATCTTCTCGCCCTGCATGTCCGTCAACTCATGCGAAGGCGACGTGCCGGCAGCGTCCGCCGCGAGCGCGGTGACGATGCGCGCCTGCGGGTCGCGAAATTCAATGTCGTGAGTCGTGGCCATTTAATTAACTTTTCTTGTCCACAGTTCCCGGCCCATGCGATTGGCCGTGGGCGTCTTTGATGTCGCTGCGGCGTTCGAGGCGCGCGTTGAGCGGAACGGTTTCCGATTCGGCAATGCGCACGCGCGGTTCGCGGGCGACACGGTCTTTGCCGCCGGCAATGGTGACGAACGGGCCGCCTTCGAGCGGCGCGGGCTTGGTGAAAGCCACTTCCGGCAAATCCGTCGGCTTGCCCGAGAGCGGAAAATCCTTGCGCAACGGAAAATACGGATAGCCTTCCCACATCAAAATACGGCGCAGGTCGGGATGCCCGCGAAAACGCAAACCCATCATGTCAAAAGCCTCGCGCTCGTGCCAGTCAGCGGTGCGCCACACACCGGTGACGGTCGGCAATTCACATTTTTCTTCACTGACATCAGTCTTCAAACGCAAATGCACGTGATGACCCAAACCGTAAAGTTCATAAACGACCGTGTAACGTGGATCATCGCCGTAATTATCCACCGACGAAATATCAATCAGGTAATCGAACTTCAGTTCGTTCTTCGCGAAGGCGCACACGTCCGCGATGCGTTCGGCATCGAGCACTTTCAGCGTCGTCTCGCCGCGAAACTCCACGGGTTCCGCGATGAGGTCGCCGAATTTCTCTTTTAATTTTTGCGCAAGTTCCACGGGCAAATGAATCCGAATTAAATTATACCGAAGTGTCAGCGATGACTTTTCGCTGCACGGAAATGACCGGTTCTTTGGCCACTTTATTTTGCAGTTTGATCAGGGCATCGAGCAAAGCTTCGGGACGCGGCGGGCAACCGGCCACATAAACATCCACCGGAATGATGCGATCCACGCCTTGCAAAACGGCGTAGCTGCGATACATGCCACCGGTCGAGGCGCACGCGCCCATCGCGATAACCCACTTGGGTTCAGCCATTTGGTCGTAGATGCGTTTGACCGCCAGCGCCATTTTATAAGTGACCGTGCCGGCGACAATCATGACATCGGATTGGCGCGGCGAAAATCGCATGACTTCGGAACCGAAGCGGGAAATATCGAACCGGCTCGCGCCCGCAGCCATCAATTCGATCGCGCAGCAAGCCAGCCCCATTGGCATGGGCCAAAGGGAATTCTTGCGGAACCAGTTGAGGGCGGCGTCCAGTTGCGTAACGACGACGTCGCCTTCGACCTTCGAATTATAGCCGATCTCGGTGCTTGTCTGCATAAGATTAGCGGTGGAAATACCGCCGTCTTAAACAAACTAATCAGGCGGGAAAAAGACGGCAAGTTGAATTTGTGATTTTTTTCACAAGCGAACGGCGGCAAAAGCCACGCGTCGCCCATCAACTGAAACCATTTACCGGTTATGAGTTAGCAGAAAAGAAGCTGTTCCCGGCAAAGTGAAACTTCTTTTGGAGTCTGGCTATGGTGTCGAAGCCACCGACGGCGCGCCAGTGAGACGCAGGATGGCGTGCGGTTTTTTTTCGTATTGCCAGACGGCGTTTCGATTCATCCCGAACCGTGCGCCGCCAGAGGCTTTACCCATGGCGGCGAGGATTTGCAAATGAAACACGCGCAGGCTTTCGTGAAAATTATCCGGCTCATCCGTGCGGGTCGGGTCGAAGCCCCAGGTCCAAAGAACACCATCCGTCGTCAGGCCGTAAATCGTCCCACCGCCGCCCCAAAGCGAAACCCAGTCCGCGCGTTTGCCGACCTGCTGCCATTTCTCGGTGGATGCAATCATGGTCGAGCCACTTGTGTATTCCTTCCGCCAAAGCGTGCCGTTGGTGCGAATTTCAAAAGCTGTTGGTTCTCCGCAAAAAGCATAAGCGAGCCGATTGGAGTTTGCCGCGTAACAGGCGAGGCGGCAGGTGGCATCCGCGCCCAGCAGCGCATCGGGTGGCAGGAGGAATGGCTCCCAAAGTTCGCCCGCGCGATTGCGAACCTTGATGGTCATGCCTGTGACTGGGAAATCGCTCCAGTTGGTGTCGCGGCAGACCTGGGTGGGAGTTGCGAAATTGGCGACGGAGGAGTACTGAAAGCCACTGATGAAAAACGTGCGTCCCCAGGCCCAGAGTGTGCCATCGGTTCGGATGGCGAGCGTGGCCGCGCCCGAGCAAAAGGTGGACGACCAATTCTTATCGCTGCCGACCTGCACGGGTGTTTCCTGAAACGGACCCGGGCCGATGCCCAATTGGCCGATCTGATTGTTTCCCCACACCCACAAGGAGCCGTCGCGTTTGATGGCGCAACCGTGGGAATTGACGCCGGAGACTTTCACCCAATCATGGTCCGAGCCCAGTTGAGAAAGCCCACCGGGAGCACCGTAACGAAACGGCTCCTGCCATAATGTCCCGTCGTCGCGAATGCCGATAAAATCCTCCGGCGCCGCCGCCACACTCGTCCAACGATTGGTGTCGAACGGTTCCGGCACGATCGCCCGGTCCATGTTCCCTCCGGTTTTGCCGAATCGCCACAACGTCCCATCCGGCAAAATAAAAATCGCCCCGGCGCTCGACGGAAAAACCTGCAACGTCCCTTGCCCGGTGCTCATCGGCACGATAACTGGCGGCGGAAAATGGCGCGGCGAATCCATGCTCAGGTATCCGGCCACGACAGCGATCACAGCCGTCGCCACCGCCCAGCGCAGAGCAAGTTTGCGCCGCGAGATTTTAGGTTTCGCGGGTTTGATTTCGGCTTCCGCGCGCGTGGCGGAAATAAATCGTTGCGAAGCCATGCGGCGCATCCCGCCAAATAATTGCTTGTAAGCGCGCCGTCCAAAAAAGACATCGGTCACCAGCGAGAGCGCAAAAAACCACCCCGGGTGAAAAGCCGAGCCGAACGCGGGCGGGCTTGAAGTCAGGTCAATCCACACTTCAGCTATGACCGTGCCCACGCCAAAAATCAGATACGGCAGCGCCAGCATGCCCGCCGCCGCCATCACCGAGCGATTGTAATTTTTTGCCGTGAGCGCCGAGGCCATGCCGAACCAACTGAGCGCGATCAGGTCTATCGGAACCATGAGGATCGAGCCCATCCAGATATAGCCCAGTTGTGGATCGGGATGCTGCTTGTTGAAGCTAAGCGCGCCGTACATCAGGACCAAATCCAAAATCAAAACCGCAATCGTCGGGAAAAAAAATTGCCGGCGCAGGGCGAGCATTTGTCCGCGCACGATGTCGTGCTCATTGAGCGGCGTGGAGAGCAGCAATTCGAGCGCGCCGGATTTTTTATCGCGCGCAAGTTGCTGGCCGGCTTCGAGCGCGAGCCACAGTTTGAGCGTCGTGGTCAGCAGCAGCGCGGCCATGAGGTCGAGGGCATCATCCACGATTCCATCGGCGGTGATGTGAAGAAAGAAATACCACGCGCCCAGCAGAAAAAGAAAAACCCAGACGTGCATGGGCTTGAGCCGCGCGCGCGAGGAAAGCCAGAAGAAGGCGTTCACATCGAGCAATTTTTTCCGGTGCGCGGGAAGTTTTTCAACCGGGCCGTAGCTCCACTTGTGCCACCAGCCCTGCCGCGGCGCTTTGTTTTTTGCCGTAACTGGTTTTGGTTTGGGCGCGTCCTGCCACGAGTGCGGCACGATGCGTCCCGCCTGGTACAGCAGCCACCACGTGATGCCATGAATAATGAATAACGAGAACCAGAAATTGTATGGCGTCGGTTTGTAAAACCGGTCAAAGACCAACACGAAACAGTAGATGGGGCTGGTATATCCAAATGGATTGATAATCACGTGCCACCACGCGGCGATAGCCGCACCAATACACGGGATCACCAGCGTCAACGCGAGCAGCATGGCAAAGTTGACGGCCATCGCGTGGCGAAGATCGCGGGTGAGCGACGAAGCAAACATGCCGATGGCGAGTGAAAATAAAAAAGTGTCGAGCAACACGAGCACGAGCCGCGTAAATTCCGTGTAGGCGACACCACCCATGAGCAGCGGCAAAGCGAGCACGGGAAACAACGCGAGCAAACCGTAGAAGGCGTTCAAAGATGTCGCCGCCAATTTCCCAAGCACGACGTCGTTGCCGGTCAGGTCCGTGAGAAAGAGCAGGCCGAGCGTGCCTTCGCGCTTTTCTTCGCTCAGACAATCGGCGGTGGAAAGGCGTCCGGCAAAGAGACAATAAACCAATGCAAGCACGGCCAGTCCGGTGAAAATGGCGTAGCCAACCACGGTGTCGGGCTGGTTGAAGTTGGCGAGAAAAACGATGATGCCGATGCCGATGGCACAAAGCGCCATCAGTGATCGCCACACAAAAGTTGCTCCTCGGCGCGCAGCCACGCGCAATTCGCGTTCGACAATCGGCAGGAAAATCATGCTTGGTGACTAACCTTCCGATGCGCGCGCGAAGTTGTCAATGTCTGGTGTGAAAGGAAATCGCTTTTGCATCTCTGGCCGCAACGCAATCGTAAAAATAAAAGAGCCGACGGACTTTCACCCATCGGCTCTTAACGCAGGACTTACTAACCTAACAAATCAGAATTGGAATTGAATGCGGCTGAGAATCACATGCTCCGGCC
Source organism: Verrucomicrobiia bacterium (assembly GCA_036268055.1). Lineage (NCBI taxonomy): Bacteria > Pseudomonadati > Verrucomicrobiota > Verrucomicrobiia > Verrucomicrobiia bacterium. The sequence goes on along the minus strand of DATAUW010000012.1, from coordinate 270,217 downwards.
GCGACGTCGCCGATCCGGCCAGCGCGGTGCCGCCGTGAAACGTCGTGGATTCGTAATCGAGATTGAGTTTCAGGTTTTCGTTGAGATACCAGTTCAATCCCACGCCCCACGCCGTCGCGCGCTGCGCCGAACCCGCCGCGGCGTAGCTCGTGCCCGCGTGGCTGGTGAACGCGTTTTCATCCAGCGAAAGTTGCTGCACGCGCGCCACCACTTCAAATGCGCCCCACTCGCCCTGCGTCGGTGCGAACCGATGCCACGGCGTGACGTGCTTGAGCGAACTTGCCTTGAAAGAATTTTCTTCGTCAGTGAGGAAGTAAGAAGCCTCGACCTGCCACGCGGTATTGTTGAAGCGTTGGTAAGGCGGAATTCCCGCGCCGGTTTTGGTGGAGATCAATTTTTGCGACGACAAATTGTATTCGCCCTCCAGGCCGAACGGACCCCAATACCAAAACAACTGCGGGTCTATGCGATACAGATCGCCGCCGGGCGCGGCATTGGCGTAGGTGAACATCGTTTGCTGCCCAGGCGTCTTGTAACTCGTAAGCGAACCGCCATTGTGCTCGCCATAAGAACCCGCCACGCCGAAACCCAAATTCCGCAACGGCGCGATGTTCTTTTTCAAAAACGGTTGCAGGAACAACCGGCCAGCCACGTCCTTGCCTTCGTCCGTTTCGGCATCGTCGCTCGCATTATCGGACGCGCCGTTGAACACGCCCACGGCGTAAGCAATGGGCGATGTGAAAAGGTCATTGTGAACTTCCACACCGAGATCGTAATTGGGCGTCAACTCGGTCGCGAAACCCGTCTCGACGAAAAACAAATCCGCGGTGGATTGAAGGCGTTCCAATCCCACGGGCGATTTGAATTTGCCCGCTTGAACTTGCAGGTCATCGAAGATGCGCGCGTTAAGATAAGCATCATCGAGGATGCCTACATTGTTCGCCGTGCTGCCCGTCACGCTGCCCGACGCCAGGTCGAGCATCAGGCGATAATTAAATTTATCCCAAATCGTGCCTTCCACGATCGGGCGCACGCGACGCAATAGAAATTCATCCGGCGTCGCCTTCGACCCGATGTAATTACGCGCGTCCGCCTGAACATATCCATGCGCAATCATCGTGAAATTCGAATCGCCCGATTTGACGACCAACCCCGTGGTGCCCAGCGAAACCATCGCCGACTCCTTCGCCTTATCCGTCGCGACATCCTGATCCACCTCGCGATTGCGCTGGAGAATTTTCACCTGCTGCTCCAGTTCATTGACCCGCTTGACGAGTGCCTGCACATCCTCATCCGAAAGCGTCGCGCCGTGGAGTGCCGCCGCGCCAAGTTGAAGACCAGTAATGGCAGTGACCACTGCCAGACGATTGAATTGTTTGAATCGAGGTTTTTTCATGGGATTGGAATTTGACCGTTCAATTTGCTGGCGACGCCAAAATCGCGCGCATCCGCGCCCAATCACCCACCAACGCCAAATCGAACCTGTGTTTCATAAGCTTCATTTCAGTTAACGCACACGATAATATCAATAATCTACAGTATGTCAATAGAGATTATGATATTATTATTTACAGCCGTTTTCATTGGCTTTTTTCGCTATAAATCTCTCCTCGATATAATCTTGAGCAAATCGGTGCGGATTGTATATTATCCCCTATGAAACTTTCCTTGCGCGGAGAATACGCCCTTCGAGCCCTCGTAGTTCTGGGCCTCAATTACGATCAACGCGTCCTGCGCATCCAAACCATCTCCGAGCAACAAAATATCCCCAAACGCTTCCTCGAACAAATCCTCAACGACCTCAAATCCGCCGGCATCGTCGAGAGCCGCCGCGGCGTCGCGGGCGGATACCGCCTCAGCAAGCCCCCCGAGAAAATCTCATTGGCCCTCGTCGTCCGCCACATTGAGGGCCCCCTCGCGCCCGTCGGTTGCGTCAGCGAAAAATTCTACTCCAAATGCTCCTGCCCCGACGAATCCAAGTGCGGCATCCGCAGCATCATGAAAGAAGTCCGCGACGCCATCGCCAAAATCCTCGAAGGCGTCACCGTCGCCGAACTCTGCCAGCGCGTGAAAGACCTGCAAGGAACCCACGCCAACCCCCTCGACTACATCATCTAAACCAATCAACTGAAAAAAAAGGGAGGGCGAGCGTAGCGTAAAACTTTTACCTCAGCCGGCTATATATCCAAATGAGGCATATTGAAAGGCAACTGAATAGAGAATCGTATTACCCCAAACTGATACATTTATAAAATAGTCGCTTCTTACATTGGCCGGCTGCTCGACACTCACCAACAACCGAGCATTGGCGCCATTGTCAAAATCCATTCTAGTAAAGCCAAAAACTTGCACAGACACCTGTGCCGTAGGAGGGAGCCGCAACCAAATTGCTGGCGCTTGGACTCGAACTCGACAGGTGCGATCTCCCACCCCATGTACAAAATTGTAAAATTCGGGATTATTATCCAGATCCAAATAAATTTCTCCGCTCTCTAGCATCGTTAATACGCTATTTTGAAGAACGATCGGCGCAGGGATAGCCTTCTTAACACTAGTTGATAACTTAGTGGGTTTTACAATTTTCCTAGTTGTTTTTTTTAAGGAATTTTTACTTTTCATATGACGCCTTAACATTTAATTATCAGACGATTATCATTAACCGTTTTTTATTTAGCAAACTCAAATTTCTTTTGGTTTAGGATAGCAAAACTGATCCACAACCAGTGCATATGGTTTCACTACTCTCTACCGCAGCTTTGCAATTTGAACACGTAAACCCGCGAGCCGTATGATCTCCACTAACTCTAAACCCGCCCCGGCCCGCTATAGCATCCACCACCCACGAACCGCTGACTTGCGGCCCTCGCCCCGCGCCGATTTGACGTCATCCAATGAAAGCTTTGATTTGCCCTTCGTCCGGGCTTCGATCCGCCCGCGCAACTCCCGAATCGAAGCCACCGCTTCCCGAATGGATTTGGCAGACGAACGCCCCTCCGGGATGATGCGCGCCACCGGCTTGTCGTGCTTGGTGATCACCACCTCCTCACCCTGCGCGACCCTTTCGAGCAACTCACCAAAGCGAGTTTTTGCATCAAGAACTGAGATACTTGCCATATTCACCTTTTTCAAATTAACCAGTCACTAACCATTTTATCATAAGCACATTCCCACTCAAGCGGCATAGGTGTTTGTCTTGATGGAATCCTTCAGGCTCTCCAAATCAAATGAATCGGTTGTTTGAAGAAGCTCTAAAGCACGATCTTGAACTCCCACCTCCGCGTACCGCGTGCGATTCGATACCGCCCCGTAAGTCGGCAAATCATGGAAGCGATAATTATTCAGGTCAAGCAGCGGTCGGGTTGACGGAATATCGAGTCGGGTAAGGTTTATTGTTAGTCAAGAGAATGGTGTTATGAATGATGCTGGCAAAGCTAAATGTCAATCGCCGTTATTGGCCGTTGCTTCCTCGTCATCGCGGCGTAAACATCATTGAGGATTTCCATTTGTTTTGGCGGAACTCCCTCGCGTAAAGCTACCTCAACGTCTGCCCATTCGGTGCAGTAAAATTCTGCGGGGCTCATGCTGAACCGTGCGCCCTTATCCCGGCGTTTGAAATCGTAAAGCACCCACGTCACCTCACTGTTCTCGATGTCAGGAACGCGTTTCATTTTGGGAAGCGCCTTGAAAAACTGTTGGTCTACCGCAACAAAGAATTTTTTGCCCCAGCGACGAAAAACTGGTACTTTGAGATTGAGTTGGTAGATTAGGCGCTTGCGGCTAGAAAGCCAATCCATACCCCTTTGCTCGTGAGGTGGGATGCCCGTGTTGAGGAATTCATGGAACATCGGATAATAGGAATTCCCAGACACATAAACTGCTTGGACTTCGAGAGCGCAGAAATCAGCAGGCTTTCCATCTTCACCGAGCAAACCGATAATGTAGTCGACTTTGCCTGCCTTTTTGCCATTTTCCTTTCGTAAAATCCGTAACTCGGGACGGATAACAATCTTTCGTCCGGTGCCAAACGCAGCCCTCGCGACATCTACAAACATCTGACCGTTCTGAACAAAACGGATCGGGCAAACAGGGGTGCCGATTTGAGAGTCGCCGAACATGCAGACACCCAAAGGGTCAGATTTACTGACCTTGGTGCAAGGCATTCCAGGCAACTGAAAGGGACATGGTTTCTCCACCCGTGAAGCAATTGCTTCCGGACTCTTGTCTTCCACGGAGTAGCCGAAAACTTCCGTAATTTTGAAAGCCATGCAATTATTTTCAACAGTCCCGTCACAAGAGCGAGCCTAAAGCTTCGAAAGTCACAGCGGTATGGCCAATAATTGAGATGTAACACGGATAATAGCCCTGTTACAGGGTTGACTCCGGGCAGTTGATGTACTAGATTTCGTCGCATGGGCCGCTCTTCAACTACCTTTCCTAGGAAATGGACCTCGGGCAAAACTACCGTTATCCGGGTACCAGCTCGGATGGCGAATGATCTTCTAGACATCGCCCACCATCTCGACGCGGCGGGCAGTTTCTGTGTTCGAGAGGAACCCAATGGCTTGTTTTTGGAAGCCGCTCCGCAACGCCGGGTTCGCTATACTTCAGACCAGCCCATCAACGTCGCGAGTGTTCCGCAGCGGAGCCCATTTCGATACCCTGGCGGCAAGACTTGGTTCATTCCGTATCTTCGGGACTGGCTTCAGAGCAAATCGAAATTGCCGACTCGCTTCATAGAGCCATTTGCCGGCGGCGGCATTGTAAGTCTCACAGTGGCGTTTGAACGTTTGGCGAAACATGTAGTCTTCGCTGAGCTTGATTCCGGAGTAGCAGCTGTTTGGCGTGTTGTGTTAAACGGACATGCAGAGTGGCTCGCGAATGAGATCCTAGGCTTTGAACTCTCAATAGAGAATGTTCGCAGAGTTCTTGACGCATCAATTGAATCAGTTCGCGAAAAAGCGTTTCAGACGATTCTACGCAATCGTGTTCAACGCGGTGGAATTATGGCTGCTGGAGCGGGTCTGGTCAAAGCGGGCGAAAATGGTCGAGGACTTATGTCCCGGTGGTATCCTGAAACGCTTGCGCGTCGGATTCGGGAAATAAATCACCTTAAAGATCGACTAACATTTGTAGAGGGTGACGGATTCGTTCTCCTTGAAGAACAGAGAGCTGACAAAGATGCGGTCTTTTTTATTGACCCACCATACACACTCGCGGCGCGGCGTCTCTACACAAAATGGCAGATTGACCATCGCCGATTATTTGCGGCAATGCGAGTCTGCAAGGGCGATTTCCTCATGACCTACGACAACACTCCCGAAGTCGCGATACTCGCCGCAGAGTTTGGATTTCAGGCCAAACCCATTGCGATGAAAAACACACACCATGCGAAAATGACCGAACTATTAATCGGACGCGACTTGAGTTGGTTTAATTCTGCGTCAGATTACTAAATCCAACTGATGAGGGGAAAACCAGCAAGCAAGGATGACCATTTACCAATTCCAAGTAGGATGCGATTAAAATTCATCGCCGATTTTTTCCAAAAGGTTAATCGTTTTGTCGCTTACCATTTCGGTTTTCGAGGACACGATACTTAATCGACAAAACCATCGCCACGTACGAAAAAAATATGAACCCAAAAATCGCACTCAACCACATCCTTTCAGGCTCATTGATCCTCGCGATTTTTTACCGCCTTCGCGGTCACGACATTCTCACCGGCGTAGCCTTAGTGCTTCCATTGCTTTACGTGATTACCCACGTGGTTATCACCCTCAACCATCGCCTCCGAGGATCATCATCCAGTGGTGGAGGTTCACCGCCGCCAACTCCGCCATCCTTGACGCCACCCTCACGACCAACCGGAACGCCACCCGAGATTTATTGCGAGCACACCGCCTAACGCGTCGCGAGAGCTTGAATTGCGCGCATCCGCGGACTGCCCCGTGATACGGCGGCGCTGCCGCGCCGCCGGTGGAGCATTCGTACGCCAGCAAAGGTGCTCCGTGCCGGGCAGTTCAGCCCTGCCGTTTTTGGGGGCAGTGTCAAGTTGCGCCCGTTGAGCGCATCCCAGTTTCTTGCAACCCGGAGGGTTGCTGGATCTTACCGGGAATAACATCCCCGGAACGACCTCCAAACAAAATAATCCGTCCCGGCAGGGACGGCGGACCTCACCACAAATATAAGGTGCGGCTGGAAACTTGAATGCGTTGAAGAACATTCACTATTGCACCGCGGAGTGATTATTGGAAACATTACCCTCCATGCGTCTTTCCCATATCAATATCAGCATGCCCAGGGGCAGCGAAGACCTTGCCCGTTCGTTCTACACCGGGCAGCTTGGCTTGCGGGAAATTCCCAAACCCGAGCCGCTTCGAGTTCGCGGCGGCGTATGGTTTGACGCCGGCGGACTTGATATTCATCTCTCAGTCGAGGAGCAACCTTTTGGACCAGACGCGCAACGGCACTTCGGCCTTGAGTGTGCCGATGTGGATAAATTGAGAGCCAATCTGAAGACTGCCGGCGTGGAAACTGCCGATGGCCGTCCAGCGCCTTGGAAACGCTTCTTCGTACGCGATCCCTTTGGCAACCGCATTGAGATTCATGAAGCCGGCGCACTGCGAGCCTGATCTGATAAATCGCCATCCCCTCATTCTTCAGATAGAACATTGATAGAAATGCTCTAAGTTTACGCATTCAAAACCACCGTTCGTTAAGAAATGAATCGTCGGAATTCATTACGATTTTCCACGCCCAAATATAACCCGCTTATTTGCAGTATTTTAATTGAGAATTAAGCGCAAAAACCCGCGTCAAATCGTCGGGAACTCTTACAAATTAAGTTTCATTGATGTAACTCGTCCCGGCTTTAAAAGCAGAAAACGACCGGTGTTACTCACTAATAATCACCACCTTAGAATCACAAAAATTTTCTTCACCGATCGCTGGCGTCATTTATGCTCAAGACTTTCCGTTTCCTAAACGCAACTGTGGCTATTTGATTAGAGGGGGAGTTTGCGTTTGAGGAACGGGCAAACTTTAAAATGTCCGACCGCATAACCGAAAGCTAAACCAAACCAAGATACCCATATAATGAAGCATCCATTCAAAAACACGCTGACGCCTCTGGTGGCGGGCATTTCCATCGTATTAGGCGGTTCGTCCACTTACGCCCAAACCCTCCTCGTTGATCGCGGCCTGCCCACGGATAATGTTAATTTGCCCGACCCCAATCCCGACCGCAGCAACGTCGCCTGGGCTGACAATGAGCCCGCCGGCACACTCCCCTTCGCCCCCGGCGATAGCTTCTCGCTCAACACCGCGGCGACCGTGACCGACATCCGGGTTTGGGAAGTCGGCGGCGGTCAAAGTCCTGTGACCCTGTTAGGCGGAATTTCCGGCTCCCCCATCGGAGTCATCAGCACTGGCGTCACGGCCACCCCCGTCACCTATGCGAACGGCCAGGGTTATCTGTCGCAGATCGGCACGAGTCTTCCCATTCTCCAGTTGGATTTCACCGTCGCTCTCTCCCTGACTGCGGGACAGACGTTCGATTTCTTCCTGGCCAATACCCTGCCCGGTTCGACTCAGAGTCCTTTCATCGCCGCCTCCAACGCCGCCCTCAGCGGTTCGCCGCAGGACGGCTCCGACGGCACATTCCTGTTCTATGATCCCAACACCGGAACCGTTGACACCTGGGATACCGGCACCGGCGACGGCACCTACGATCCCGGCTTCGCTGGCTGGGACAAAAACTCTGACGCCAACGTGCAAGTGTTCGGCGTCTCCGCGCCCGATGGCGGCAGCACCATGCTCCTTCTCAGTTCCGGCTTCACCGGCCTCGCCTTCCTGCGCCGCCGCCTGAACCGCGCTTAATTATCCTTAATCAAAAAAACGCGCAGAGCCCCTCCGCTCTGCGCGTTTTTTATTTTTGAAGCAGCCTCGCCTCCAAATCCTGCGTCCTCCTTAGAGCATTGACAGAAATGATGTAGCGGTGTGAAGCGAGGATTTTTGACTTTTGGCGAGGCTTTGGCGAAGGAACAGACCCGCAGCGGCCCGTGACTGAGCCGAAACGAAGCCAAAGCCAAAAAGACCGCTTCCCTTCATGGCGCCCCACACCGCTGCATCATTTTGTGGAAATGCTCCAGCCCCCCAATCTTCTCCCTCTCCACCGCCGCTCGCGGGGGAGAGGGCCGGGGAGAGGTGGTACCACTGAAAACTTGAAACCTCTATCCCATACCCAACCCCTCGCGAGTCCTCATTTCCCAATTTTCATTTTTAATTTTAAATTTTTAATTTACAAAACTTGAAACTGAAACCCTCGTCGCCATCAACCGCCCCTTGTCCCCAGCGCCTCCCGAATCGTTTTCACCGGCAAAAATAATTCCAGCTCATTGGATGGCATCGCGACGAATCCAAATTGTTCATAGTAACTTTTTGCGTCTCCATCCTTCGCATCCACAAACAGTCCAATCCCTCCCGCCGAATCGAAAATCTCCATGAACTTCCCCATCGCCGCCACCAGCAATATTTTTCCAATCCCTTGCCGTTGATTTTCTTTGGCCACCGCCAGCCGCCCCAGCCTGACACCCGCCACGTCGCGCGGCAGTTTTTTCGCCTCTCCCACCGTCAGCGATTCCGATTTGATCTGGCAAATGTTAAGTGAGAAAAAACCGAGAATGGGTTTGGGCGCGGACTCGGTTTTCTCCACCAAAACAAACGTGCGTGAAATTCCCCGCTCCGCGTGTTGACGGGCCGTTTGTTTGAGAAACAAATTAAGCGGCTCGCTTCCGCAATCGAACCCCTCCCGGTCATGCGACTTCGCGAGCAGTTCGATCTTACGCACGCACCGCGCCTTTGAACGCCTTTACCGCCGCCTTGAGCCGCTTGTTGGGTTTCGGCGGATGATCCAGCAGCGCCAGCACTTTGCGCGCGTCCTTCTGCGAAAGCCGGATGACCGATTCCCGCTCAATGACCCGCTGCGCTTCCACATAAGCTGTTTGGACCACAAACTGATTCACCGTCGCGCCCAAAAGCTCCGACGCCTGCTCCAGCGTGTCCCGCACCTTGTCAGAAACCCGGGCCGTAATCCTTTTTCGAGATTCTTCAATGACTTCCGCCATGCCTGAATGGTGCCATTTTGGCACCAGCTTGTCAAGCCCGGCGATTACAGCAGATCACGGCGGGCGTATTTGCGCACTACCCCCAAATGACAAGCTGACGCTGATGCGCCGCCGAAATCCCACAGGAACAACCGACAATCCAAGACACGGTAAGGCGGAGTTGCTGCTCCGCCGTCCGAAGCCCCGCAGGGACAACCGACATCCCGGCGCACGGTAGGTCTGCGCTGCCGCTCCACCATCCGAAGTCCCGCAGGGACGACAGATCTTAGCCCAGCAATTTATTGCTGGGTTTGCCTCCGTTCCAAACCAAGTCCCGCAGGGACGAAAGAATTTTCCTCTTGGAACCAACCCTCACCCACTCGCCCAACGCTTCTCATTAACCCCCAACTTCAGTTGGGGGACTCCTCACCAAAACAACTCCTCTATATCGAGCGCAGCGAGGCGAGCCCAAGCGAGCATCTCCATTCTGCACATTATTTAAAATTTAGATACCAGCCGAGCGGCGTTGCCAATCAGCCCATCCTCATTTTCAACAAATCAAGAACCTGCGCATAACCAGAGTCCTTCGTCATGAACCAAACAAAAATCCAAACTCTTTGACAATCCTTCAACATGAACGATTCTTCGCTCGCGAACGATTTGTTCTGCAATTAAATAACCAAACCAAATTAGAAAAAAGCCACACCTGCCATCTATGAGCACTAACCACGAAGAAAAATTGACCGGTAAAACCGCCCTCGTCACCGGCGGCTCTCGCGGCATCGGCGCCGCCATCGCCAAACGTCTCGCCGCCGACGGCGCGAGCGTAGCCATCACCTATTCCAAAGGCGCGGACGCCGCCGCCTCCATCGTCAAAGCCATCGAAAGCGCCGGCGGAAAAGCCCTCGCCATCCAGGCCGACGCCTCCAACGCCCAGGCCGTCAAAGCCGCCGTGGAAAAAACCGCCGCCACCTTTGGTGGACTCGACGTGCTCGTCAACAACGCCGGCACCGCCATGCCCAAGCCTTTTGAAGAAACGCCCCTTGAAGAAATGGACCTCTTGATCGCCATCAACATCCGCGGCGTCATGGTCGCCACCCAGGCCGCCCTCAAGCACATGAAAAGCGGCGGACGCATCATCATGATCGGCTCCTGCGTCGGCGAACGCGTCGTCGCGCCCGGCCTCGTCGCCTACTCCGCCACCAAAGGCGCCGTCAAAATGTTTTCCCAGGGATTGTCCCGCGAAGTCGGCGCCCGCGGCATCACCGTCAACAACGTCCAACCCGGCCCCATTGACACCGACCTCAACCCCGCCTCCGGCGATTGGGCCACGCCTCAGAAAGCCGCCACCGCCCTCAACCGCTACGGAAAAGTTGAAGAAGTCGCCGCCCTCGTCGCTTTCATCGCCAGCCCCGAGTCCGCCTACATCACCGGAGCGAACCTCACCGTGGACGGCGGCACCAATGCGTGATCGCATGATCAATCAGTTTGCCCTCCCGCAGACCGGCTTGACTTCGTTTGGCGCAAGACCTATCTAAAAGGCAGATGTTCAACTTAGCGTCATTCCGAATGAGCCCGGCGGTCATTATTCGCCCCTGCTTGGGGCTGGGATAGACGCGCGCCGATTCACCGCAACTCTCGATTCCAAACCCCGGGCTGATCGCTCGGGGTTTTTTATTTGCCAACCATCGTATGAAAAATCAAACCACCGCCGCCGTTTCGCTTTCCGAAATCGTTGCCGCCCGCGCGCGCCTCAATGGCGCGATCAACTACACCCAGTGCCCCGAGTCCGCCGCCCTGAGCGAATTGACCGGTGCCCGCATCTTTTGCAAACAGGAATACCTCCAGCGCACCGGCAGCTTCAAGGAACGCGGCGCCCGCAACGCCCTCGCCCAACTCACCCCCGACCAGGCGCGCAAAGGCGTCATCGCCGCCTCGGCGGGAAATCACGCGCTGGGATTGGCCTGGCACGGACGCTTGCTGAACATCTCCGTCACGGTGGTCATGCCACGTTTTGCTCCGCTGGTGAAAGTTGCGCGCTGCCGCCAGTTCGGCGCCACGGTCATCCTCCACGGAGACACCTTCGACGAAGCCCGCAAGGAAGCCGGCCGCCTGGCCAAAGCCGGCCAACTCGCCTACATCCATCCCTTCGACGATCCGCAAGTCATCATCGGACAGGGAACTCTTGCGTTTGAAATTCTCGAACAAGTTCCCGATGCGGAAGCCATCATCGTGCCCGTCGGCGGCGGCGGATTGCTGGCCGGCGTCGCTACCGTTTTTCATGCGCTCAAACCCGATTTGCAAATCATCGGCGTCGAGCCCGCCCGCGCCGCGTGTTTTGCCGCCGGCCTCGCGGCGGAAGCTCCCGTGCCCGTCGCCACTCGATTCACCCTTGCCGATGGTTTGGCCGTCGCGGAAGCTGGCCAGCTTGCCCTCACCATCGCCCGGCCCTTGGTTCATCGCATGGTGCAAGTCCAGGAAGAAACCCTCGCCCTCGCCATGCTGCGTTTGGCCGAACTCGAAAAGTGCATTATCGAAGGCGCCGGTGCGGCCGGGTTGGCCGCGCTGCTCAGCGGCCATTTGCCTGAACTGAAAAACCGCCGCGTCGTCCTGCTGCTCACCGGTGGCAACATTGACCCCTTGGCCCACAGTCGCGTGATCGAACGCGGCTTGGCGGCTGACGGTCGCATCTACCAATTCGACGTCCTGCTCACCGACCGCCCCGGTGGCCTCATGCATCTTTCCACCGTGCTCGCCAATGCCGGCGCAAACGTCACCGAGATCGTCCACAACCGGACCTTCGCCGGCCCGGACCTTTCGCGCGTTCACGTGCTCTGCACCGTCGAAACCCGCGACCGCGCGCACATCACGGAAATCCAGCAACGCCTCGCCGAAAATGGCGTGGAAATCTTCCACGAAGAACGCTCTTTGAGATTGCCTTAAAAATCTCCAGCTATCGTCCCCATTTGAATTTTACAAATGACGAACTTATGCTTCGTTACTCAAATGAACGCCACTGACCAGCCACCACCATCCGACCGCGCCAACTGCTGTGTCGTCGGCGGCGGCCCTGCTGGCGTAATGCTCGGTTTCCTCCTCGCGCGCGCCGGCGTGGACGTTCTCGTCGTGGAAAAGCACAAGGATTTCTTCCGCGATTTTCGCGGCGATACCATCCACCCCTCCACGCTGGAATTACTCTACGAACTCGGCTTGCTCGACGAATTCCTTCGCCTGCCGCATCAGGAATTGCGCGAAGTAACCGCACACTTCGGCCCCGAGATCGTCCACATGGCCGACTTCACCCATTTGCCCACCCATTGCAAATTCATCGCCTTCATGCCCCAATGGGATTTTCTAAACTTCCTCAGCACGCACGCAAAAAAATATCCCAACTTCCGTCTCCGCATGGAAACCGAAGTGACCGATCTGATCTTCGAGCAGGAACGCGTCGTCGGCGTGAAAGCCAACACTCCCCAGGGCGCTCTCGAAATCCGTGCCGACTTGGTGGTCGGCGCGGATGGCCGCAGTTCCACCACCCGCGAACGCGCGGGCCTTGAAGTCATTGATCTCGGCGCGCCCATTGATGCTCTCTGGTTCCGTCTTCCCAAACGCCCAAACGATCCCGCGCAAGCCTTCGGATTCGTTGGCGTCGGCCAATTCATGGTCCTCCTTGACCGCGCCGATTATTGGCAATGCGCCTACGTCATCCGCAAAGGCTCGTTCGACGAAAAACGCGCACGCGGCCTGCCTGCCTTCCGCGATGAAGTCGCCCGCTGCGCCGCCTTTCTCAAGGATCGCATGGACGAATTGAAGCAATGGGATGATGTGAAACTTCTAAACGTCAAAGTGGATCACCTCCGCTCATGGCATCGCGAAGGCCTGCTTTGCATCGGCGATTCCGCCCACGCCATGTCTCCCGTCGGCGGCGTGGGCATCAACCTCGCCATCCAGGACGCCGTCGCCACCGCGAATCTGCTGGCCGCAAAATTAAAATCCCATTCCGTCACGTCCACCGACCTTCAAGCCGTGCAAAACCGCCGTGGACGCCCCGCCCGCCTGACCCAGCGCGCGCAAATATTTTTGCACCAACATCTCCTCGAACCGATTTTCAACTCCACCGAAATCATTCCCCCGCCGCTGCCCATGCGGCTCTTCGAGAAATATCCCCGCCTGCGAAGAATTCCCGCCCGCATGGTCGGCATCGGCTTCCGCCCGGAACATATTCGCCAAGCGGGTAAATAATCGTCGCTTCTTGTATTGCGGCCAACCCGTTCAAGCGGAGACGAAAACCCGTCTTGTCCCGGGGAGCGCACGCGCCCTCGCGTGCAGTGGCTGGCGCCCTCGCCGGCCACATCTTTATTTCTTCCCAGTCCGATAATACCCAAACTGTGCTGCACCAATTCATCTCGACATCCCTCTTGTTTTGAACCAAAGTTTCGCAGGATCAAGGGACATCTATCACCGTATGAAAAAAATCATCGCTGCCATTTTCTGCCTCGGATTCCTCACCGCAATCCCGCCTGCGTTCGCGGCGGATACCTTCACTGAAAAGACCATCACCAAAACTTTCACCGTGCAACCCGGCGGCGATCTCAATGTGGACACCGACCAGGGCGACATCGAAGTCGTCACCGCCAGCCAGAACACCGTGGATATCACCGTTGAGCGCGAACTTGCTCACGGCGGCAAGAGCGACCTCGAAAAAGCGTTGAAACGCCAGAAAGTCGTTTTCAGCCAGGACAACAACACCATCCGCCTCGAAGCCACCACCGCGAAAGCCTCGCACGGATTATTTTCGTCCGCCCCGCCCGGGTTGGACGTCCACATTCGCGTCATCGTTCCGCGCCGTTTCAATGCCACCCTCAGCACTGCCGGCGGCGATGTGACCGTCTCCAATCTTCAAGGCACACTTGACGCCCGCACTTCCGGCGGCGACCTCACCTTCACCAAAATCCAGGGCCCCGTCGAAGGCCACACCTCCGGCGGCAATGTCAAAGCCTTCGCCTGCTCCGATAAATTGACCCTCCAAACCTCCGGCGGAAACATCGTCATCAAAGATTACACCGGCCCCTCCGCGCAAGGCGATACCTCCGGCGGAAACATAGACGTCACCCATTGCGAAGGCCGGTTGCAGGTCAAAACCTCCGGCGGCAACATCAACATCGAAGGCTTCGCCGGCCCCTCCGCCTACGCCGATACCTCAGGCGGCTCCATCAACGTCGGCCTGGCCAAAGAACCGACCGGCGATTGCTGGTTCAGCACCAGCGGCGGAAACATCACCGCGCGCCTCCCCGGAGACGCCGCCCTGACCCTCCACGCCCTCACCGAAGGCGGAGCCGTGAACACCAGCCTGCCCGTGACCGTCCTCGGCAAACAAAAAGACGGCCACCTCGAAGGCAAAATCAACGGCGGCGGCCCCAACCTCGCCCTGAAAACCAGCGGCGGAAATATTCAGTTGTTGAAGCTTTAGAGCACAACCATTAAATCTAAAAAATGCAAAATGTGTAAAATTCATCCATTTGTGTAATAATATGCGACACTTTTACTAAATATTTATACCTTTTGCATGTTACATATATTTAATACAAATCAATATTACTTAAATGTTTGCATTATTAATTTGCATTATATGACTAATGGTATGAAGTTCGCTTGTGAGAAGTGTGAGAAAAATCACAAAAAAAAACGTGTCAAACCTCTTGACAATGAGGTTTTCATGTGAAGACTCTTACTCGCTTATGTTCGCGAACCATGTGATCTTTAATACGGAAAATGAATCGTTTTTTAGCGTCACGTCATAAGTTTGCTTTAACCGTGTCATAAGTAAGAATAATAACCAACAAACAAACAACCGAATCGGAGGAGTCTTATGAGCGAACAAACCATAGTAGTAGAAGAACTACAAGCCGCTGCTTCGCCTACGTCCGGCGCGAGATTTGGCACCGCCGGAGATAATCGCCTCGCCGAATTATATAATTCTGTCGGTGCAATTGATACTGAAAAGAAAATCGCAGTTTTGAAAATGAATCTCCCGGGTGAATATCATATTTACGCGATGGGCGGACAAGTTAATGAAGAGATGCGCCTTGCCTGTTTCGAATATAAATTCCTAGAAAAAGAAGGATTGATCGAACTGGATCTTGCCTAAAGAATTCGAAAGAAAATTCAAAAGCCCATAATTGCCTCGACAAAGATGTAATTATGGGCTTTTTTATTGCCCAACACCATGCCTATTAATCCCGAAAAATCCGCTGATAATATTTTTCAAGAATCTTTTTCAGCGTTAATGGCTCATACCATACGTGGCGTCACAAGGCACTTCTTAAAAAATGGAATCGAACTCGATGTTCGTATTTTAGTGGATCGTAGTGGACTTGCATCGGCAGGCGGAAGCAAGGCTCCAAGTATTATTATTATTGAGCCATCCAACATAAAAGGAGTAGCTGGTGGCACAACAAAAATTAATCGCGTAAAAGCATCTATTTTCATTCATAAAAATGCAAACAAACATCTAGCAAGAATTTGCATCGCTCACGAAATGTATCACCTTTTGCTTGAGTTAGAAGCATACATTACATCTGACCGCAAAACATGGGCCGCTATTCCGGTAAGTAGAGCGGTTGAAGAAGCCTGCAATATTTTTGCATGGCAACTTTGTCGCGCCCACGATAAATTCAACAAGGATGAAGCGTCTCGCGAAAAGCATGTATATTTCCCGGAGCATACATTCGATGCCCCTTTAAAAACCAGCAGCACCGATAATTGCCCAGAATGGCCACGAGGCATTTCGCTCGACCCCGACAATACCTTTCATGGCAAAACTGGGATGTAAGCAATTAAAGACACGCCTCTTTAAAAAGTCTTAAAAGTCCTATTGCCGATAGGTTGCTCGTTAGCAAGTGTTTTTATACAAACGAGAGAGGTCATCTGTTGGGCCAGCCCCTTTATTACCGGGAATGTAATGATTTTCATTTCTAAACACTGGCGAAGCTAAATTTACCGCCCCTAATTCCCTCGCTTGACACCCCCGTTTTCATTGGTATCCTCTCGCGTTCCGTGAATAGCGGAGTGTCGGAACGTCGCTGCATCGTCGTGGCGGGGCACATTAATTTAAATCGAATATGAAACGTCAATATCAACCGTCCAAGATTCGCCGCAAACGGCAGCACGGATTCCTCAATCGCAACTCCTCCAAGAGCGGCAAGGCCACCCTCGCCAATCGCCGCCGCGAAGGCCGCAAGCGCTTGACCCCGGTATAACCCGTTCACCTGTGGCCGCTGACGCTCCGCAGGCCCGTTGTCTCTTCGGGCGGCGCATGCGCCTCAAGCAGGCCCGGGATTTCGCGCGAGTGCGCCGGGAGGGACGCCGGATGGCCTGCGGTTGTTTCATCGCGAACTGGCAGGTATTACCGCCCGGCTCGGCCATGCATCTGGGCGTGATCACGGCGAAAAAGTTCGGCAACGCCGTCGCCCGCGCCCGCGCGCGCCGTCTGTTGCGGGAGGTGTTTCGCCTGCACCAGCACGATTTCGTGCAGCCGGTGGATCTGGTTCTGGTTGCGCAACCGCCATTGTTGGGCAAGGGTATGCCGGTGGTGGAGGAAGCATTCATGGCGATGTTGCGGAAGGCTCGGTTATTGAAACAGTGAATTGGGCTCAACACATTCTGGTTTTCGGCTTGCGCGCCTATCAACGCGTGCTCTCGCCGATGCTCACCCGTCTCGTCGGCCCGCTCGGCCAATGCCGCTACACCCCCACCTGTTCCCAATACGCCATCGAAGCCATCCAATCTCACGGCGCGATCAAGGGCGCTGCCCTCGCGGCTTGGCGGATTCTGCGCTGCGGTCCGTGGGGCCGTTGCGGACACGACCCCGTGCCGCCGCGCAAATCCAAAAAACAAAATTTTTCCGTTTCGCCCTTCAATGACGCGCTGTTTCCCTCCGGGCGCGAAATCGGCAAGGGCCACGCACGCCGTTAGAAATCAATTTCATGGACCGCAAATCAATTCTCATTCTCGTCGCCTGCTTCGGACTCATTCTTTCGTGGCAATACATGTTGCAAAAGAAGTACCCCGCGATGAACCACCCGCACCCCGCAACGAACAGCATCGCGAACACCACGGCCAGCAACGCCGTCTCTTTCAGCGCTGACACCAACCAAGCCGTCGCCCCATCCCCCGCGCTCTCCCCCGGTCGGCCCGGTGGAAATTTCATCGTGCGTAACGATGTCCCCGAAGAATTGCTCGTCATCACCAATGACAATGCCCGCTACATCTTCACCTCGCGCGGCGGCGGCCTCAAGGAAGTCCAGTTGTTGCACTACCCCGAGACCGTCAGTTCCGTCCGTAAAAAAAATAAAACCACGAATCAACTCGCCACGCTCAACGGCCCCGATGTTCTTCCGACTTACGCCATTCTCGGTGATGAATCGTTGCAAGGCGATGGCAACTATAAACTGACGCTCGTTCCCAACGGCGTGCAGGCGGTGAAGGGTTTGTCGAACGGCTTGGTCATCATCAAGGATTTTCAACTCAGCACGAATTATTTGCTCACCACCTCCGTGCGTTTTCAAAATGATTCCAAGCTACCGATCGTCGTCCCGCCGCAGCAATGGGTCGCCGGTACCGCCACGCCCATGGACCCGCGCGACAACGGCATGGCCCAAACGGTTTATTGGTATAACGGCAAAGCCAAGCCGGTCATGTTGAGTTATTTCAACACCAATACTTCCTCGTTCATGGGCCTCGTCTCGCGCACGCCCGCGAAGGAATTTGTCGCCGGCAGCAATGACGTTTCTTGGGTTTCCGCGCAAAATCAATTTTTCACGCTGCTGACCATGCCGCACGCGCCGGCGGAGTCCGTGGTCGTTCACATGATTGATTTGCCGCCGCCCACGCCCGAGGAACTTCAGGCTGACCCCGCCACCATTCGCAATCCCAAAGCCCTTCAAGCCACGCTCGTTTATCCCGGCGCACATCTCGATCCCGGCCAGGCGCTCACGAATCAATTCACCCTCTTCGCCGGTCCCAAGGAATATCAGACCCTCGCCAACCTCGGCGCGCGTTTCAATAACGACGCCGACCTCATCATGAACTTCGGTTTCTTCGGCCCCGTCTCGAAGGCGCTGCTCGTCACGATGAACTGGCTGCATTTCTCCGCCGGCCTGGCCTACGGCATCATCATCATCCTCATCACCATCGTCATCAAATTGCTTTTCTGGCCGCTCACGCAGGCCAGCATGCGCTCCGCCAAACGCATGCAGGTGCTCCAGCCCCAGCTCAAGGCGCTCCAGGAAAAATACAAGGACGACCCGCAAAAATTCACCGCCAAGCAATGGGAATTTTATAAGAAAAATAAAGTCAACCCCATGAGCGGCTGCCTGCCCGCGCTGTTGCAGATTCCCGTGTTCATCGGTTTTTATTCCATGCTCCGCACCGCCATTGAACTTCGCGGTGCGCCCTTTTTGTGGATCGGTGATTTGTCGAAGCCCGACACCGTTTTCTCGCTCCCCCTCCCACTCCATTATCTCGGTTACAGTGACGGTTTTCTGCCGCTCAACCCCATGCCGCTGATCATGGCGGGAGCGTTGCTCTGGCAGGCCAGCCTCACGCCGCCCGCGCCCAGCATGGATGCCTCGCAACAGAAAATCATGAAATACATGCCGCTGATGATGCTGGTGTTCATGTACAATCTTTCGTCCGGCCTCGCGCTTTACTGGACCGTGAGCAATCTTCTCACCGTCCTCCAAACCAAACTCACGCGCGCCCAAGTGGACCCGATCGTTGCGAATGCCACCAAAACCACCGTCTCCGTCGCGCCGCAAAAGAAGAAATAATAAGTCTCAAGTTTTCAGCAGGAAACTGAAAACTTTTTTTCGACGCGCAGGACGGTGACAACCAGGTGGCAGTCGCAAGTCCACAAAAAAGCGCACGCGTTTAAGTGCTCACAACCACCGGGTAATTAACCTGTTCAGCAGCAAACTCAGGCACGCGCGAATATCTTCCGGTTCGAGAAATGCGTAATCTCGAAGAATCTCAGCCTCCAATACCCCCGCTGCCAGCATATCCAACACATCCTTCACCCGGATACGATAGTGGCGAATACAAGGCCGCCCGCCGCATTGCTCCGGGTCGAAGGTGATGCGATCCGTATATTTCATCGCCACACCTTAATCCTTACTTTCACTCCACTCAAGTAAAGCTTTCGCAACCCATACGCACCATTATTGATAATTCACCGTTCCAAAAATCCGTGTTTTCATCCGTGGCTAAGATTTTTTGTCAGCGCGTCACCTTAGCAATGTAACTTGCCCGCGGGCGGTTTTCCCGCTAATCACTTGAGATGTTCAAGTCTTTGCTCGATTGGTACACGAATGCGCTTCAGACCGGCGGCTTGCCGCTGGTCGGTCTGATGATGGCGATGGAAAGCACCATCGTCCCGCTGCCCAGCGAAGTTATTATTCCGCCGGCCGCGCATTTGGCGTACACGCATGCGAACGGAAATCTTTCCATCGCGGGCATCATTATCGTGGGGACGCTGGGCTCGTGGATTGGCGCGGCGATCATGTATTGGACGGCGCGCGTGGCGGGGCGTCCGCTGGTGCTGCGCTACGGACGTTACGCGATGATTTCGCCGGAGAAAGTGGAAGGCGCGGAGCGTTGGGCCACGCACTTTGGTTCGATGGGAGTTTTTATTTCGCGTTTGCTGCCGGTGGTGCGGCATCTTATCGGCATTCCGGCGGGAATCGTACGGATGGATTTTCGGTGGTATTCACTTTTCACTTTGCTTGGCTCGGGAATCTGGTGCTGCGTGCTGTGCTGGCTGGGCGTCAAGATGGGGCAGGACGAACAACTGATGAAGGGTGAATACCGGCACATGGTGATGTGGGTGGGAGCGATTGTGCTCGCGCTCGGCGCGGTCTATTATTTCTTCGTCCATCGCCACATGAAAAAAATTCCGGCGGCGGCGAAGTGATTTGCGAATTTATCGCCACGCGAGAATGATCGCGCCGCTCACGATCAGCGCGCCGCCGAAGAGATGTTGCCAGCCGAGTTTTTCGTGCAGCACGAGCGCGGCGAGAATGATGGCAAAGACCACGCTGAGTTTGTCCACCGGCGCGACGCGTGAGGCCTCGCCCAGTTGAAGCGCGCGAAAATAGCAGAGCCACGAAAGTCCCGTCGCAAGCCCGGAGAGCACCAGAAAAATCCAGGCGCGGCGGGAAATTTCCGTCAGCGTGAAACGCGTTTGCAGCGCAAAGACAATCGCCCAACTGAACACGAGTACCACTGTTGTGCGAATGGCGGTGGCAAGATTGGAGTCAATGCCCTCGACACCTTTTTTGGCGAGCACGGCGGTGACACCCGCGAAGAAGGCGGAGAGCACTGCCCAGAAAACCCAGTTCATCATAAGCGAATTATACTTGCCGTTTGTTGATTGTGTGCGACAGAAAAGGAGACACCGATCATTTTTTAATTTAAGGATTCAATTTCACCGCCAATGAGCAAGTTATCGTTGATGATCATCTTTGCCGCTATCGTCCTCGCGATTTATTTGGCGCCGAGTCATGTGATCGTTGAACCGATTGAGAAGACCGTGCGATCAGACTTTATTGGCATCGCTGAGGCCATCGAACAATATTCCATCGTGACTGACAGCCAAATCGACGAATCGGTTATCACCAACAATCATTTATTATATAAACGATTGAGCCATTTGAAAGTGAATGATTCATTCATTGATTTTGTCGCGACTGGAAACGGGATTTGGCATCAAAAGGAACAATTCACGGATCTATGGGGAGAACCTTATCATCTTGAAATTGTTTCTCAAACCAACGCTCACGGGCGCATGCAAGCCCAACTTCGCATCTGGAGCATTCACAAACAAAAAATAATTGGTTGTACCAATTTTTTGGATGGCATGTGGCGATGAATCTTACCAACGACAAAATTGCCGGAGTACGCTGATTTCTAAAACCTAATCGTAAAATTCAACCCGCCGCCGGCATCGAACTGGTGATATTCCGCGTCGAGGACGCTGGAGTTGCGCACGTCGTAACCGACATAAGCCCGCGCGCTGACGTAATTGCCGATGAAATAATACAGGCCGAGGCCGACGGAATTTTCGTAGTCCTCGCGGTTCTCGCCGGTGAAATGCGTGTAGCGAAACGTGTAGTAGGGCTGGAGAATAAAATCGGAGGTCACGCCGTACGAGTAAGTGGCGAGCAGCACCTGGTCGAGCCGGTCGGCAAATCCCGAGTCGGGAAGTTGAAAGACGCTGGAATTTCCAAAGTGATAGTAGCCTTGATAACCCAGGGAAAATGCCTGATGCCGGCCGGTGCTGAAAATCCGGGTCGCTTCCCAGCGCGGAACATACTCGGAATAAAATTGCCGGTACGCTGACGTGGTGAGCAATCGGTTGTAATCAAAGCCCGCGCCGAAGATCCAATTCTTGTAACTCCACCGTTCCTCGGCGAATACGGTTTGGACATTGAAATCGAACGCATTGAGGTTGAGGCCGTGGCTGTCGTATTGCAGGAAATCGAACCATTGCTCACGAAAACCGACGCGCGGCGCGGATTGTCCATTGCCTAATGGAGACGGCGTGGGCGCGAGGGAAAACTGCGCGCTGCTCACCAGCACGCCGGCAGGCAGGCGCACGTTGTGATCGAGAAAGGCGTTGTCGCTATAATAATATTGGACGTCGGCGACGCCTTCAAAAAGTGTGCGCGGCGATTTCGTGCTGAGAACAGATTGCGGGCCAATGTCGTCGGCCTCGTGCGGATAAAGTTCGGGCGCGAGTGAGTCCTTGTCGTAAAGCGATTCGCCGGCCTGATCAAGGTCGCGATGCTGCTGGGTGGTGTTGAGCTGGTCAAGCGCGGCGGGAGATTGCGCCCACGCCGCCGCGCTGGCGGAAATCAGCAGGGACGCGGCAATGGTTTTTCGAAGGATAGATAATCTCATGCGCGCTCAGGGACCGAAAGGTGGCTGGAGTTGGAACGAGCGCGGAACCTCATGTTGAAAAGGATTGTTCGACGGCTGGCCATCAATCGTCGGGCCAAGCGTCGGCGCGGGCGCCATTCCCGGGATGTTGGGATCTCCACCGCTGGGGGCGGAATGGGGGCCGAAATTCAGCGTGGGTGGATTGTGAAGAAATTTGTCCGCGGGTTTGCCGGTATCCACCACTGTGCCGGATTTCAAACGAATGTCCTGATCGTGAATGACGATCTCGATGAGCGGAAGCGACGGCAGGGGATGGCTGAAACCATTGACGAGCGCGGAGCCGTTGACGAGTTTTCCGAGATTGATGTTGAGCAGCGGGCCGAAGCCGGTGTGGTCCGGCAGAACATAAATCATTTGCCCGGCTTTGACGGTGATGGTTTCACCATTGGCAAGCGTCACGTGACCGGTGCCTTCGAGCAGGATGACTTTGAAGCCGTTGTGATCGCCGGGATGTTCGACCGCCGTGGTGGCGACGATGAGCGTGGTTCCGCTCACGGCGGCGGAAGCGCCTCCGCTTTTGATCGTGCCGCCGCCGCGCCCGGTCGGCGAATGAAAAAGAATGCTGCCTTGCGCGAGATCCACTTCACGGCCAACGGGAGCAAAGGAAAAAACCGTGTTCGCGCCGACGCGGGTGAGCGTCTGGTCCGGCGCGGTCAATTCCGCGCGTGAAGCAACGCCGGTGCGGATGAGGTTGGGCGCCTTGAAAATCCCGTTGAGCTTCGCGGGGGCGGCATTTTTATCGGAGGCATTGATGACCTCGACGGAGCGCACGACGTCCGTGAACGTGCTTTCAGTCAGCGGGACCGCCGCGAGCGGCAGCCGCGAAGCCAGCAGCACCATGCCTATCAGTAATCTCGTATTCACCAGAGCGCGACCCTCGCCGAGGGCGGCATACTTTCGCCGTCCAGCGCGGAAAAGTTAATTCGTTGCGACGAGGGAATGTTACCACCACTCGTGTAAGCAAAGCGAAGGAAATTGTCAACGCCACGCGCACCCGGTAAGCTGCGGCGTGTTTCGCAAATTCCTAAGCGCTTTCAAGTTCAAAAAACACAACCGCCGTTTCTGGGTCGTGACGGCGATTTGCGGAGGCACGGCGCTTTTGTTTTTGATGCTGGGGTGGACGCATAACAATTTATCCTCGCTGGTCGGACTGGAGGCTTACACCGAAGATTTGCGCGCCACATACGGCACGAAAACACCGATAGACCCGCAACTCGTTCTCATCGGCATTGATAAACCGGCCTATCTTGACTACAGCGACGACGAATTAAAACAAGATCCCACGCTGCGACTTTTACAGACAAGTTTCCCGTGGTCGCGCGCGGTTTGGGCGGATTTGATCACGCACCTTTGTGATGCCGGAGCGAAAGTAGTCGTGCTGGATTTGGTTTTTGGCGGGCAGGGCGAGGGAGACGAAGCCATGAAAGCGGCGATGGACAAATATCGCGATCATGTCGTCATCGGCTGCAATATTCATGATGTCAAAACCGATCGCGGCATTTCCATGACATTGGATGTGCCGAATCCCTCGGTGCTCGAAAGCTCAAGCACGCTTTCGCCGGGCTTCGATGAGCGCGTGGGTTTTGTCAATATCTGGCCGGACCCATTTGACGATGTCATACGCTTTGCGCGGTATCGTTTGGAGGCGTCGCAAGCCGGTGATTTGCTGCCAACGGGTACGGTGTTGGAATCGCTGGAGGCACGGGCGTTGCGCAAGTTTGGCCGGCCTGAATTGATTCCGCCGGGATCACAGCCGCTGCGCTTTCGTTACACGGATTGGGCGGGGCGAGGTTATCCAGTGATCTCGTTGGGCGATGTCCTTGCGCCGCGATATTGGAAACACAATTTCAAAGACGGAGAATTTTTTCGCGGCAAGATCGTGCTGGTCGGCCCAACGGCGGATATTTTTCAGGACGCGCACAAAACTCCACTGCCGGACAAGCAAGCGGTGATACAAGGCATCCGCGTGGATTATAACTCGGTCATGCACGGCCCGGAAATCCATTTGAACATGCTGGGCGCGGCGCTGCATCGCACTTTTTTGACGGAGGCAAGCGATTACGAAAATTCACTGATTGTGGTGTTGGCAGGACTGCTCGCGACGGCGCTTTCCTTTCTGGTGCATCAGCCATTGCGGCGATTGATAGCAATCATAGCGCTGATGGTGCTTTATAGTTACGCTTCGTTGTGGGCCTGGAACCACTGGAACATCGTATGGGGCGTGGCCAATCCGTTGCTGGTGCTCGCGCTCTCCGGCGTTCTGGTGCTGGCATTCGATTATTTCAGCGAACGATTCGAGAAGACGCGCACGCGCAAGACATTGGAGCGTTATGTCTCCAAAAATGTCGTCAAGGAATTGCTGGACAATCCCGCCACGTATTTTCACACGCTCGAAGGCGTTCGCAAAAAGGTGACGATTTTATTTTCCGACGTGCGCGGGTTCACCACGCTCACTGAAGGAGCAGACTCCGCGGCGCTCGTCCGCCAGCTCAATGAATATTTCGCCGAGATGGTGAAGGATGTTTTCAGTTCGCAAGGCACGCTGGATAAATTCATCGGCGATGCCGTCATGGCCGTGTGGGGAAACATCGTCACGCAGGGCCCGGAAAAAGATGCGCAACACGCCGTGTCCACCGCGCTGGCGATGAAGCGCAGTTTGGTCAAGCTCAATGCCGATTGGGAAAAGCGCGGGATGATCAAATTGGCCTTCGGCATCGGCATTAATCACGGCGAAGCCATCGTGGCCAACATGGGTTCGATGGAGAAGATGGAGTTGACGGTGATTGGCGACACGGTGAACACGGCCTCACGGCTCGAAGGCTTGACGAAAAAATTTCACGTTGATTTGTTGCTCGGCCCGGAAATGGGCAGATTGGTGCGGGACAAATTTATTTTGCGGACGGTGGGCTTGATTCAGCCTAAAGGTAAAACCGTGGGCGTGGAGGTTTATACCGTGATGGGCGAGCGCGGCACGGCTGCGGATGAAAAAATCGAAGCGTGGCTCGCCGGTTATGAAACCGCGGTGAAATTATATCGCGCGCAGAAATTCATGGAAGGCATCGAATGGTTCAAGCGCTGCCTGGAAGATCACGCTGACGATTATTTGAGCCAGATGTATATCAAGGAGTGTGAGGAGTTGTTGAAGAACCCGCCGGATGCGCATTGGAACGGCGTATTTGTCATGACGGAGAAATAGAATTTGTAACCTATGGAAGGGTGGATTGTATTGGAGGAATGTGTCATGGTGGGGGCAGTTCTTTGAAATGGAGTTGAAGTCTGCCCGGGATTGAAATTTGGCGATTCCAGCGGTTTTAATTCTGAAATGGATAAAAAACGCCAGTTGAATTGCCAAGCGAGCCCAAAAGTGCGGCTCGGTGCGCGTAAGTGCAGATATTTGCGGGTAAATTTTGTGAGCAGATGCGGTCGAATCGTTCGGATTGGTCCGCGTTGGTCCGCTTAAGCTCGGATAAGTTCGCTTAAGGGGGTAAAAATATTTTGGGCGGACGGTCGGGGTTGAGTGAAGTTGCTAATACAGGGGCAGCATATATACTACGATTAGAACCTCTTGACGCCACTATCCTTAGTATGTTAAACACCCGTCACCACCATAAGAAGTGGCAGGTTCCCTTATGCGTTGCCCGAAATGCGGTTGTCAGGATGACAAGGTGATTGATTCTCGCGCCTCTCGCGAGGGCGCCACCATCCGCCGACGCCGCGAATGCACCGCGTGTGAACATCGTTTCACGACTTACGAAGAGATTGAGCGCGATGAACTTATGGTGGTCAAGCGCGACGGCCGGCGGGAGAGTTTTTCACGCGAGAAATTGCTTTCGGGACTCAAGAAAGCCTTCCAGAAACGGCCGGTCAGCCCCGAGGCGATTGAAGATTTGCTCGAGAAAATTGTGAACGAAATCACGAATAAATATGAACGCGAAGTGCCCGGTTCGGTAATCGGCGAGCGCGTCATGGCCGGCCTGCGCGAAGTGGACGAGGTCGCTTATGTGCGTTTTGCCAGCGTTTACCGGCGGTTCCAGGAAGCAACCGACTTCGTCCAGGAAGTCAAAAAATTGGAGGACAACGCCGCATGATTCAACTCGCCCAGGAGTGCCTCGTGTTTCGGACCGCGGGGGGAGACAGCATCCCTTACTCCGCGGAAATGATCTCGGTGGAAATCGTCGGAGATTCGGCGTCGTTTTTCGACACGGAATTCATCCAGCACGCGGCGGCCGCCGTATTCCATTATTTTCGCGATGAACTCGGGCGCGAATCGGTGACGGTGGCGGAATTTTCGCTTGCGCTGGAAAAAATTCTGCGCGGCTTCTCGCTCGCCAGCGAAGAAGCGCAATCGGATACGCCCGCGCCGCGCGTGGTGCAATCCGATTTGTGCCGGCTGATTGGCAAGGAAGACGAGGCGGGCGAATTGTTTTTCTTTTCCCGCCTGCGCGATGAGTTGCGGACGCAAATGCAGGACGCGCCGCAGATGCTGTGTTTTCGCGGGCTTCGCCAATGCGTGAAGCAACTGGCCGGCGCGCGCCGATGGACGACGCGCTGCCAGAGTTTGCACGACCAGATCGTGGAATTTTTGCGCTCGTGCGTGTCCCAGGAAAATCACGGGACAAATTGCGCGCTGGTCGTGAAATAAAAAATAATTTCGCGGAATATTTTTCCGATGACACTTTTCGAAAAAATCATCGCGCGCGAAATCCCGGCGGACATCGTCTATGAAGACGATCTCGTGCTCGCCTTTCGCGATATCCATCCGCACGCGCCCACGCATGTGCTCATCGTGCCCAAGAAAGTCATCCCGCGCATTGGCGCGGCGAAGCCGGGGGATGAAAAAGTTTTGGGACATCTGCTGCTCAAGGCGGGTGAAGTCGCGCACAAACTGGGTTTGGAAAAAACCGGTTTTCGCCTCGTGATCAATAGCGGCCCGCATGCGGGTGAGAGCGTGCCGCATCTGCATTGTCACATTCTCGGCGGGCGGGAATTGGCATGGCCGCCCGGTTGATTGCCGCCTGGAATCTTTGCTTGTGCCGAGATTTATTTTTCGGGCGCGAGTGGATTATTTTTATCCCGCTGCTTGAGCTGGCGAAGAAATTTTTCCAAGCCTTCGGCGTGGCGATTCACATTTGCGACGTCGCGATAATTATGCGGGCCGTTGACTTCGACGAAAAGTTTTGGGCCGGTGATCGCGGCGAAATTGCGTTCGCCGTGGCTGAAGCTGATGGTTTCATCATCGCGGCTGTGGAGGATGAGCACGGGTACCTGGAGACGCGGAAGTTTTTTCAACGTCTCGTATTTGATGCGGTGCAGCCGGCGCACGGGCAACCACGGGAAGCGTTCCTCGCCGACATCCGCGATGCTCGTGAACGCGCTTTGCAACACGAGGCCGCCCACGGTTTCGCGCAGAGCGAGTTCGGTGGCGACGGCACCGCCCAGTGATTTGCCGAGCGCAATGATATTTTGTAGCGCAAAACCGCGTGCGCGCAGCCAGCGATACGCGGCCTGGGCATCCTGATAAGTGCCTTCCTCGGTCGGCCGTCCTTCGCTGCGGCCGTAACCGCGATAATCGAATACGAACGCATTGAGGCCGAGCCGGACGAGCATCTGGCAGAAGCCGGCACGGTGACTGACATTGCCGCCGTTGCCGTGGCAAACGAGTGCGGCGAATGATGCGCGCGGAGAATTTTTCCCGGCCGGAAAAAACCAGGCGTTGAGCCGCACGCCATCGGCTGTTGTGAAATAAACATCTTCGACCGATGAACCGGCCTCAGCAGGCGAGACATTCCATTCCCGCGTGGGATGGTAAACCTGCCTATTTTCAAACCAACGGAGCATGCGCGTAAATTATGGGAGAGGGAGCGCACTCGCGAGCCTCATTTGTTAATGGCTGAAGATGGGACGGCGATGAAATGAATTAAATGGGGCTTGTGAAATGTTTCACAAACCACTTGCGGGAAAAATAAGTCTTGGTTATTTTGGTTTGGTTTTTAACAATTACATTACTATGAGAATAAATCCTCGATTTTTAATCGTCCCGGCGCTTGTGGCCGGCTTGCAAGCGGCGGTGGCGGCGGATGTCACTGGCACCATTACTTTGAGCGGCACGCCGCCGCCAGAAAAGGTCAACGAGGCGATCGCTTCCAATCCGGATTGCGGCAAGCTCCACAGCGAGCCTGTCAAGACGCAGTTTTACGTGGTGGACGGCAAGAATGATTTGGCCGACGTCGTAGTCGTGGTCAAAGGCGCGCCCGCATCTTCCGGCGCTTCCGCCGCTCCGCTGGTTCTCGACCAAAAGGGTTGTGAATATATTCCTTATATTGGCGCGGTGCAGACGGGACAGAAGATTATCGTGAAGAATTCCGACCCGCTTTTCCACAACGTGGATGTGATTCCCGCCGCGGCCGGAAATGCTTCAAGTGCGAAGAACGCCGCGCAGGGTCCTAACGCGCCGGATGTTTCCATCAGTTTTCCCGCTCCGGAAAACTTCCTGCGTTTCAAGTGCGATGTGCATCCCTGGATGTTCGCGTATGTGACCGTGGTGGACAGCCCGTATTTCTCCGTGAGCGCCAAGGACGGCACTTACAAAATCTCGAATTTGCCGCCGGGCAAATACACGATCGAAGCCTCGCACCGCAAGGCGGGCACGGTCAGCAAAGAAATTGAAGTGAAAGACGGCTCGAACAAGCTGGATTTCACGATGGAAGTGAAATAATTCACGGGATTTAAGGGGGCCGCTGCGGTAGTGATGCCGCAGCGGCTTCGCTTTTAGAACCTGATTGATCGCCTGAAAATGAACCGTTCCGCTGTTAATCCGTGGCTGCATCGTTTCGCCGTTCTTACGGCGGTGGCGACGCTCGCGTTGATTGCCGTGGGCGGATTGGTGACGAGTCATGGCGTGGGCATGGCTGTGCCGGATTGGCCGACGACTTACGGCTATAACATGTTTTTATTCCCCATCTCGAAATGGATGGGCGGCATATTCTATGAGCATTCCCATCGGCTGCTGGCGTCGGCGGTGGGATTTTTGACTATCATTTTGATGGTGTGGCTTTGGTTGAAAGAACCGCGTGGCTGGCTGCGCTGGCTGGGGGTCGCGGCATTTTTTGGCGTAGTGTTGCAGGGAGTATTGGGCGGCCTGCGGGTGGTGCTGGCGTGGGACAATCTGGGTATTGTTCATGCGGCGCTGGCGCAAAGTTTCTTCGTGTTGCTGTGCGCGATTGCA
This sequence comes from Verrucomicrobiia bacterium, assembly GCA_036268055.1. Lineage (NCBI taxonomy): Bacteria > Pseudomonadati > Verrucomicrobiota > Verrucomicrobiia > Verrucomicrobiia bacterium. The sequence goes on along the minus strand of DATAUW010000012.1, from coordinate 240,892 downwards.
TTGGTCACCAGCCGCTGGTGGATTGAGTTGCCGCATCGCGACATGGTTATTTTCGACCGTCACGGACTGCGCCGCCTGTTGCTGGCGGTCACGCTTTTGATTTTTGGGCAACTCGTCCTTGGCGCGACCATGCGGCATCAACACGCGGGCCTGGCGATCCCCGATTTCCCGCTCGCTTATCATAAACTTTGGCCGCCGATGGATGCCGCATCGGTCACTTTGTATAATCAGCATCGCCTCGAAGTCAACGACCCCAATCCCATCACCGCGTTTCAAATTCTATTGCAAATGATCCATCGCTTTATTGCGCTGCTGATTTTTTGCGCTGTAGTTTATACCGCGAGGAAGATGCGCAAATATTTAAGCCCGCGGCATCTGCTCTCGCGTTATTCGCTGGTGTGGGTGGGCTTGATTGCCTTACAAGCCATGCTGGGCGCGGCCACCATCTGGTCGAACAAAGCCGCGGACATTGCGACGGCGCATGTGGTGGTCGGCGCCATTTCGCTGACAACCGGTGCGCTCTTGACCATTATTTCTTTTCGAGTTTTAATGCCCGCTCGCGTTGCTGTTCCGAGCACGACTGTCCCCGCGCCTTCACCGGTCATGTCCGGGAAAGTCCTGCCGGGTGATGTGCATGTGACGACGCGAAGCAACTGATAAACATTTGAAAGCCACCGCCCAACCGTTGACCGCAGCCGCCAGTGTCGAAAAGACACGGTTCGCGGTGTTTGCCGACTTGATCAAAGCGCGCCTGACGTTTCTGGTGCTGCTGACTACGCTGGTCGGGTTCTATGCCGGTTTCCAGGGGCGGATGGATTTGATGCTGCTCGTTCACACGATGCTTGGCACGGCTCTGGTCGCCAGCGGCGCGGCGGCGCTCAATCAATGGATCGAACGCGAGCACGATGCCCGCATGGAACGCACCGAAGACCGTCCGCTGCCCTCGGGCCGGATGCAGCCTGACACGGTGCTCATCCTCGGCGGCGCGTGTAGTGCGCTTGGTTTAATTTATCTCGCCTTCGCCGTGAATTTACTGACGAGCTTGCTCGGAGCGATCACGCTGGTGAGTTACGTTTTCATTTACACACCGCTCAAACGTGTCACGACGCTCAATACGATTGTGGGCGCAATCCCGGGGGCTTTGCCGCCGTTGATGGGCTGGGCGGCGGCGCGCGGCGACATCAGCCGGGGTGGCTGGTCGTTGTTCGCGATTTTATTTTTCTGGCAACTGCCGCACTTTTTGGCGATCGCGTGGATTTACCGCGAGCAATACGAGCGCGCCGGGTTCGTGATGTTACCGGTGGTGGATCCATTAGGCGAACGCACCGGGCGCCAAGCCGTCAGCCATACGCTGGGATTGCTGCCGGTGAGCTTGGGGCCGTTTTTATTCCAACTTGCGGGCCCAATTTATCTTTGCGGCGCACTGGTGCTCGGGCTGATATTTTTAGGATTCGCAATTCAATTTTCCCGGCGGTTGACGCTTCGCAGCGCGCGGCAATTATTTTTCGTTTCGATCCTGTATTTGCCGCTGCTGTTAGGATTAATGGTGCTGGATAAGATTAAGTGACCTTATACCGGTATTCTGCCGTTGACTTTGATAAGTTGGAAAATTATGTTTTGGCCCTTAAATGTTCGGAAAGTTTGGGGCCGTAAGTTCAATTAATAGTTGGCCGAGCCAAACAAAAAAATAAATCATGAGTACGCAGGCAACCACCACTCACGCGCACGCGCACGGAGACCACGACGCTCACCATCATGAGCTGAGTTTCCTGCACAAATACGTTTTCTCCACCGACCACAAAACCATCGGCATCCAGTACGGCATCACCGCCCTGATTTTTCTGTTCCTGGGATTCTGCCTGATGATGACGATGCGCTGGTCTATCGCGCATCCGAACACGCCCATCCCGCTCGTCGGCCATTTGCTCAACAAAATGCTCGGCGACGTCGCGGCCAACGGCATCATGAGCGCGGACCTGTATAATTCCTTTGGCGCCATGCACGGGACGATCATGGTGTTCCTGGGCATCGTGCCGCTGGCTTTCGCGGCGTTTGGCAATCTGATCGTGCCGCTGCAAATCGGCGCGCCGGACATGACCTTTCCCCGCATCAACATGGCGAGCTACCAGGCTTATTTCGTGGGCGGCATCATCATGCTCGTGAGCTTTTTCATGCCGGGCGGCGCGGCGCAAGCCGGCTGGACTTCCTATTCCCCGCTGGCCACGGTCATCCAAGGCCACGGACAAACTTACTGGCTGGTCGGCATGGTTTTCCTGATTACGTCATCGCTGCTGGGCGCGGTGAACTTCCTTGCAACCATCATCCAGCTTCGCGCGCCGGGCATGACCTGGATGCGCCTGCCGTTCTTCGTTTGGGCGCAATTCGTCACCGGTTTTCTGTTGTTGCTGGCGTTTCCGCCGCTTGAAGCCGCGGCCATCATGCAGTTGATGGATAAGGTCGCGCACACAAGTTTCTTTCTGCCGACCGGTTTGGCGGTGGCGAGCCTCGGCCATATCAGCGGCGGCGGCAGTCCGTTGCTCTGGCAGCACTTGTTTTGGTTCCTCGGCCATCCGGAAGTGTATGTCTTGATCCTGCCGGCGATGGGTATCGTCTGCGAAATCCTCGCGAACAACACCCGCAAGCCTATCTGGGGTTATAAATCGCTGGTCTATTCGGCGATGGTCATCGGTTTCGTGTCGTTCATCGTCTGGGCGCATCACATGTATTTGACCGGCATGGGCACGCGCATCAGCACGTTCTTCCAAACCACGACGATGATCATCTCGATTCCTTCGGTGATCATTCTCTCGTGCTTGTTTCTCTCGCTGTGGGGCGGCTCGATTCGCTTTAACACGCCGATGCTGTTCGTGCTGGCGTTCCTGCCGATGTTCGGCATCGGCGGTTTGACCGGTCTTCCGCTGGGATTCAACTTCAGCGACCTGCACCTGCACGACACCTATTACGTCATCGCTCACTTCCATTACATCGTAGCGCCGGGAACAATTTTTGCGCTCTTCGCGGGGGTATATTATTGGTTCCCGAAAATAACCGGGCGTTTCATGAATGAGTTCTGGGGCAAGGTGCATTTTGCCACGTCCTTCATTTTCATGAATGCGATTTTCCAGCCGATGTTCGCGCAAGGCATGGCGGGCATGTTGCGCCGCATGTATGACGGCGGCATCAATTATTCCACCGCCAAGGTGGACGCCATCGGCGGCCTGAGCGACAGCGTGATTCACATGAACAGTTATGTGTCCATCGCCGCGTGGTGCCTGGGCCTCTCGCAACTGCCGTTCATCTTCAACTTTTTCTGGAGCATCAAGCACGGTAAAGAGACCCATTCGGATAATCCGTGGCATGCGACCACTTTGGAATGGCAGACACCGACACCTCCGCCGCACGGGAATTTTCCCAAGCCGGTGGTGGTTTATCGTGGGCCTTATGAATACAGTGTGCCGGGCCGCCCGACTGATTATACGCCCCAAAACGAACCTTAATTTTATCGAATTCATTAACCGCTAATTATTCATGGATATTCCGTATACAGTAGAACCCCGTCCGGACACGGGCTTATTCAACGCCAAAGTCGGCATCTGGCTTTTCCTGGCGTCTGAAGTGATGTTGTTCGGTGCGCTGTTCTCCTCCTACATCCTTCTGCGCGTCGGCGCGGCCCCGGGCGCGTGGCCCCACGGCCTGCTCAATGTCTGGCTGGGCATGACCAACACCATCGTGCTCATCGTTTCGAGCATCACGGTCGTGATGGCGTGGGCCTCGCTCAAGATGAAGGATTTTGGGAAGTTCAAGATGTATCAAACTGTTACTCTGCTCTGCGCAGTGGCGTTTTTGTGCATTAAGTCCTACGAATATCATGACAAGTTCATCCATTATGAAGTAGACATTAATCCGGGCGCCGTGGTGCATTTTGAAGACGGCAAGGATGTCACCATCAAGGCGGGCGACTCCGTGGACGGCCATTTGATCGAACGCAGCGCGGACAAAGTCGTCATTCACGGCCACATCGTAAATCAAGCGGAAGCCTCGGCAGTGACTCACGCCTGGCAGGAAAGCGAGATCAAGGAACAGGAAATCACCATCAAGCAGGCCGACGTGAAGTTCATGGAAAATTACGGCCCATGGCATAACACCTACACGGCGATTTATTTCACGCTGACCGGTCTTCACGCTTTGCACGTCATCGGCGGCGCGCTGGTGATCGGTTTCATCTGGGGCCCGGGCGCGGGCATGTGGAAGACCGACCCGGAACGCTACACCAACCGCGTGGAAGTCTCCGGTTTGTTCTGGCACTTCGTTGACCTGGTCTGGATCTTCCTGTTCCCGGTGCTTTACCTACTCTAACTACCATGACTGAATTACTTGATACCAATCCGAAGTCTCACGGTGCTCACGATTCCCATGACGACATTCAACATCACGTCAAGCGTTACCTGTTCGTTTTCTACGCGCTGATCGTTGGCACGGTGGTCACGGTTGCGGCTTCGCGCCTGCATATTGACAGCGTGGCGCTCACGGTGGCGATCGCGCTGTTCATCGCGTGCATCAAGGGTTTTCTCGTCGCGGGATATTTCATGCACTTGATTTCGGAAAAGAAAATGATCTACGGCATTTTGCTGGCGACGGGTTTCTTTTTCACCGGGTTGATGTTCCTAACGATCTGGTCCATGCATCCATCGAGCCTGATCCACATGCGCCAATAGTTTTATGTCACTCAAAGCGTTTCATCTCGTGTTCATCATCGCGTCTATCGCGCTGGCGATAGCTTTCGGCGTGTGGTCAGGGATGACGTACCACGATGGCGCGAGTGTGTGGTATTTGGTGGCGGCGATTGGTTCGGGCGCGGCGGTGATCGCGCTGGTTTTTTACGAGCGTTATTTCCTGAAAAAATTAAAGAACGTGAGTTATCTATGAACCGTTCCAAGTTTAAAATATTCGCGGCTGTGCTCGTGACGGCGCTGATGGCGCAGGCGCATTCCGCGCTCGCGTGCGCGGCTTGCTACGGCGCCGCCAAAGGCCCGCTCATGGACGGCATGAAGTGGGGCATCTTCGCCTTGCTCGGAACCGTGGTCAGTGTGCTGGCCGGTTGCGCGACTTTCTTCGTTTATTTGGCAAAAAAAGCGGCAAGTGTTCCGCCCATCAACGGGCCCGGTGACCTGCCACCCCCAACCCAGAATACCTGATCATGGATAATTTTTTAACTCTCGCCCACAATGTCCTGGGGCTGCCGGTCCTGGCATCGAAGCACGGTGCCGACGTGGACAAGCTCATCGTTTATGTCCATTGCCTGATGGGCGCGCTGTTCCTCGGCTGGATTTTGTATTTCATTTACGTGCTGTTTCGCTTCAATCACAAGGCGAATCCCAAGGCTGATTACGAAGGCATCAAGGGCCATGCTTCCAGTTACATTGAACTTGTGGTTATCCTCGTAGAAGCGGTGTTGCTCATCGGTTTCGCCGTGCCCCTCTGGGCGCGCGCGGTGGATGAAGACCAATTCCCCAAGGCCACCGATCATCCGGTCAATATCCGCGTCGTTGCGCAGCAATTCGCGTGGAATGTTTTTTACCCGGGCCCGGACGGCGAATTTGGCCGCCAGGATATGTCATTGATCGCGAGTGACAATCCGTGGGGCTTCGACAAGACCGACGCGAAAGGCAAGGACGATTTCACGACGCTGAACGATATTCATGTCGTGGTCAACCAGCCGGTGATCATCACGCTTACTTCCAAGGACGTGATCCATTCTTTCAAGGTGATCGCCATGCGCGTGACGCAGGACGCGATTCCGGGCGTGCGTATCCCGCTGCATTTCACCCCGACCAAGCCGGGCGTTTATCAAATCAACTGCGCGCAACTTTGCGGCAACGGTCATTCGAGCATGTCGGGTGGGCGCATCACCGTCGAATCTCAACAAGACTACGACAAGTGGGTAGTTACAAAATCCAAGGCGGCAGCCGGCGGGGCAGCGAGCTTTGAATAAGTTTTGCATGACCGCGGGCGTTCCCCCGGTCGTGCGCTTTTTGCCGCTTGCGCGGAATGATTCTTTGCCGGCTTCACACAGTTTGCCGGTCGAACGATGAATAACTCCACGCGCAAAATCGAATGGGTGGTATTGGGCGGGTTAGTAGTCGTCATCGTAGCAATCGTGGGCGCGTTCGCCTGGTCGAAGATGAGCCCCATTAAATCGCTTCCCGTCACTGGCCAACTTTCCGATTTCAATCTCACCAACCAGGACGGCGAACACATTTCACTGGCGAGCTTGCGCGGACATGTGTGGGTGGCCGATGTCATCTTCACGCGTTGCGCCGGGCCGTGCCCGACGATGACTCACGTCATGGAACAACTGCAATCCTCGTTTCCCGCCGCCCAACCCGTCCGCCTCGTCACGCTCACCAGCGATCCTGATTACGACACGCCGCCGGTGCTCAGGAAATACGCCGCGCGTTTCAATGCCGACTCGAATGTGTGGACGTTCCTCACCGGCCCCAAGCCGGACATCCGCAAGCTCGAAGTGAACGATTTCAAATTTGTCGTCGTGGAAAAGGGCGCCCAGGAACAGGAAACGCCGGTGGATTTGTTCATCCATAGCACGTGGTTCGTGCTGGTGGACCAGCAGGGGCGCGTGCGCGGCTGGACGGATGCCGACGGCCATCTGCACGCCTATTTCGATTCGCTCGACCCGGACACACCGCGGCAAATCTTGGCGGCCATCAAACAATTACTCCGCGAACCCGCGTCATCATGACCATCTTCGATCTTCCGGCCGTCAACGGCTCCTTGAACGCGTTGAGCGCCATTTTTTTGACGGCAGGATTTATTTTCATCCGCCGCAAAAACGTGAGCGCACATCGCAAGTGCATGATCGCCGCGTTTATTACTTCCACGATTTTTCTCGCGTGCTATCTGACCTACCATATCTATCTCGCGAAAGTGCTGCATCGCGGCCCGACAATTTTTAAAGACCCGGCGTGGTTTCGCCCGATCTATCTGACGATCCTCATCACGCACCTTATCCTCGCCGTCGTCATTGTGCCGCTGATTTTCATCACCCTGATTCGCGCGTTGAGGGAACGCTTTGATCAGCACAAAAAAATCGCGCGCTGGACCTGGCCGTTGTGGATGTATGTTTCCGTGACGGGCGTGCTCATCTACTGGCTGCTCTACATAAAATTCCCGCAGCCGCATTGAGCCTGTGAGCTGATTTAAGTTACGGCTCGCGAGTACGCTCGCCCATTCGAATTCAGCGGTCATGGACCGCCGCTAGAGAAAGAGTTACGGCAAAAATTTTCCCACGAGACCGCTTACGGTCTTGCCATCCGCGCGCCCGGCAGCTTTGGCTTGCACCGCTTTGATGACCGGGCCCATGTCTTTCTTGCTGGTCGCGCCGAGTTCCTGGATGGTCGCGCGGACGAGTTGCTCCAATTCTTCGGGCGAGAGCGCCTGCGGCAAAAATGATTCGAGCACGGTGATCTCCTGCTTTTCCTTCGCTGCTAATTCAGCGCGACCACCTTTTTCAAATTGCTCGACGGAATCGCGGCGCTTCTTCACTTCTTTCTGCACAATAGCGATGACGTCAGGGTCGGAAAGCGATTCCACTTTGCGCTCGATCTGCACGTAGCCGAAGGCTGATTTCAACATGCGCAAGGTCGAGAGGCGCTCGGCGTCCTTCGCGAGCATCGCCGACTTGATTTCCTGCGTGACTTTTTCCTGTAAGGTCATTGGTTATTCCGTGGATTTGAGATTGCGCAAGGCATCGCGCATCTGCGCGGCCTTTTCATAGTCTTCGTTGGTGACGGCATCATTTAAAGCGCGCTCGAGTTTCTCGCGCTTGCTCAAGGGACGTTGCGAGGAAAGCTCGTCGAGCCATGCTTTGAGAGAATTCAATTCGCCGCTCTGCTCCATCATTTCGCCGCGCGAATGGTCGCGATAAAAATCCTTGATGAGATTGATGCCGGTTTCGATATAGGTGACCGCGGTTTCATATTCGTTGGCCCGCAACATCTCCGTCCCGCGCGCGCGCGTGTGCATCATGAGCAGTTGCGGTTTGAATTGTTGGAGCGACCACGCGAGTTCTTCGCTTTCGGCATGCTTGCTGGCGAAATCGCAGACGGCCAGGTTGCGCTCAGTATCGCGGATCACGCCGGCAAAATCTTCAAGCTGCCAGAGGCAATTATGGCGTTGATAATATTGCAACGCCTCGAATTGAAGCTTGGCGCAATCTTCGGCCTTGAGGCGAAAACCGGCTTCGTTGCCGTCATTCGCGGCGATATGTTTGTAGAGGCGGGACTGATAATAATCGTAAAGCGACGGATGCCCCAGCGGGCGTTTGCCGTCGGGACGGCCTTCGCTGTTCATCTGCAAGAGGCCGAGGTCCAGGCGCAACTGGATTTTTTCCATGCCATCCTTGCCGGTGAATCTCCGGACCGACGCCATCCCTGGCTGATAATCCCATTGCTCCAGGAGATGTGAAATATCAAAATTCATTTGAGCGAATATAATGGCGCGGCGTTCCAAGTCAACGCAACGAACTTATAAAGTTTCAAGTTTCCAAAGTCGAAAACGCCGCCGGTTCTCCAATGAATCAGCACATCCGCCGCCGTTCTCAAAATTGCGAAGGGCGTGTCGAAGCGGGCGATTATTCCGGCACTCAAAGATCAAATTGCTGGCCGCAAAAATCAAAAAAGCGCCGAGTCAAATCCGCGTTTCCGCTCGCACTTGTGTTTGCCGCGTACTTGAGCGAAGAATGTTTCATGCCTGTCGCAAACGTGACCATCCACTCCAGCCAATTTCCCGATGCCGTCCGCCGTGACCTGCTGGAATCACTCCGCACGCGCCGGGTGAACCACAAATTTCATTACGACAGCATCAAGCAAACGCAAAAGTGGCTGGCCTTGCACCAGGCGTATGCGCCATCGCGCGTGGACCCGGATTGCAGCCAAACTTATACGAAGGCCTTTGCGAAAGCGGCCTTTCAGGTCCGGGCGGAAAAAGTTCATCTCATCGGCCTGGGCTGCGGGGGCGGGCGAAAAGACGCGGTACTGCTTTTCCATTTGAAGAGCCGCGAGAATAAACTTTCCTATACCCCCTGCGATGTCAGCACGGCAATGGTCCTCGTGGCCAGGCAATCGGTGAAAACGCTGTTGGCCGATGACGATTGTCATCCGCTGGTGTGTGACCTTCTGAATGCGGATGATCTTTCGACGGTTCTCGATCAGCACGCGCCTGCCGATGCCACGCGGCTCATCACCTTCTTCGGCATGATTCCGAATTTCGAGCCGCAGGAAATTCTGCCGCGGCTCGCCGCGCTGGTGCGGCCCGGCGATCACCTTTTCTTCGGCGCGAACCTTGCGCCTGGTGATGATTATCTGGCGGGCATCCAGCGCATCCTGCCGCTTTACGACAACGCCCTCACGCGTGATTGGCTGCTCGCGTTTTTGTTTGATTTGGGCGTGGAAGCCGGCGATGGCGAACTCCATTTTTCCATTGAGGACGATCCAGCGGGCAGCGGGCTTAAACGCGTGGCCGCGCGCTTTTTTTTCAAGCGCGCCCGCGAGGTGAAAGTAGATATTGAAACTTTTGCATTCGCCGCCGGTGAGAGTGTGAGGCTGTTTTTTTCGTATCGCCACATGCCCGCGCAAATTCGCGCAATGCTCGCCACGCACGGGCTGGAAGTGGTTGACGAATGGATCACGAAGTCACGGGAGGAAGGCGTGTTTCTTTGCCGCCGGGCGAAGGTTTAAATGCCAGCCACGGATGGAACACGGAATAAACAGGTGTTCCATCCGTGGCCCAAATTCATGTCCTCAAATTGTCCATAGAAATTTCTTTTCCAATCGTCCGGGCTTCGTGTTAAATCGCAGCATGAAACCAAACGCAAGATTTCTCACCAGCCTTACCTTGTTCGCCGGACTTTTTCTGGCTTCGACGATTATCGCCGCGCCGGAAAAGGAGGCAGGCATCGGGCCGAGCTTTAAAGGGCCGATCGGATTGCAGCTCTACAGCCTGCGCGCGCAATTCGGCAAGGATGTCCCCGGCACTATTGCCAAGGTGAAAAAGTTCGGCATCAAATATGCCGAGACCGCCGGCACTTACGGCGTGCCGCCCGCCGAGTTCAAGGAGCAACTGCTCGCCAGCGGTATCACGCCCGTTAGCGGACATTTCGGTTATGATTTGTTCAAGGATCATTTGGATGATGTCGTGCGCGATGCACAGGCGCTCGGCCTCAAGTATGTCGGCTGCGCGTGGATTCCGCACACCGGCAACTTTGACGAGAGCAAGTGCCGCGAGGCCGCCGCCGTTTTCAATCACGCGGGCGAAGTGCTGGCGCAACACGGCATGCAATTTTTCTATCACGTCCACGGTTATGAATTTCAACATTACCACGACGGCACACTGCTCGACCTGTTAATGAACGAGACGGACAAAAAAAATGTGCATTACGAAATGGATATTTTCTGGATCGTGTTCCCCGGCCAGGATCCGGTTCAACTGTTGGAAAAATATCCCGGCCGCTGGGAATTGATGCACTTGAAAGACATGGATAAAGATTTGGCGACGGGTTCATTGAGCGGCGGCACGGACGTGAAAAATGACGTCGCACTCGGCACGGGCCAGATCAAAATGCGGGAGGTTTTGGCTGCCGGGCAGAAGGCGGGGATCAAATTTTATTTTATCGAAGACGAATCGCCGAATTCGGAGCAGCAAATTCCTGTGAGTTTGAAGTATTTGGAGAAGGTCGAGTTTTAATCCGTTAAGATTCGGATTTGTAGAATCCGCCGTTGCGCAAGTGACGGCGGGTTTTTGCTTTTTGCTCCGGCATTGACTTCGCGAAGCCCAAGCCGTATTCCTAAGCCCGGCAATGGTTTGTCTGCCATCCCTTCCGGGAAAACCGCCTGAATCGTTTCAGTGCTGATGACTCCTACCAGATAGAGCAATCGCGTCTTGATTGGGTAAGAGTCGGGTATGATTTTCAACAAAAATCAAAGGGCATGCACTGACTGGTTGGGGACAACTCCAGCCGAGGATGATTATCTTGTTCCCAACTTCGCCGCAATTATTCGCTCCACAGAAAACAGGGTTTCACCAGGGTTCATTTTGACATGAAAAAATTTCTGAATTTTGAAAATCATCTCGCGAGCATTCTTCAACTTCTTAAATGGTCGGCATTGATCATTCCTCCGGCGATTGCCGCCGGTTCGGCGAGCGCATTTTTTCTATGGGCGCTGGATAAAGTCACGCGATTGCGCTGGGAACATCCGTGGCTGCTGTTTTTATTGCCCGCCGGGGGCTTGCTCGTCGGCTTGATTTATCACTGGCTGGGAAAATCTGTTGAGGGAGGAAATAATTTGATCGTGGACCAGATTCACGAACCCGGCGGCGGCGTGCCCGTGCGAATGGCTCCGCTGGTTTTGATCGGGACTTTGCTGACGCATCTATTCGGTGGCTCGGCAGGACGCGAAGGAACGGCCGTGCAAATGGGTGGCGCGATTTCCAGTTTCTTCGGCAAACTATTTCACCTGGAGAAGGAGAATTTGCGCGTGCTGCTCATGTCGGGTGTGGCGGCGGGTTTCGGCTCGGTCTTCGGCACGCCGTTGACGGGCGCGGTGTTTGCGATGGAAGTGCTCACGGTCGGCAAGATGCAATACGAAGCATTGATTCCGGTACTCATCGCGAGTGTGGTCGGCGACATGACCTGTTCCGCGTGGGGCATCAAACATGCGGCGTATCACATTCAATTTGCCGACGTGGGCACGGGATTATTTCTGCATGCGGACCCGCTGCTGCTGGGCAAGGTGGTCATCGCGGCGGCGGCGTTTGGATTGGCGAGCCTTTTGTTTTCGGAATCGGCGCACGCGCTACAAACGCTGTTCAAAAAATATATTCCCATCGCGTGGCTGCGTCCGGTAGCCGGCGGGTTGCTGGTGATTGGCGGAACGTACGCGATCGGCACGCGGGATTATCTGGGCATCGGAGTTTTTGCGCCGCACGACGGGCCGGTCTCCATCCTCGCGGCGTTTCAACCGGACGGCTCCTACGCGTGGAGCTGGCTTTGGAAATTGCTTTTCACGGTTGTGACGTTGAGCAGCGGATTCAAAGGCGGCGAAGTGACGCCGCTCTTTTTTATTGGCGCGACGCTGGGGAATACGCTCGCGTTTTTATTTCACGCGCCGGTGGATTTATTCGCGGGACTGGGATTCATCGCCGTGTTCGCGGGCGCGACGAATACGCCGATGGCCTGCACGATCATGGGCATTGAATTATTCGGCGCGAGCAACACCGTCTATTTTGCGACGGCGTGTTTCATCGCGTATTTCTTCAGCGGGCATTCGGGGATTTATCATTCCCAACGGATGGGAATTGCGAAACACGGATGGAAGGATCAAAAATCTTAGAGCCCGCAATAAGTTTTACACGTTGAACTTGAAGAGCAGCACGTCGCCGTCTTTCACCACGTATTCCTTGCCTTCCATGCGGTAGAGGCCTTTGTCGCGGGCGGCGGCGACGGAGCCGCACTTGACGAGGTCATCGTAGGCGACGGTTTCGGCTTTGATGAAGCCACGCTCGAAATCGCTATGGATGACGCCCGCCGCTTTCGGCGCGGTATCGCCCGCGTGGATGGTCCAAGCGCGAACTTCTTTTTCGCCAGCGGTGAAGTAAGTGCGCAAACCGAGCAAATGATAGGTGCTGCGGATGAGCGCGCCGATGCCCGATTCCGCCACGCCAAGTTCCTTCAAAAATTCCTTCGCTTCCTCCGGCGAAAGGTCCACGAGGTCGCTCTCGATTTGCGCGCTGATAACGACGGTTTCGCAGGCGATGTGCGCCTTGGCGTAGTCGCGGACTTTTTTCACGTGCGCGTTGGTATCGGCGGTGGCGAGTTCGGATTCCTTGACGTTGGCGGCAAAAATTGTGGGCTTGTCGGTCAGCAAATAAAAGCCGCGCGAGATGATTTTTTCTTCGGGCGTCAGATCGAGCAGAATGGCGGGCTTGCCGGCGTCGAGATGCGGTTCGAGTTTCGCGAGCACTTCGGCTTCGGCGATGGCCACTTTGTCGCCGCGCTTGGCGTCCTTCGCGCCTTTTTCGATGCGCTTTTTCACGGCATCCAAATCCGACAGGACGAGTTCCGTCAAAATCGTTTCGATGTCGCGCACGGGATCGATCGAACCGGCTACGTGATGGATGTCGGCATCTTCAAAGCAGCGGACGACTTGCACGATGGCATCCACTTCGCGAATGGCGGAAAGAAATTTATTGCCCAGACCTTCGCCCTGCGCCGCGCCTTTCACGAGCCCGGCAATGTCCACGAACTCGACCGCAGCGGGAATCACGACCGTGGTCTTGGCGATATTGCGCAAGACTTCGAGCCGCGCGTCCGGCACGGTGACGATGCCGACGTTGGGATCAATCGTGCAAAAGGGATAGTTCGCGGCGACGGCTTTGCGCGTGCGGGTGACCGCGTTGAACAGGGTGGACTTGCCTACGTTGGGCAGACCGACGATTCCAGCTTTTAACATAAATAAAATTAGCGGCGAACAGCTTGCGCGGATGCGGGAAAAACAAAAGGAAAAAATCCGGCGGGTGCGGCGTGCCATTCCGCTTGAAGCGCGCGCTGGAATCGGCGACAAACCCCCAATGTTATTTCATGGAAATCGCAAAGTGTTGATCGGCGTGGTTCACCTCGCGCCGCTTCCGGGTTCGCCGCGCTGGCAGGGGAATCTCGCCGCCATCATCAAATCCGCGGTCGCGGACGCCCGGGCTTACGAGCAAGGCGGCGCGCACGCGATCTTCATCGAGAATTTTGGCGATGTTCCGTTCACCAAATCCGCCGTGGGACCCGAAACGATCGCGGCGATGGCCGCGCTCGGCTGCGCGATTCGTGCGGCGGTGAAGCTGCCGATCGGTTTCAATGTCCTCCGCAATGACGCCCGCGCCGCGCTGGCGTTGTGCGCCGCGTGTGGCGGCGATTTCATCCGCGTCAATGTCCATAGCGGCGCGATGCTCACCGACCAGGGGCTCATTGAGGGCGATGCCTTTGCCACGCTGCGTTATCGCCAAACGATTTGTCCGGCGGCCGAAATTTTCGCTGATGTTCACGTGAAACACGCCGTGCCGCTGGGCGATTGGACGCTGGAAGACGCGGCGCACGATACGCTGGATCGCGGGCTTGCGGATGGGCTGATCATCTCGGGCGTGGGCACTGGTCACGCGGCAGATCCCGAGGACGTACGGCGAGTCCGCACGGCGTGTCCGAACGCGCGCATCCTGCTCGGCAGCGGTGTCACGCGCGAAAACGCCGCGGAATTCCTGCCTTTCGCCGATGGCTTTATCGTCGGCAGTTCGCTCAAAAAATCTGGGAAACTAGCGAATCCGGTGGATGTGAAACGGGTTGCAGCACTGGCACGAGTGATGAAGTAAGGAAAAGTTTTCAGTTTCAAGTTTCAAATTTTCAGCAAGGAATTGAAAATTGAATCCATTAAAGTTTTTGGTTGGCTCGCTGTGAAATAAAAAAGCGCCGGAGAAAAATCTCCGGCGCTTTTTGAAACCGATGGTTAATTATTTCGCGGCGCGATTTTTGCGCGAGGCGAAGGCGCTGAGGCTGCCAAGCGCGAGCGCGAACAACGGAGCCGTCGCGGAAACGTCGGGGGCGTTTTGCACGTCCACGGTGATGTCAGATTCGCCGATTTCACGGCCATCCTGGTCCACTTCGAGGATGAAGCTGTATTCCCCGGTGGCGTTCGGATCGAAAGTGGTCACGCCGGTGGGTGGAGTCACTCCGGGAACCAGGGAAGACGCGAAAAACGGGAAATCAAGATTTTCCGAATCCTGGAGAGTGCTGACTGTGGGGCTGCCGCCGAGCGCGAGGTTGGCGACGTTCAAATTCAAAACGCCGAGCTGGCTCTTGGGAGTGCCGGCGGCGGGATCGAAATCATAAAACAGTTTAAAGGTGTAATTGCCCACCGTGCCCTGGCCGCCCGAGACGTTCGCGTAGAAATCCACATTCCACAATGCGCCGAGTGTCGGAGGCGTACCTTTGATATCGGCGCCGGGGGTCGCGAGATAGGTTCCGTTATTCGCGGTCAACGCGGGATTGTCATAACGCTGTTGCGCGGCGAGACCGAGCGTGATGGTGTCGCCAAAAACCGGGCTGGTGATGGTCGTGATTTCAACCTGGCTGTTTGGGTTGCCGCTATTGGCGCCCGTCGGATTGAAGGTGGCGGCGGGCAAAGGGCCGAAGGTCGTGCTGCCCTGCGCCAAAGCCATCGTGCTGCTGATAGCGAGGGAGGACGCCATTACAAAGAATTTGCTTTTCATATAATTTATTTTACCGAGTCGCGACAATAATGCTGTTGGTATCAATCCGTGATGGCGCAAGGTGAGCCCAAACTGTACCAAATGATTTGGCTTAATGGGTTGTCATTATGTAAAAGCCTAATGCGCAGATCATTAAGCTTTTATTAGTCTTTTGGCTAGTCTGGCTGAATTTACCGAAATATGTAAGATTTTCCGACGTTTCATAAGGCTTTCCGACATTTGCCATAAAACAAAATTATGGAGTTTAGGGCTCATAAATTCGGCTCGTGGTCAGAGGCGGCGGAGCGGAGGCAGTCTCAGCAGTGCTACTCTACTGGGTCATGGCGATCATTTCTCTAACGCCACATCAGTAAGATTCCGCCTTGTGTTTCGCGACCGCCTCGATGCGGCTGCGGACGTGCATCTTCTGGCAAATATTTTTTACGTACGTGCGCACCGTCTCCGCGCCGATGTCCAGCTTCGCGCCGATCTCCTTATAGATCAAACCGAGCGCGAGCAGGTCCAGCACTTCGCGTTCGCGTGGCGAAAGATTTTCCGCTTCCTTCAACGACGGCCCAATCAAATGAAAATGTTGCACCACTTTGCGCGCGATGTGGCTCGACATCGGTGCGCCGCCTTTATACGCATCGCGAATCGCCTCCAGTAATTGCTCCGGCGGACTCGACTTGACCAGATAACCGCTGGCGCCGGCTTTCAACGCGCGAAAAATCCGTTCGCTGTCTTCGTAGATGGTGACCATGATGATCTGCATCGCGGGCGAAACTTTTTTGATCTCCGTCACGCAATCAATCCCCGACATGCCGGGCAATTTGATGTCCATCAGCACCACGTCGGGATTTTTTTCCAAAATTTGCGGCAGCGCTTTTTCCGCCGAGGAGTACGCGCCCAGGCATTTGATGTCCGCGGCGGTCCCGAGGATTTGCACAAGCTGTTCGCGCAAACCGCGGTCATCCTCAACCACAACAACTGATTTTTTCATAATGTGAAAATTTGAAATTAACTAAGCGGCTTAACCCGCAGCCGCACATGCACCGTCGTGCCTTTGCCGGGCGCGCTTTCGATCCAGCACGTTCCGCCAATATCCTCAAGCCGCTGTTTCATGTTCGTCAAACCATTGCCCGCCGAGGACTCCCCGAGCTTGAAACCGCAGCCATCGTCATGCACCGAAGCCGTCAAAATCCCGTCCGTGAACGCCATGCTCACCGTCACTTCGGAAGCCTTGGCGTGCTTGATCACGTTATGCACCGCTTCCTTCACGACCATGCTGATATTATGCCGCGTCTGGCTCGAGACTTCCACCTCGCGCGGCAAATCCTGCATGTGAAAGCGGCAGCCGAAATGCGCCCGCGAACAAAGCTGGTTCACCATCTGGCAAATATAATTCCCCAGCGCGTCCAGGTTGTCGTTATCCGGGTTCACCGCCCAGACCGTCTCGTAAAGCGCGGAAACCAGGTCGCGCGACATCCGGGAAATCTGGTCAAAATCCGCGCGTGCTTTTTCGGGAAAGTTCAAATTGTCGTGCGCCATCGCGCTCAAGAGCGAAATCTGCGTAACGCGTGCGCCGAGGTCGTCATGGATGTCGTGCGCGATGCGCAAACGCTCCTGCCCGAGCATGCGCTGGTTTTCCAGTCGCATCATTTCGCGCCGCAATTTTTGCGAAATGAAATAACGCGAGATCACGATCAGGATCAACGTGACCGCCAGACTGATCATCACCCAATACCACGGCTCTTTCCAATAAGGCTGCGGCACGATCACCGCCAGCGAGGTTTCCACGCCGGTCGGCACGCCCATCAAATTCAGTTCTTCCAGGCGAAATTGAAATTTGCCGGGCGGAAGCGAGGGATATATCGCGGAACGAACGTCACCGCTGCCCATGCAAAACATTTCGTTCCACTCCACCACCAGGTGGTCGCCCGGCTTGACGCGCGGCGCGTATTGAAAAAGATTGTGCCATTCACAATGGCCAAACGGATCGTCGTCGAATAACGCGAATGCTTTCGTCGTGGGGTCCTGGCCCACGTCCACTATCTTTGCCATGCTGGGTTGCAATCCGTCTCGCGCCCACGTGCGCAATGCCGCCGTGTCCGACTCATTCTCGCCCTGGTCGCTGAATGGCGATTTCAACAGTACTTCGGTGTGATTGTCCGCGCCGAGCCGCGACACCACTAAACCCTGGACCACGTAAACTCCCACCGTCGTCGGCGGACCGGCGGATGCGATCACGATTAAGACGCGCGACGCTTGCGGCGGCACGACCAGCGTTTCGCGCCGGTGAGTAAAGAACGAATTTGTCAACTCGCCCTGCCAGCCGGCGCTGTAACCGCTGACCGGATAAATTTTTTGGAAAACCTGGTCGCCGGCGTCGTTGTTAAAGCGAACGGCGAGGTGCATTTCGCTGTCGCCTTCGTGCCACTGCGTATCAAACCCTTCGAGTTTATAACGCAACCGCACCGGCACCCGCGTCGCCCCCTTGCTCGGGCCAAATCCAAAAACAACATTTTCCGGAAACCGGCCGAGATTCAACTTCGCATCACCATGCAGCGGGATTGCTTTGCCCGAAAGCGATACCGACCGTATCTCCAGCAATCCGCTCTCATCATTGGTGGACGCTTCATTCGCGGCGTACAAAGTCACAGCCCACAAGGCGAGCAGCAACGGGCCTGAGAATTTAATCCATTTCAGCATGGCGGCGGTTTTATCCGTGTAACAGCTTTGCAAAGCTGGCAGGGGCGGGCAAGGAGATTCACCGGGGAACATGCCCGCGCGCGATTATTCTTCAGGCGGTTCTTCCAGTGCGCGTTTTACAGCCGCGAAGACTATCGGGTTAGCCAAAAGCCACAGCGACGCCACCACATCTTCCGGTTCGTCTTCCAACGACATTTTCTTGGCCATGCTTTGGACGCTGTCCTTGCGCTCGGCTTCTTCCAGCGCGGCCAAAGTGCCGAACCATTGCGTGAGTTTTTCGCTTTCGCGAATCGCCTCGATCAATTCCGCGAGTTTCTCAAAAGCAAAATCAGTATCCATTGCGAACGGGGCGTGAACCCTTGCGGGCAGCCTCAATAGGTTTCAAGTGGTGCATGTAGTAACTCGATTATCCGAATTTAAATTTCCCAACGCAAATCCAAACGGGCGGTGGAATTATTGATTTTAAATTCGCCGGAGTTACTGCTAAAAACCAATGCGCGCGCGCAAGCCCGCGCCGAACCGATGCCCAATCCAAAAGTAACTTATCGCAATCCCTGGGCTTGGGTTTCCACCATCTATCTCGCTGAAGGCCTGCCCTACGTCGTCGTGATGACCGTGGCGGTGATCATGTATAAAGGGCTCGGCATCTCCAATGCCGACATCGCACTCTACACAAGCTGGCTCTATCTGCCGTGGGTCATCAAACCGTTTTGGAGTCCGATCGTGGACATTCTGAAAACGCGCCGGGCGTGGATTTGGTTCATGCAGATTCTCATCGGCGGCGGCCTGGCGGCGCTCGCGCTTACGTTGCAGGCGCCACGCTTTTTTCAATATTCCCTCGCCGCGTTCTGGCTGCTCGCCTTCAGTTCGGCCACGCAGGACATCGCGATTGATGGTTTCTATCTTTTGGCGACGACGGAAAAGGAACAGGCTTTCTTCGTCGGCATTCGCACGACGTTCTATCGCATCTCCACGATTTTCGGCCAGGGATTGCTCGTGATTTTTGCGGGCGTCATTCAAAATCATACCGGCTTGCCAAAAATTGATCTCGCTGTTGCCGCGAAGCCGGGCGTCGCCATCGTTCAATCACTTCCTCTCAACTCTTTAACCAACGCTCCGCTAGATGGGCCATTGCGCATTGTTACCAGTTCTGAGTTAGTCGAAATCAATCCCGTCCCGCGCGCTCATGATGAAATCAAAAATCTCCTCGCGCAGACAAAATCCTGGAACACCAAACATCATTTCTACACGGTGGAAGAAAAGGCCGGCACTCCTTCCATTCTTAGTTTATTTTTTGACGCGCTCGGAAAACCTTTTCGCGCTTTTGGCTCCGTCGTCGAACCTTGGTTGCGCCAGCATTTCGGAGCGCAGTCTCATATCAAAAGCGATTCGTTTGGCAATCTCGGCCTCGTATCGTTGCATCTTTCCCAGCCGCCAGGCCATGAAGTCGTGGTCACGCTCGGATCACGTGTCGGGTTCGGGTTGAAATCCAGCGATGATAAAAGTTTTTCGGTGGCCGAAGGTTCCCGGATTATTTTCAACGACCAAAACTGGAATCAAAACGCCCTTACCGCAATCCAACTTGATCCCAAGCTCAACGCCTCAGCCGCGACCGTGATGGAGATTCGCTCCGGCAATCTTCCACTCGCCTGGTCTCTCACCTTCGTGTTGCTGGCTGGAATGTTCGCCGTGTTCGGCATTTATCATTGGCTGATGCTGCCTTATCCCGTCACCGATCAGCCGGGCACGAGCCATTCGTTGGCGCTTTTTTGGCGCGAATTTTTTCACACGTTTGCCGCGTTTTTTCGCAAGCCGAAGATCGGCATATTGCTGCTCTTTCTCCTGTTCTACCGCTTCGCCGAAGCGCAACTTGTGAAAATGGTCACACCGTTTTTGCTGGATGCCCGCGAGGTCGGTGGCCTTGGACTCGGCATCAGCCAGGTCGGATTTGTTTATGGGACCGTCGGCATCGCGGCGCTTACTGTGGGGGGATTGCTCGGCGGCATGGTCGCGGCGAAGAAGGGTTTAAAATTCTGGCTGTGGTGGATGGTGCTGGCGATTCACCTGCCGGACGCGGTGTTCGTCTATCTCGCTTACGCATTGCCGGATAATTTTTGGGTCATCAACGCCGGCATCGCCATCGAGCAATTCGGTTACGGTTTCGGGTTCACCGCGTACATGCTCTACATGATTTACATCGCGCGCGGCCGCTACGCGACGGCCCATTACGCCATTTGCACCGGCTTCATGGCGCTCGGCATGATGCTGCCGGGAATGTTCAGCGGCTGGCTTCAGGAAATCATCGGCTACCAGCATTTCTTTCTTTGGGTGCTGCTGGCGACGCTTCCCGGCGTGCTCATCGTGAAACTCATTCCGCTCGATCCTGAGTTCGGCAAAAAATCCGCCAACGGATAATGCCGAAAATTTTTACGCGCTGGCTTGCGGAACGTGCTTGAACTTGCGCGGGCGGCCCGAAGCGATCCACTCGATCACATACAAATCGCCGCGCGAATCCACATTCAGCGCGTGCGGCTTGGCGAACACCGCCGGATTGGTCTCATTATTTTTATCGCCCTTGCCGTCGCCGAGTTGGGCAGCGACTTTGTCATGGGCGTCCATCACGGTCACACGGCTATCGAGGTCGGGAATGTAAATCTTGTCCTTGTGCTGAAAAAAGCAACAGGGGTTGCGCACGTCGCCTTCGAGCACAGTTCGCCGATAGTCGAGCGCGAGGGAATAAACTTCGATACGCCCATTCGCGCGGTCAGCGATGTACACTTCGGGCTCGGGTTGGAGCGTGTTGATCCAGACGCCGTGGCAAGTATTGAACTGGCCGTGTTCCTTGCCCGGGCCGCCAATGGTCTTGATATGTGTGAAATTCTTGTCGAAGTGACTCACGCGCTGGCTGCCGTAACCATCCACGACATATATATCCCCATTCGGCGCGACGGCCACATCGGTCGGATTGGTCCAATCGAATTTTTGCGACGCGCTGCCTTCCTTTTCCACGTTGCCGATGGTGTAAAGCACTTTGCCGTGCAGGTCGGTCTTATAGACGCGCCCGCCGTAATTGGGCTTCTTCGTGCTGTTCACATTTTCCGTCCAATACAAATATTCCTGACTGCCTTCGCGGCTCCAGTACAGTCCGTGCGCCGTCTTCGCGACTTGCGCCTGGGTCAATCCCACCTTTTCCGCAAAATCATCGCCCCACGTTTCCAGCAATTTGCCGTGACGATCAAAAATCGAAACCGTGTGGCTTGGCGCGCGCGAGGTCACAAACACACGGTCGTGCCCGTCCACGACGATGCCGCAGCCGAAACCGTAGGTCATGCCTTCGGGCAGCTTGCCCCAATCGTCAACGAGTTCGTAAGTATGGTAGCCGCTGCCGATGCGCACGCCGGAATTTTTCTCCGCCGATGAAGTCGCGCAGCCCGGCACTACGAGCGCCGCGGAAGCAGCCCCGGCCATCTTGAGAAAATCGCGCCGCGTCAGCCGATGGGGAAAAAGATAATCTTTGGTTTTCATAAACGTGAGTGGTCTGGGTCAACGAATAAAGTTAATCGAACCGCGCGCGGTTTGTCGAACCCGAAAACAAAAAAAACCGGCACAGGTCTCCCCATGCCGGTCCAATTTTTTTTCGCGAATTATTTCAAAACCGCTTCGTGGAATTCCTTCCAGTCGTCGAGGTTGTTGAGGTTCACGGCGTCTTTGCAGCATGAAAAATCGTCCGGTAATCCGTTCGCGCCCAGGATATTTTTGCGAGTCGCATCGCTGTGCATGTAGCCTTTGATGGACGCATTCAGTTTATCAACGGAAGTTTTGTCGAGCTTGGTGCCATTCTTTTTGACCCACGCTTCGAATTGCGGGTAAGTCGGGTGGCTCGTCTTGATAAATTCCAGGAGCGCTTCGCGTTTCAAGCCGAGGCCATCAATGACCATTTGATCGTAGCCCTGGCCGCAACCATGATAACCGGCGGCGAGTTTGCCTTGCGCTTCGAGCGAGCTTTTGAGCCACAGGCGCGGAAGATGCAGCACACCCAGCGGACCCGCGACACCCGAACTGATGAGAGGAACAATCGTATTCATGTTTTCAATTTATTTGGTGATTTTCAGTTTCACAATAAGAATGCCACACAATCCGGTCAATGTGAAACCCGGCCCGCGCAATCCACCGCCGGGATTCGAACCCACGGTACTGTTTACCCTTCAATCCGATTCGGGTTCGTATAAATATTCATCTCGCCATCACGTAAAAAACCTATGAGCGTCTGCTGGCTTTCCTCCGCAAATTCAACCGCCAGACTCGAAGGCGCGGAGACGGCGCAAATGATCGCCACCCGCGCCGCGAGCGCTTTCTGCATGATCTCGAAGGACGCGCGGCCACTGACCAACAGCAGATGCTTTTCCAAAGGCAATGATCCGCGCAAAAAACAATGACCAAGAACTTTGTCCACCGCGTTGTGCCGCCCGACGTCTTCACGTATCACGATCATTTTACCGCGCATGTCGAAAATCGCCGCCGCATGGGCGCCCCCGGTCTTCGCAAATAATTTTTGTTTCCTGTGCATTTGTTCGGGCAGGTTCGCGATGGTTTTTCGGGAAACTTTTAAATTCGATTCCACCGGCGCGAAGTGTTGATGGACCGCGTCTATCGAAGCCTTGCCGCAGATGCCGCAACTGGACGACGCAAACACATGCCGCGCGAGCCGCGCCAAATCCAACTCGATTGCCGGGGCCAAAAATACGTTCAGAATATTTTCGGCATCGCCGGCAGACGCCGTTGCGCAGGGAGCAATTTCCACGACATCGCCGCGCTCGCGGATGACGCCCTCCGAAAGCAGGAAGCCCGCGGCCAACTCCGCGTCGTGGCCCGGGGTGCGCATCGTCACCGCGACGCTTTTTCCGCGCACGCGGATTTCCAGCGGTTCTTCCCGCGCCAAAAAATCTTTTCGTTTCGCCGCCCCCGCGCGTTTGCCGCTTTGCCAGATTTCCGAAACGGCGACGTCCGTGCCCTCGCGCAATCGCCCGCGTCTCCGCTGTTCAGAACGAGGCTTGGGCATTTGCGAAAATCCTTGCGCTACTTTTTGCGTTTGCGCTGGCCGCGTCCCTTGAACGTCAATTCGGCAATGCCCGACTTGTCCAATTCGCCCATGCCCTCGGCCACCATTTTGTCGTATTGTTTTTTCGTGGCTGCGGCGAGCGGCAGATTTAATTTCTGCGCCTTGCCGAGTTTCAAGGCGATGCCCGAATCCTTCGCCGCGTGGGCGCAGGAAAAAAAGCAGCTATGCTCGCGGTTCTGCATGTCCTCGCCGTCGGTTTGCAACACGCCGGAACGCGCGCCGGTTTGCCCAAAGACTTCGCGCAACATCGCTAGGTCGAGGCCGAGCGCCGCGCCGAGCCCGAGCCCTTCGGCGAGTCCCGCGGTATTGATGTTCATGACCATGTTCACCAGCGCCTTGACCTGCGCGGCTTTGCCCGCCGGGCCGATATATCGCAAAGACGAACTTAATTTTTCCAAAATCGGCTTGGCGCGCTCGAAGGTTTTTGGGTTTCCGCCGCACATCAAATACAGCGTGCCTTGGCGCGCCTGGGTGATGCTCGAAGCCATGCACGCTTCGAGCGATTGCGCGCCGGCTTTCGCCGCGAGCTTGTCCACTTGCACGTGAACCTCCGGGGTAATGGTGGCGCAGTTGATGAATAATTTGCCTTTCGCGCCGCGCAACAATCCGCCGGTGAAGATTTTTTTCATCGCCGCGTCATCGGTGACAACTGTAATGATGACGTCGGACAATTGCGTCACCTGCTCAAGTTTTCCGCACGCGACGCAGCCGAGTTCTTTTGCCAATTCCTTCGCGGCGGCGGCATTGACGTCATACACGGCGCTGACCTGGTAATTTTGTTCCGCTAGACGGCGCGCCATGTTGCTGCCCATCCGGCCCACGCCGACGAATCCAATTTTTTCCGCCATAATTTTTTAGTAACCGGCTTTGAAACGAATTTTGACCGAAGACTATGGCATGGTCAACACCACGCGGAAACGCGCCTTGCCGCTCATCATGCGTTCATAGGCTTCCGCCGCGCGTTCGAGCGGGAAGGCTTCGTTCATCGAACGGACGCCGCTGAGCGCGCTGAACGCAAGCGTCTCCTGCGAATCCATCGAAGTGCCCGAATACCAGCCCTTGACCGATTTGCGGCCGCCGAGCAACAGCAATGCCGAGACCGATAACGGCCCATGCGGCGCGCCCAGCACAAGGAGCGTGCCGTTCGAGGCGAGGCCGCCCAGCGGCGCGGTCATCGCGGCGGCATCAGTCACGGTGGCGAGAATTATTTTTGCGCCACCGAGTTTATTTAATTCAGCGGCGGGGTCCTGCGCTTGCGTATCAATGTAGGCCCGCGCGCCCAGTTGTTTCGCAAGCGGCTCTTTGTCTTTTCCGCGCGCGATGGCCACAGTGTTGAAGCCCATCTTCGCGGCAAATTGCACGCCAAGATGGCCAAGCCCGCCGAGCCCGAGGATCGCCACCAATTCGCCCGCCTTCGCGCCGCTGTTGCGCAGTGCGTTGAACGTAGTGATGCCCGCGCACATCAACGGCGCGGCTTCCATTGGCGTGAGATCGTTTGGCAGCAACGCGATCGCTGACGCCGGCGCGACCATATATTCCGCGTAACCACCATCGGTCGTGATGCCCGTGACACGTCCCAGCACGCACGCGAAAAAATCGCCGCGACGGCAAGGGTCGCACTGACCGCATTGCCCGCCGTGCCAGCCAACGCCGACGCGCTGGCCCGGTTTCCAATTATCCACGCCCGCGCCGACGGCATCCACCACGCCCACGACCTCGTGGCCTGGCACGCGCGGAAAAGTCAGGCCGGGATACAGGCCTTCTTTCGTGAGCGAATCGCTATGGCACACGCCGCACGCCTGCACTTTGATACGCACCCAGCCGGGTTGCGGCTCGGGAATGGGGCGTTCGACGATTTCAAACGGCGCTCTGGCGCTGGGGACCTGCACGACCTTCATGGTTTTTGGCATAATTTTTTTAAGTTGTTGGAAGTTTTCTAAATTGCGTTTTGAAATCAAGTTCCAGCGCGAGGACGTATCGCGTGAAACAGCACATAAAATTTCCTGATTAACCAATGTTATTACGCCTTGTTTCTGAAAGTTGAAAGACCCGGACAACTTGGCCCGCTCTCGGAAAAAGTCAATCGGTGAAAAGTGCCTGCCTATGCCTCAAATCTTCTTGATCGTTCCCGCCTTCACTTCCCAGCGCTGCAAGTCGCGACCGAGTTCGCGCGGCCAATTTTCTTCGGTGCAGGTCATGAAAACCTGGCCGCTCGAATGATGCGTGCGCTCAAGCAACGGCAAAAATCCACTGCGTCGTTTCACGTCGAGTTCGCCCATTACATCGTCAATCAGCAAAATCGGCGGCGAGCCGTGGATGCCCGTGAGATATTCCGCCTGCGCCATCTTCAAGGACATCGCGAGCGTGCGTTTCTGGCCCTCGCTCCCGAATTGTGCGGCGGACCGGTCGTTGAGCAGCATGGGGAATTCGTCGCGATGCGGCCCGATGAGCGTGGAGCGATACGCCCGTTCGCGTTTGCGCGATTGCGCCAACTCGACGGCAAAATCATTTTTGACACTCGGCGAATATTCGAGCCGCAATTCCTCGGCGTCGTTCGAGATGCGGCGATAGGCCAGCCGCGCGAGCGGAGAAAGACGCGGCGACAATTCTCGCCGCGCGCGGATGATGTCGTTGCCCAGCTTGATCAGTTCCGTGGAAAAACTTTCGAGCGCGGCTTCATCCGGCGCGCGCTGCTTCAGGATGGCGTTGCGCGAACGCAAGGCGCGCGCGTAACGCTGGAGCAGCGGCAAATAACCCGCGTGAGTTTGCGTAAGCAACAAATCCACGAAACGCCGCCGCGCGCGCGACGGGCCTTTGACGAGTTGCAAATCTTCGGTGCAAAAAATCACCACGCGCAGCACGCCCAGATAATCGGTGAGTTTGCGGACAGGCTGGCTGTCGAGACTCAATTTGCGTTCGCCAACGGACCAATACATTTTGATTTCGTGCGCGTCGCGGCCCACCGCTTTGCCGCCGACAAAATAACCCTTTTGCCCATGCCGGATCATTTGCGCGCCGCCGACGCCACGAAACGAACGCAGCGTAGCCATGAGATAAATCGCTTCGAGGATATTGGTCTTGCCCTGCGCATTCTCACCGAGCAGGACGTGAAAGCCGGGCGTGAAATCAGCATCCAACCGCGCATAATTGCGGAAGTCGCGAAGTCGCAGATGGGCCAGATGCACGTGGACAGCATGGCCTGTCCGCTGCGCGTCGGCGAGTTTTTTGCACTATCCAGAATGGTTGCTTCCCAACGGACCGCGGGTCTGCGACCCGCAGCAACGTACATACGGTCAAGCCGTTCTCGAATCGGCCTTGAGCGGCAATCTCATTCTTACATAGCTGCGGGTCATAGACCCGCGGTCCGCAGGAAATTTGGCGCTCACCACCGATGCCCGTTCCATTTCTTATCAATCCGTGTTTCGTCCGTGTTCAATCAGTGGCTAAAAACTCCCAGGAAATTATCCTCAATTTTGGGTGCTTGATTCCGCCCTTTGCCGGTTTATGCTTATTAAACATGTTTGCCTCCAAACCATTTCTGAAAGCCGGCCGAGTGTTCGGAACGATCGCCACCATTTGCTTTTCTTTCGCGCTGCACGCGGCAGACGTGGAAAACAACCAGCGCGGTTCGGACGCGCCGATTGACGCCGAACTCGCGATCAAGCAATTCAAAGTGCCGGACGGTTTCAAGATTGATTTGTGGGCGAAGGAGCCGCAACTGGAGAATCCCGTCGCTTTCACGTTCGACGAAAAGGGCCGTGTTTTTGTCGCCGAGACGTTTCGTTACAAGACGAGCGTGTATGACATCCGCGACCACATGAACATGTATTTCGACGATCTGGCCAGCCGCACGGTGGAGGATCGCGTGAAACTGCTGCAAAAATATCTCGGCGATAAAACGAATGAACTCACGCGCGAATCGGAAATCATTCAACTCGTCGAGGACCGTTCCGGCAAAGGCATGGCAGATCACGCGGAAGTTTTTGCGAGCGGCTTCAATACCATTCTTGACGGCATCGGCGCCGGCATCCTGGCGCGCAAGGGCGAAATTTATTACACCGACATCCCGAATTTGTGGCAGTTGTCCGAGACGAACGGCGCCGATCGCAAGTCGTTGAGCTACGGCTACGGCGTGCGTTTTGGCTATACCGGCCACGATTTGCACGGTTTACGCATCGGCCCGGACGGCAAACTTTATTTCACCATCGGCGACCGCGCACTGAACGTGATCACGCATGAAGGCAAGCATCTCGATTATTCGGAGATGGGTTCGGTGTTGCGCTGCAACCTCGACGGGTCCGACCTCGAAGTATTTGCCTACGGCGTACGCAATCCGCAGGAACTCGCGTTCGACAATCACGGAAATCTTTTCACCGGCGATAATAATTGCGATCACGGCGATGCCGCGCGTCTTGTGTATGTCGTCGAGGGCGGCGACAGCGGCTGGCGCACGGCGAATCAATTCAGCGAGACAACGGCCGCCGGCGTGTGGAATTCCGAGAATCTTTGGCATACGCAGTTTCCCGAACAGGCGGCGTATATCGTGCCGCCGATTGCGTACCTCGGCGACGGCCCGTCGGGACTGGCGCACAATCCGGGCATCGGCTTTCCTCCCGCCTACGACGATCATTTTTTCCTGTGCGATTTTCGCGGCGCGAGTGTCAACAGCGGCGTGCATTCTTTCGGCGTGAGCGCGAAGGGCGCGGGCTTTACGATGATTGATCACGATCATTTTTTCTGGCACATCCTCGCGACTGATTGCGATTTCAGCCCGGACGGCCAGTTGTTTGTGACGGACTGGGTGCGCGGCTGGCCGCAGTCCGCGCTGGGCCGCATCTATCGCGTCTCCAACACAAATTTCGTGAACACTCCGCTCGTGCTGGAAACGAAAAAGATCATCGCCGACGGCATGGAAAAGCGTCCGCCGGCGGAATTGGAAAAACTTCTCAGCCACGCCGATCAACGCGTCCGCCAGGAAGCCCAGTTTGAAATGGTAGACCGCGCGCTCGCGGGTGATGACCAATACACTGCCGCGCTGACGCGCATCGCGGCCAAAGACGCAAACGCTTTGGCGCGTTTGCATGGCATCTGGGGCGTGGGCCAAATTGGCCGCTCACGCCCAAATGTCATGCGCGAGATGCTTCCCTTGCTCAACGACGCAGACGCCGAAGTGCGCGCGCAAACGGCAAAAGTTTTGGGCGAAGCGCATTTTGCGCTGGCGTTTGATAAGCTTACCAACGCTCTGGCCGACGCCAGCCTGCGCGTGCGTTTCTTCGCCGCGTTGAGCCTTGGTAAACTCGGCAATCAGGCCGCCGTCACTCCACTCGTCGAGATGTTGCGCACGAATGCCGATCAGGATGTTTTTCTCCGGCACGCCGGTGTGATGGGCTTGCTGGGCACAATTCAAGTCGCCCCCTTGCTGGATCTCGCGAAAGACCCGTCGCGCTCGGTGCGCATGGCCGCGCTGCTGGTGATGCGTCGGCGTCATCTGCCGCAAGTTGAACAATTTTTGCATGACTCCGACCAACTCATCGTGCTCGAAGCCGCGCGCGCGATCAACGATCTGCCTATCACCGAATCGTTGCCGCAACTGGCCGAAATGATTGATCATCCGACCGGCAACGAAATGCTCGACTGGCGCATCGTCAACGCCAATTACCGCCTGGGCAGCGAAAAAAATGCGGCAGCCCTGGGCGATTATGCGCTCAATCATAGCGCGCCCGAAAAATTGCGCAGTGAAGCCTTGCAGGATCTGGGCACGTGGGATGACCCCGATCAGCGCGACCGCCTGACCGGCATGGTGCGCCCATTGGCCAGGCGCGACCCGCATCCGGCGGCACAAGTGTTGGAAAAAGTTTTGCCACAATTACTGCACGACGCGCCGGGACAGGCGCAGATCACGGCGATACTGGCCGTGCGCCAATTATATATCACCAATTCCGCGCCAGCCTTGCGCGCGGCGGTCGCGGACAAACATCTCAAGGACAATGTGCGCGTGGCGGCGTTGCATGTGCTCGGCGAGTTTGGCGACCCGCATTTGACGGAGGCCGTCGGGGTTGCGCTCGCCGATCCGAGCGAGGATTTGCACAAGGAAGGCAACCGCTGGCGCAGCAAAGTGAAACCGGGCGGCGCCGTGGAAGAATTGGGCATGGTGGTCGAGACCGGTTCGATCGGCGAGAAGCAGGGCGCATTGACCGCGCTCGGCACGACGCCGGGCGAGGCTTCGGAAAAATTGCTGGCCGATTGGATGGACAAGCTCAACGCCGGCAAAGTGCAGAAGGAAATCCAATTCGACGTGCTGGCGGCGGCGACCGCGCGCAACACGCCGTTGCTAAAAGCGAAGCTCCAGCAATACGCCGACAGCCAGCCCAAGGATGATGAATTTAATGGCTATCGCGCGGTGCTTTATGGCGGCGATGCCGTCGAGGGTAAACGCATTTTCTTCGAGCGTCCGGATGCCTCGTGCGTGCGTTGCCATAAGATCAAGGGCGAGGGCGGCGCAGTCGGCCCGGATTTGACGGATATCATCAAACGGCATGATCGCGAATATATTTTGGAATCCATTTTGTATCCGAACAAAGTGATCGCGCCGGGCTTCGAGAGCGTGCTGGTGGAAATGAAAGCCGGCCAAACCTATGCGGGCGTGGTGAAAAGCCAGGACGACACGCAGCTCAGCCTTTTCTCGATCGAAGACAATGCCCTGGTGAAATTGAAGAAGAGCGATATCAAGACGCAGGTGAAGGGACAATCGCCGATGCCGGAGGGCATCGCCAAAATATTGTCGAAGGGCGATCTGCGCAACCTTGTGGAATATTTGGCGACGCAGAAATAATCAAGGCCCGGCTATTTCGCCTGCGCAGCCTTGATCACGTTGGCCCGCGCTTCGAGCGGCTCCGCTTCGGCGTCGCGTTTTTGTTTGCGCAGGACCTGGGCGCAATCGGTTAATGGCTTCACGAGCGCGCGAGAATTTGGCCCGAACATTTTTTCGAAAACTGAAATTTGCCGGCGCAACGCGGCTTCCAATTCCGCATCCTTGCCGAGCTTGGAGTAGATAATTACCTGGTCGGCGAGAATCGGAGTGAACGCCACATCGCCGCCGGAATTTTTTTCCACTTGCGCGAATAGCCTTTGATACAGCGGTTCGGCTTTTTCATATTTGCCTTCGGCCAGGTAAAGCTTCCCAAGATTGGCGACGGCAATCATGGTGTCACGGCTCTCCGGACCGGAATTTTTTTCACGTTGCGCGATGATTTTTTCGTAGAGCGACTCGGCTTGAGCTGATTTGTTTTCGTGCGCGTAAACCTGCGCCAGCCGGTCTTCTGTGAACAAGGTCGTTTCATCGTTAGCGCCCTGCTTGCGGTCCTGAATCTTCATCAAACGCTGGAGAATCGGCTCAGCCGAAACGTAATTGCTGGTCGAATAATAGAAATTGGATAATACCCTGAGAACGTCGGGAATCTCCGGGTCGTCTTTCCCGGCATATTCATCCACGAGATCGAGCGCGTCCTTGAGCGCCCGCTCCGCCTCGGGAAGATTTTTCTCCGCGATATAAATCTGCGTGAGTGCGCCGATGGCTTGCAGGGCATAAACGTGATTCGGACGAAACTCCACGCGAAAGACATCCATGCCGCCCCACATCGGGTCGGTTTTACGGAAAACAATTTTAGAAGCCGGATTTCGGAACAAGGTGAATGCGCGCCGGAGCAGCGGTTCGGCCTTGGCAAAATCGCGTTGGTGATAATAAACCATACCCAGGCGAAAAGAGCAGAGCACGGTTTCGCCCGAGTCGCGTCCGAACTTCCGCGAGCAAAGATCTTCGGCGCGTTGATAGGCGGTGGCGGCATCGTCAAAATGCTTCAGCGCCTGGCTGACCGCGCCCCAGCCGAACAGCGCGCTCAATTCGTAACCCGCGTTGGCATCTCCGTGGCGGATTTCGGCGGCCTCGTGAAACAGCGGCTCCGCCTCGGTCAAATCGCCCAAGCGCCCATCCACAGCGGCGAGGTCGCTGAGTGATTCCGCGAGGCGATAATCTTTGGCATCAAAGTTTCGCGCTTGTTCGAGCGCTTCCGTGAAAAATCCCTTAGCTGCGGAAAAATCTTTTTTCTCGAAAGCCTTTTGCCCGGCTTCGCGCTTGGCCGACCACGCTTTAACATTCGGTTTTCCGTGAGGCGAAGATTCGTCGGCGCGTAGTTGCGGGCTAGCGATCGAGATCAATAACAAAAATCCGAATCGGAGCGCGACGCTTGCTTTGCGAAAACCAGAAAACTTAAGCATCCCCAAAAGATGCCCATCCTTTTAAATTTTGTCCATCAGCCGATAACCGATGCCCGACTCGGTGATGAGCAATTCCGGCTGCGAAGGATTCACTTCGATTTTCTCGCGCAGATGCGTCATGTAAACCCGGAGATAATGCGTTTGCTCCACGTAGGTCGGCCCCCAAACTTCCTTGAGGATTTGGCGGTGCGTCAAAACCTTGCCCGCGTGCCGCACGAATAATTGCAGCAGCGCATATTCCGTGGCGGTCAATTTGATTGGCTTGCCTTTTACTTTCACCAGCCGCGCGGACAAGTCCACTTCGAGATGGCCATTTTGAAAAATGACCGAATCCTCCGCGGGCTTGGCGTGGCGTTGGGCGACCCGCAAGCGCGCCAATAATTCGCCGGTGCCGAACGGCTTGGTGAGATAATCGTCAGCGCCGTTGTCGAGCGCGGCGATCTTATCCTCTTCGCGATCGCGCACGGAAAGCACCAGCACCGGGACGCTACTCCATTCGCGCAAACGCTTGAGCACCGTCACGCCATCGAAGTCGGGCAAACCGAGGTCGAGCACGACGACATCCGGCCGGCGTTGCGCGGCTTCCGCGAGACCGGTAGTGCCGTTGGCCGCTTCAAATACGCGATAGCCATTCGCCTCCAAACTGATCTTGAGCAGCCGGCGGATTTGGATTTCGTCATCAATCACGAGCACCACTGGATTCAAACGCTCCTGAGTCATACAGCTTCCCTGGGAAATGCCGGCGGTTCCGTGATCGGCAAATATAATGTGAAAATCGCGCCGCCGCCGGGCCGGTTCTCCGCGCGCGCGCGACCGCCCTGCGCCTCGACAAAACTTTTCGCAATGGCCAATCCCAGGCCCGACCCGCCCGTCAGCGCGCCCGGAGCGCGATAAAACTTTCCAAATATTTTCGGCAATGCGTCCGCCGAAATGCCCGGCCCGCGGTCCGCCACGCTCAACACCAATTCGTCCCGCTCGCGTTCGGCGCGCAGTTCGACTTTTGTCCCCGCCGGAGTATGAAATGCCGCATTGAGTAGTATATTGGTCAGCGCCTGTTCCATCAGCGTAAAATCCATCCGCACCAGCGGCATCTCGGGTTTGATTGTAACTTCGATTTTGTGCGCGGCCAGTTCCTTCGTGACCGACTTGAGCGTGACGTTAATCAAATCGCTGACATCGCACCAATCCATTTTTGGCTTCACATGGCCGGACTCGACTCGCGCGCTGTCGAGCAGATTTCCCACCAGCCGATTCAACCGCGCGGCGGCCTCGCGGATTTCGCCCGCAATGGCACTGGTGAATTGGGGTTGCGACATCAGGTTCGCGTCACCCAACGCGCTCGCCGCGCTGGTGATCGCGGCGATGGGCGTGCGCATCTCGTGAGAGATGGAATCGAGGAGCGTCTTGCCGAGGCGCTCGGACTCGGCTTCCACGCGGGTATCTTCGGCGGCTTCGTGCAAGCGCCGCCGATCCAGCACAAGCGCCGCCTGCCGCGCGAAGGCTTCGAGCAAATTACTTTGTTCAAGACTGGGCGCGGTGGTCTGCGCGAACCGCACGCCGATCACGCCCAGCACGACGGACGAAGTTGCAACCGGCAAATAGTGGGCTTCGGAAAGCGGCAGGTTGTCGGTGAATTGCCCGGCGGTTTGTTTGTGCTCGAACACCCACACCGCGACGCCCCATTCTTTTTCGGAAAGCGCAAGCGTGCTCGGCGCTTGCGGCTGGCGCGCCAGTTTGCCGTTGCTCTCGGCCAGCAGCACGGCGACTTCGGCATTCAATAATTTTCCGACGTGCCGCACCAACGCACTGGCGATCTCATCCACGGTCGCGGCATCGGCCAATTCGCGGGTGAGCAGATAAAGCGCGGTGGTGCGTTCCTCGCGGCGGCGCTCGGCCTTTTCCTGGCCGCGAAAACGCGCGATCAACTGGCCCATCACGATCGCCACGATGAAATACATCACGAACATCATCGCGTCCTCAGTCTCGTGAATGTAAAAAGTGTAGGGCGGCAGCACAAAAAAGAAATCCCAGCAAAGCGCGCTCAAAGCCGCGCCGACAAGGATCGGCCCGCGTCCGATAAAAAGTGCCAACACCACCACCGCCAGCAGAAAATCAAAACCCACCGCGCGGTAACCGATGAGGCGAGTTAGAAAAAGATTCAGCACGGTCAAGGCGGCGACGACGCCCGCGCTGAGAAAATATTGGTCCCACGCCACGCGCGTGTGCGAATGAAATGCCGGTTCGTTGACGGCGGTCTCGGACTTGTCCGCGCGCACGACGTGGATATCAATGTCACCGCTTTCCACCACGAGACGTTTCAGGAAATTGTTTGCGCGGAAAAATTGGCGCCAGCCGCCGCGCGCGGGTTTGCCGACGACGATTTGAGTGGCGTTGCGCTGGCGAGCAACGCGCAGCAAACCCCGCGCGAAATCTTCGTCAGCGGTCGCAATCACTTCCGCGCCGAGTTCTCGGGCGAGCGCGAGATTTTTATTGAGCCGTTCTTGCGCGGTCTCGGACAATGGCCGGGCAGACTCGACATGCACCGCCATCCATTGCGCGTCGAGACTGTCGGCCAAGCGGCGCGTCCAGCGGATCATTTGCGCGGAGAGTGGGCTTGGGCTCACCGCGACAAGCAGGCGATGGCCGGTCTTCCACGGCCCCTGGATTTGCATCACCTGTAAATAATCGCGGACGTCGTGGCCGACGCGCTCAGCAGCCAGGCGCAACGCCATTTCACGAAGCGCGGTCAAATTACCTTCGCGAAAAAAATTCACCATCGCGACGGCGGCGCGGTCGGGCATATAAACTTTTCCCTCGTCAAGCCGGCGCATCAAATCCTCGGGCGAAATATCAATCAATTCGATGTCCGCCTGATCGAGCACGCTGTCGGGCACGGTCTCGTGCATGGTCGAACCGGTGATTTCCTCGACTGTTTGCGCGCGGCTTTCGACGTGCTGGACATTGAGCGAAGTATAAACATCAATGCCCGCGTCGAGCAGTTCCAGAATGTCCTGATAACGCTTGGGATGGCGCGAGCCGGGCGCGTTCGTGTGGGCGAGTTCATCCACGAGCGCGAGCTTGGGCCGGCGCGCGAGCACAGCGTCCACGTCCATTTCGGAAAGAGACATTCCGCGATGTTCGCTGGCGCGACGAGGGATCATCGGCAGGCCCACGGCGAGGGCGTCAGTGTCCTTGCGCCCGTGCGTTTCGACATAGCCGATGACAACATCGGTGCCGAGAGAAAGTTGTTTGCGCGCGGCTTCGAGCATGGCGTAGGTCTTGCCAACGCCGGCGGCCATGCCGAGAAAAATCTTGAGATGCCCGCGCTGCGGCCGGCCTTCCTGCCGCTGGATGGCTTGCAGGAGACTATCGGGGTCCGCTCTGGCGTCGTCGTTCACGGTAGAATGATAGTTCGGGATGCGGATTTTTTCAGCAACGGCATTTCGCGCTGAAGTTTCAGCATAGGCCAAGATAAGCGGAACCGTCAGGGCACGATAATTAAAATGCCATACCTAAGCATAAAGAAATTATTAAAATGGCACCCGCCTTTAGAATCATTCAACACGCTCCAGGCGCATCACAGATTTTTCAAAAGTTAATGACGGATCCGGCTGAAGCGGAACTAGCGGAAGGTTGGCGGAAGCATCCCGAGAATCGCGACGACAATGATGATGAGGGTGCTGAGAAACAGTTCACAGCGCACATTGAGTTGCAGTCCCGAAATCGCGGCGGCGGCGGCGGGAGAATTTGGGGTTTTCATCGTCAAACGCGGTTTCAAACGCAGGAGATTCACTGCGCCCAGTACGACGGTGAAAACGAACAGGATAATTTTGGCGAGCAGCCAACGTCCGTATGGGTGATCAATGAAGTCGGAAAGCGAACCGACCAGGAACCAACTGTTGACGAACCCGGTTGCGGCCAGCAAT
This sequence comes from Verrucomicrobiia bacterium, assembly GCA_036268055.1. Taxonomy (NCBI): domain Bacteria; kingdom Pseudomonadati; phylum Verrucomicrobiota; class Verrucomicrobiia; species Verrucomicrobiia bacterium. The sequence continues at coordinate 205,564 of DATAUW010000012.1, read as the reverse complement.
ACGACACTGGCCAGACTCCAGGCGGAGAAACGGCGAATCAAAGTTGAGATTGAATCGCCGGAAGCAATGGCCGAAGGCTGGACGAGTTTGCGCAGCAGCAACGTAAATGGCAGTAGTCCGGCGGGCCAAAACCCGGCGACGAGTAAGTGCAATACATCGGCGATCAAATGCCCCGCGGAACCTTCGAGTCCGTGCCCGGTCCAGGCAAGACTGCCGAGGATGACGCCGCTGAAAACGAGTTGCAGCCAGATCAGGATTTTTTGAAATGACGCCGGAAGTTCGAATGATTGGCAAATCGCGGCCGCGCTGGCCGCGAACCAAAAAATCCACCGAGTTTTCCAGACATCGCCAAACTGCGTTTGGGTCCAAACCGATTTCAAGGTTTCCATTTCCGGCGATTGGCCGCTCATGGTGGCAGCCACGCAGACAAACCACCCGATGCCGGAAATAAAAATAAGCGGCAGCAAAACCAAGCTGAACCGGCGCATGCAAGATTTCCAGTACGCGGCGGCTTCGGTGGCGACCGCCGCCGCCACGAAACGGTCAAACGCAAAAATGCCAAAGAAAATCAGGCACGCGCCGTAGTGAACAGCGCGCGCCAGGATAAACCAGGCATTCAGGCTGGCGGGCATGTTGGCGCTTTTTCCAGTGTTCGCATCGGGCTTATTTTTGCCCGGGCCGCACGGTGAATTCGAAATGGCCTTGGGTTTTATGCGTGTCCACCGAAATGACGTGCCACGCCACAGTATAAGTCCCGGGCGCCAGCGCCGGCACGGAGACGAGCAGCAGCGATTTGGACTGTGGATCGAGATGCGAATCCTTTTTGTCCACTTGTTTGCCTTGCGCATCGCGAACTTCCATCGAACTGAAGGCGGCTTCAATATTTTGGGTGAACCAGATTTTTATTTCGCCAGGCGATTGTGCGACGGCGCTGCCGACCCGAGGTTCGGCATGATCCAAAAATGCATGAGCCCACGCGGGAGCCTGCCAGATGGCGAATAAAAACAGGGTGATTACCCAGCGTTGCAACGAACCAGCTTTTTCAAAATGTTTCATAATTTTTTGAAGTTAAATTTTTATCGTTTCAAATTAATTTCCGAAAAGCGGGCGTCCAAAAAGTTTTGGGAAAATATCGTCCAGAAATATTTCCACCTGCACGACTGCGCCCACGTTATTGCCGGTGGCGCTGTTGACGGGAATGATCGCCTCGGCGCCGATTTGGAAATAGCGGTTCTCATAGAGCACGCCGGGATTGATGGTTCCGGTCGTCGGGCCGCCGCCGCGATTCTGCGGTGTCTCAAAGGAGAATTCCACGAGGGGAATCAGATTTTTAAACGCGCGCGGCAGGCCGACGTCTTTCACCTGCGCCTGCAAATATGGGAGGCTGTATTCCAGTGCGAATGCCCATTCGAGAGCGTTGGGATTATCCGCGCTCGTGGGCAAATCTTCGCCCACCGTCCCGGTGATGGCGAATGGCCTGGCGTATTTCACGGCGTCCGGCAGATCGCCGAAACCTTTGCCGTAATAGATCGTCGGGGTGAATGTGCTGGTGGAATCCGCGCCGACATTTTTGTTGCCGCTGCCGCCGATTTCCCACTCGCCGCCGACGGAAAAAATGGCTTCGTGTTCATCGTTTTGCCAAAGCTGGTATTTGGCGCTCAAGGTGAAGTTGTCGAAACCGTGAACTGACGGGCCGTCATCCGGCTTCAAATGCAAATAATCTCCCGAGATGCCGAGCGCGAATTTGGGAAAGATTTCCTTGTCGAATTCAAAACCAATATCGGTCGTGCGGACCGGGCCATCGTCTCCGGGGCTTTTGATATGGGAAACGGACGGCAGCAGTAATTCATCAACTGCAAATGGGTCGTCGGTGGCGATCGTCGGCGGAAAAAAACGGTCGCCGACAAACCCGTGCGCGGAGGCGTTTGCCGCTCCCAGGTTAATAATGATACCGGCACTGATGGAAATGGCGAACATGCCAAATCCATTTTTCAAAAACTGCGGGGACATTTTTTTATGGTTATTCTTCATGGCTGAAACTTCAAAGTTGCGAAGCATCCGCAGCGAGCGGGCTTCAAAATTAAAAGGAAAACCTATATGCCGGCATCACGCGACGACGGCAAACGAATGAGAAGATCAGGCAGGAAGAGTGCGGGGCGGAGGTGTCGGCGGTCTTGGGGAGCGCGTATCAGCGCGAACATTTGCAGGTGGCAAAAGGTCAAATTGTTCGCGCACGATCAAAACAACATTTTCGGTGGTGGGAGGAAATTCAAATTTCTGCAACGGCGCGGTGGATTCATTCTTTCGCTCGGATTTTTTTCCGGCGGCAATGGCTTTGCACAGAGGGCAGGGATGTTTGCCATCGAAGGTTTTGACGAAGGCTTCCTCGATGGAAGTGGACTGAAGATTGTCCGCCAGCATGGTGGTCCACGCGACCGTTTGGAGCGCCACCCAATGCAAGCCGACCGTCGCGACAAGCGCGAGAATCACGGCCAATTTACTCAGTCTGGCGAGCACGGCGACTACGCTACGCCTTGCCGCGTGCCAGTCAAGATTGATTCGTGGAGGGACGCGGTTGAATATTTTTATTGTTTTTCCATAAGCCTCAGGCTGTGCTTGTCGGGCGCTGTAAAAAAAATTTCGATAAATTAAAAATTGTGAAAGCGATTATTCTAGCCGCGGGCAAAGGCACGCGCATGGGCGAACTCACCAACGAGACGCCCAAGCCCATGCTCAAGGTGCAGGGCAAACCCATCCTCGAACATATCATCGGCGGCATCGCGGCGGCGGGGGTGCGGGAATTTTTTATTGTGATCGGTTATCGCGGCGAGGTGATTGAAAATTATTTTGGCGATGGAACGAAATGGAAGGTTCGCATCACTTACGGCCGTCAAACGGTGCAGGATGGCACGGGCAAAGCGCCGGAATTGGCGCGGGAATTTATCGGGGCATCGCCGTTTTTTTTGAGCTATGGCGATATTCTCGTGAAGCCCGAGACTTACAGCCAAATGGTGCATCGTTATAACGAAGATTATTTTTCGGGCGTCCTGACGGTGACGGGCAGCGAAGACGTGACGAAAGGCGGGTTGGTATTTTTCGACGAGAAATTTTGTTTGAAGCGGCTGGTGGAAAAGCCGAATGCGGCGCAGATCCAGACGTTGACCGATGAAGGCTGGCTCAAACCGGGCGGCATCGCATGGTATAATGCGGGCATCTATATTTTTCGCCCGTCACTGTTTGAGTTCACCGCGAAGCTGCAAAAATCTCCGCGCGGGGAATATGAACTGACGGACGCCATCAGCGCATTGTCGGATGCGCATCACACGATTGCGGGAATGGAAATCGCCGGGCGCTGGGTGGACGTGCGCGATCCCGAAGTGCTGGCGAAGTTGGAGCGCGAATCGGGTATTTGATCAGCTCGCGAGCGGGCCGCCGACGTTGATGCCGTGTTTCAAACAGTAGGCGCCGTTGTCCACGTATTTGTCCGCCCAATGTTTTAGGCCGGCGCGTTCTTCATCGGTCAAGGCGCGAACGACTTTGGCGGGCGCGCCCAGCACGAGGGAGCCGGGGGGAATTTCCATGCCGCCTTTCACCAGCGCCTTCGCGCCGATAAGACTTTGCGCGCCGACCACCGCGCCATCGAGCACGACCGCTCCCATGCCGACCAGGACTTCGTCGCCGATGGTGCAGGCATGCACAATCGCGGAGTGGCCAACGGTGACGTAATTGCCGAGAATGCAGGGAAAATCATCGGCGAGATGCAGCACGGCATTGTCCTGGACGTTGCTGTGATGGCCGATGGAAATGTAATTGATATCGCCGCGAACGACGGCGTTATACCAGACGCTCGAATGATCGCCGATTCGCACGTCGCCCAACACCACGGCGCCGCGCGCGATGTAAACGCCCGCGCCGAGTTGCGGTTTGGCGCGCAGAAATTTATCGAGTTGTCGGTCGAGATCGCCCACGGGGGGAGTTATAACATTAAAGGTGAGGGATGTCATGAGTTACGTCGCGGATCGGTAAACCGTTAAAACGGTTTACGACGTCGTGGGTCGCAAAGTCCCCTCGCTGAAGCGCGGGGTTAATGAGAAGCGTTCGGAGGGCGAGCGTCCACCGAGCCTTGACTTAAAGTGGCAACATAAACTCATCGCCTCTACATGGATTGTGGGCCTATGACCCGCAGCCACCCACGCGTGGATTGCCGCTTTCGATCAAGACGTTTTGAAAATAACAGATTCTGAATACGGATTGAGCATGCAGTGGACTAAGTCGCAAGCGGCTTGACCTTATGTATCTTGCTGCGGGTCACAGACCCGCGGTCCACAAGGAGGAAATAAAAAACCCGCCGACTCAACGCGGCGGGTTAGTGCATTTTTCTCGGTTCCTCAATTCTCAATCACTCAGCGCCAATAACGGCCGTGATAACCATGATAATATCCACCATAGACGGGACGGCCAAAGCCGAAGCCGTAAGTCACGACCGGCGCGCAGACATACCCGGGCTGGGTATAGACCACGGGCGCAGGCGCATAAGCCACCGCAACCGGCGCGGGCGCGTACACCACCGGAGCCGGGGCGTAATAGACCGGGTGAGTGACCACATCAGCGACAACCGCGCCGACCGTGACACCGCCGATTACCGCGGCTGCAACGGGGAAACTGTGCGCTTTTGCGGTGGGCGCTTGTGTCGCTACAAATCCCAGAAGAGTCATCGCTAAAATAATTTTTTTCATATTTGCCTTTTTAGTTTATGATCCAACTAACAACTAAAAGATAAGACGGGATGCAGGAGTCTTTATTCATCCTATCGCATCAATCATCATAGCAAATACTTATGTCAAAACCGCCCGCCAAGGCCCGCCCGCCGCGCACTCGCCAGGCATTGCCGAAATCGTTCAAGGACTTGACGCCGTCAAAAGCCTTCAATCCGCGCACGTTTTTTCACAACATGGTTTGGAAGGCGTTTCTCACGCCGCGCACGGGCCAGCATAAGCGACCGGTTTTTCCAAAACTTACGCGCGGGCAGGTCGCGCTCACCTGGATCGGGCATGCGTCCTTTCTCGTGCAGTTCACCGATCTCAACGTGCTCATTGATCCGAATTTTGCGAACTGGCTTTTTCTACTGAAACGCATCAAGCGCTCGGGATTGCGCATTGAGGATTTGCCGCCGATTGATCTGGTGCTGCTCACACACGCGCACTTTGATCATTTTCACAAACCAAGTTTGCGCAAACTGCCGCATCCGAAAATCGGCGTGATGCCCTGGGGCATGGGCGACCTCGCGCGAAATCTCGGTTTCGAGCGCATCATCGAACTCGACTGGTGGGAAAGTTTTCAGCATGGCGATTGGAAGGTCACGCTGACGCCTTGCAAACATTGGGGCGCGCGCGTGCTGCGCGATAATCATCGCGGCTACGGCGGCTTCGTGCTCGAACATCAGGGCCGGAAAATTTATCACGCGGGCGATAGCGCGTACTTCGAGGGCTTCAAACAAATCGGCCAGCATTTCGCGCCGGAGATCGCGTTGCTGCCGATCGGCGCCTACCGGCCCGAGTCTTTTCGCAATGTCCACATGGGGCCGGACGAGGCGATGAAAGTATTTCACGACGTTTGCGCGAAATGGTTTGTGCCGATGCATTACGGCACGTTCCGGCTTTCGTTCGAGGACATGGACGAACCGCCACGCTGGCTGCGCCAACTGGCGAACGACCACGGCGTGAGTGAGAAAGTCCGCATGCTGGAGGAGGGCGTGCCGGAGGTGTTTTAGTTGGCCTCTGGGTCAATTCATTTTAACGCAGAGGCGCAGAGACGCAGAGCGGGGAAAAGAATTAGCCACGGATGAAACACCGATTGAGCACAGAAAAGAATAATTTCTAATCCGTGTTTCGTCCGTGTTCAATCAGTGGCTAAAACTTTTATCCTGCTCCGCGCGGTTTAGCGTTTATTTTCCGCAACCGTCTTCAGCGCATTTTCCAACGCCGTCAAACGCGCTTCAACTTCGGCGTCATGCTGTTTGATGGCCGACAACTCGGCATCTTTGTTCGCGATTTCTTTTTGCTGGTCCTTCATGGCTTCCACGAGCACCGGAATGACTTTGCTGTAAGCGATGGAATAATAGCCGGAGCTATCCTGCGTGACGGCTTCGGGCAACACGTCCTTAAGCTGTTGCGCGATGAATCCAATCTGCGTGCCGTGATCAAAATTGATCTTCGGGAATTCGTTCGTGCGCCAATTATATTCCACGCCTTCGATGTTCATGATCTTATCGAGCGCGTGGGTCAGCGGCGTGATGTTCTGTTTGTAACGCTCGTCGGAAATATTGTTGTAAGCGCCCACACCGGCCACGGTCCCGTTGACCTGAAGCGTGAAACCCGGCGTGTCGGTTCCGATGCCGACATTGCCAACAACGGTGACATTTCCCTGAACCCCCAAATCTCCGCCGATCTGGCCATTGGCGCCGCTGATGCCGCCGCGCACGGCGAGGTCGTTGCCGATGTTCACATTGTTGCGCACCTGCACATTGCCCGCCTCAATCGAGGCCGCTTCCACTTGCGCCAGGTCCGCGCCGCCGAGGTCGAAGACTTGAAATTCGTGGTCATTCGAACTGACGAGAAAGGCGTAGCGGCCAGAAACCACTACCTGGATCGGCGAATCGGCAGTCGAGCGGCTGCCGAGACTCACCGGCGTTGTGGGATTGCTCACATCAAAAATCTGGAGGAAGCCGCCGGAACTCTCGCCGATGACATACGCATAATGATCGGCAACCACAATACTCGAAGGCGTGCCCGCCGTGGGCGTCGTGCTGACGCTGGTCAGATTGCCGGGATTGCTGATGTCCACGACCTGTAAATTGCCGTCACCCGCGTTGACCACGTAAGCGTAACGGCCCGAAACCGCGATGCCGACCGGGTTCGCGCCGATGCCGGTCGTGCCAATGACGCTCGGGTTCGTTGGATCCGAAACATTCACACCCGCGATGGTGTTGTCATTTTCATCCACGCCGAAGACATAGCGCCCGTCCTGCGCGAGAAGGCTTGCGCCAAAACCAAAACTCGTGCTGCCAGTCAGAACCGGCGTGCTCGGATTGGAAATATCCACAACATACACAATGTCCGCCTCGCCATCGTTGCCACCCACGTACGCATAATGCCCGGCGATACTTAGCGACGTGGCAAATCCCATGTCATTGAGCGATACGCGATCGAGGTTGACCGGTTGCGAAGGATCGGTGACATCAATCGCCTCAAAATTCAAGTCAAGGTCCGCGACGTAAACATAGTTGCCGTCGGTCGCGAGCATGTTCGGAGAAACTTCGATTTCCGACTGGGCGATGAGTTGCGGCGAAGAGGGAACGCTGACGTCATAAACCAACAGCAAGTTCTCCTGCGCGTCGCCCACATAAGCATAGCGCCCAAAAACGGCGACCGTGACGACCGGTCCCCCTGTGTCCACCGCACCAATCTGCGGACTCGTAGATTCCGGTACGGCCGACAAACCCGGCCCGGAACCAGACGTAAGCGTCACACCGCCTTGCGAAACCGTTCCGATAAATGTGCCGCCAAAGACATTCCCCATATTCACCATGTTTAGCGCCTGTGAATAGGTTCCCGAGAGGTCCGCGTCCGGAAGGATTCCGCTGAAGCTCGAGAATTGCAAACCGGTCAGCCCCGAACCGTCGCCGGTAAAGGCGCCGCTGAAGGTGTTCTCCATCGAAGTGAATTGCAGCGGCTGAGCGTAAGCGCCTGACAACGCAAACGCATTAAGTGTCCCGCCAATATTTGCGCCATTCACGCTGCCGTTGAATTGGTCGGCGTTGATAACGCCGGAAATCTCGATGTCGCCGTGAATTCCCACGTTGCCGGTAAAACGGGCATCGCTCGCGCTCAATCCCCCGCGAACATTGAGATCACCGCCGAGGTTCACATTATCACGCACCTGAAGGTTGCCCGTCTCGATGGTCCCCGCCTCAACCTGCTGGAGAAAACTGCCACCGAGATCGAAGACCTGCATCGAAGCGTTATTTGAACTGATCAAAAATGCGTAGCGGCCCGAGACTGTCAACGACCGGGCGCTGTTCGCCGCCGAGCGGCTGCCGAGACTCACTGGCGCAGTGGGATTGCTCACGTCGAAAATTTGGAGAAATCCGCTGCCGCTGCCACCGGCCACGTAAGCGTAGTGATCCGCCACCGCAATCGAGATCGGCAAGCCCACCGTGGGAACCGTTCCCACGCTGTGGATATTTTCCGGATTGCTGACGTCCATGATCTGCATATTGGTATCGCCATCATTGGCAACATAAGCATAGCGACCCGAAACGGCGATGGCTGAGGGGATGTTGCCGGTAGTACCGTTGCCCGCCAACTGAGGATTGGTCGGATCACTCATGTCAAATGCGCCCAGGGAATTGTCGGTCGGATCCACCGCATAAACATAGCGGCCGCTCTTGGCGATGAAAGCGGTGCCAGAACCAAAAGTTCCGCTGCCCACCTGGTTCGGGGAAAAAGGATTGGAAATATCCACCGTGATTATCGTGTCCACTCCGCTGTTCGCTCCGCCAATATAGAGATAATTTCCCGCCACTGTGAGTGACGTAGTAACGCCTCCATCGCCACTGAACGATCCCGTGCCAAGCTGGCTTGGATGGGCTGGATTCGTCACGTCCATGACGAGGACATTCAGCGATGAATCGGCTATGTAAATGAAGTTTCCATCCGTGGTCAGGAAAATCGGGGCGAGCGGCAATTCGGTGGTGCCTAACTGGACGGGAGCTTGCGGATTGCTGAAGTCATAGACTTTCAGCAACCTTTCCGGGACATCCCCGAAAAAGCCGTAGCGGCCGTAAATAACCATCGCTCCGCCGGGCGCGCCGGTGGACATGGTGGTGATCGCCGGGCTGGTGGCATCGGGCACCACCGTCAACGGCGCGAAGTTGGGCGTGCCGGTATTCAGATTGACGCCATTTTGCGCCACGGTTCCCGTGAACGTGCCCGCGATGACATTGTTCGCGTTCGTCAGTTGCAACGCGCTCGAATACACACCCGCCAGATTGGTGTTCGGCAATACCCCGACCAGGTTCGCCGCTTGAAGGTTCGTAACCGCGGTGCCATCACCGGCGAAGCTGGCGCTGATTACATTGGCGGAGAAATTGCCTTCGCCATCACGCGAAACCAGGTTGCCGCTGCCGCCCGTGCTGGAAGCGTTCTGCACGGTGCCAACCACGTTGGCGATCAATTCCGACGACACACCGCCCACGGTGTTGACCACGTTATTGGTAGCCGGCCCGGAGACATCGCCCGCAAGCGTTCCACCGCCGCCCATGCCGCCCGGCAAATTAGTCAGCCCCGAACCATCGCCGACAAAAGCCGTCGCGGTCACGGTTCCCACGACTTGCAGCGCGGTCGCTGGATTATTGGTTCCGATGCCCACCTGACCGGTGGAAGTAATGCGCATTTGTTCCATCAAAGGATTGGCATGACCAGCCGGCGCCGGAGTCGGGACTGGCGACGTCAGGAATACCAATGAACCGCCTGAATTGTCGCCGGTGCCAGCCCCGGCAGCGAGGTTCAAGTTCGCGCCGGCCGTGCCGGGACCGGCACCGGACGTCGCCTGGATCGTGACGCTTTGCGGAGCGGTGTTGCTCTGGCCGTTGCCGAAGAAAACATTTGCGATCGGCGCGATAGATGAGCCGGCGATGAATTGGCCGGAGGCCGCGGGATCGGTGTTATCACCCGCGTTCGCGCCGAGGAAAATATTGTTCGAGCCGCTTGTGGTGAAACCGCCCGCGTTATAGCCGAGCGCGGTGTTGAACGAACCCGTGGTTTGATTAAGGGCGGATTGGCCAATCGCGGTGTTGCCGCTGCCGGTGGTGTCGCCCTGCAAGGTGGCGCTGCCCGCTGCGGTGTTCGATGCGCCGGTGCTGATGTTGAGCAGCGAGGAATCGCCCAGGCCGGTGTTCTGCGAACCGGTGAGTGTGACGTTGCCAGCGTTGGGGCCCGCAAAAAAGTTTCCCGTGCCGGCATCGGAAATCAGCGAATTCATGCCCGAGAAAATAATCGGGCCGCCCGTGCTCACTGGCAGATTCAATGATGAGCTTAAATTAATGCCGCTGGCCGAGAAGCTGCCGCCGTCATCGCGGCTGACGATGGCGTTGAAAGTATTGCCGGGTGTGGCCGTAGTATTGAGCGTGACGCTGCCGCCGAGCGATACCGTGCCCGCGCTGGCGATGCCGTTGCCCGGAGTGATCGTGATGGAACTGCTCATCAGTTGCGAATTTACGATTGATCCGGCGGCGATGCTGGTCGTGGGAATCGTGCCGCTGAGATTGGAGGCGTTAAGAGAGGTCAAACCCGAACCGTTGCCAGTGAAGATGCCGGTGATCGTTCCGGCACTGAAATTGCCGGAGGCATCGCGGGTGACGATGGTGCTGGGAGTATTGGCGCTGGTCGCGGCGTTCGCGGCATTTACGCCGCTGGCCACGCTCGCGGCGGTCACGCCGCCGACTTTGCTCACGAGCGTCTCGCCTTGCGTGCCGTTGACATCACCGCTCAACGCGCCGGTAAAATTGGCGACCGTTCCCGACGCGATGTTTAAGTTCGTCAAGCCAGCGCCGTTGCCAGTGAATGTTCCCGCAATCAGGTTCGTCGTGTTGGTCAGCGAGAGCGCGTTCGAATAAGTGCCGGCGAGCGCGGACTGCGGCAGGATGCCGGTGAGGTTCGTGGCGTTCAGGTTGAGATTGGTGAGGCCCGAACCGTCGCCAATGAAATTGGCGGTGATGGTCGTGGCGCTGAAACTGCCGTTGGCATCGCGGCTGACGATGGTGGAGGGCACGGTCAGGAAAGTCGCGCCGTTCGCCGCCTGCGCGCCGCTCACAACCGTGGCCGCCGTGACTCCGTCAATTTTAACAACCGCCGTCGCACCCTGGGTTCCAGTGACATCACCCGCGAGTGTGCCAGTGAAGTTCGTCGCGGCCGTCGCACTGACATTCGTCAACCCGCCGCCGTTGCCGGTGAACGCGCCGGTGATGGTTCCCGCACTGAAATTGCCCGAGGCATCGCGACTGACCAGGGTCGAAGGCGTGTTGGCACTAGTCGCCGCATTCGCCGCATTCACGCCGGCCGTCACGTTCGCAGCGGTCAATCCGCCGACATGGCCGACCACCGTTGCGCCTTGCGTGCCCGTCACATCACCCGCGAGCGGGCCGGAGAAATTCGTGGTCGTGACCGCGCTCAATCCAGTCAAGCCCGCGCCATTGCCGGTGAACGTGCCCGCGATTAGGTTGGTCGTGTTGGTCAGCGAGAGCGCATTGGAATAAACGCCGGACAACGCGCCGCCAGGCAACGTGCCAACAATATTGCTCGCGGGAAGATTGGTAAGACCCGCGCCGTTGCCGGTGAATGACGCCACGATGTTGCTGGCGCTAAAATTCCCGGAGGCATCGCGCTTGACGATCGTGCCGATCACATTCGCGTTCGTTGCGGCGTTGGCCGCGATCGCGCCGTTTGCGACCGTCGTGGCAGCGACACCACCGACGAATCTCACGCTGGTCGTGGTCTGCGTGCCGATAACATCACCCGCCAGGCCGCCTGAGAAATTCGCCGACGTAACATTCGTCAAGCCACCGCCATTTCCCGAGAACGCGCCAGTGATCGTGCCCGCGCTGAAACTGCCCGACGTATCCCGCGTCACAATCGTGCCCGCCGTGTTCGCGCTCGTGGCCGCGTTCGCCGCATTCGCGCCCGTGGCAACATTCGCCGCAGTAACACCGCCGACGCGGCCAACAATCGTCGCGCCTTGCGTTCCCGTGACATCACCCGCCAGTGGCCCGGAGAAATTCGCCGCCGTGTTCGTCGCCACATTCAAGCCGGTCAATCCCGCGCCGTTGCCAGTGAATGTGCCCACAAAAATATTCGTGGTATTCGTCAGCGAGAGGGCGTTCGAGTAAGTCCCCGCGAGCGCGGATTGCGGCAGAACGCCCGTGAGGTTCGTGGCATTCAGATTAAGATTCGTAAGACCCGCGCCATCGCCGATGAACGACGCCGTGATCGGCCCCGCCGCGAACCCACTGCTCACGTCGCGCGTGATGAGCGTGCCCGGAGCCGAGAGGCTCGTGGCGGCGCTGAGCCGCGACGCATCCTGCGCCACGATCGTGGACGGCACGCCGCCAACGGTCATGACCACTGTCGCGCCTTGCGTGCCCGTCACATCACCCGCAAGCGTGCCGGAGAAATTCGTCGCGGTCGTGGCGCTGACATTCGTCAATCCGCCGCCGTTGCCGGAAAATATGCCAGTAATGGTTCCCGCGCTGAAGTTGCCTGATACATCGCGCGTCACAATCGTGCCTGGCGTATTCACGCTGGTCGCTGCATTGGCCGCATTCGCGCCGCTCGCGACATTCGCCGCCGTTACTCCACCAACGCGGCCAACGATCGTCGCGCCTTGCGTTCCTGTAACGTCACCCGCCAGCGGCCCGGAAAAATTCGCCGCCGTGTTTGTCGCCACGTTCAAACCGGTCAGACCTGCGCCGTTGCCGGTGAACGTGCCCGCAAAAATATTCGTGGTATTCGTCAGCGAGAGCGCGTTCGAGTAAGTCCCGGCAAGCGCGGACTGCGGCAGGATGCCCGTCAGGTTCGTCGCGTTCAAATTGAGGTTAGTAAGACCCGCGCCGTTACCGACAAAATTGGCCGTAATCGTTGTCGCACTGAAACTGCCGTTGGCATCGCGGCTGACGATGGTGGAAGGCACGGTGGAGGATGTTGCGCCGTTCGCCGCCTGCGCGCCGTTTGCAATCGTGGTCGCCGCAACTCCAGCGATTCGAGAAACCGTCGTCGCTCCCTGCGTGCCGGTGACATCACCCGCGAGTGCGCCGGAGAAATTCGTCGCCGTCGTGGCGCTAACATTCGTTAACCCGCCGCCGTTGCCGATGAAAGCTCCCGTGACCGTGCCGGCGTTGAAACTGCCAGCCGAATCGCGCGTCACAATCGTGCCCGGCGTGTTCGCGCTCGTTGCCGCATTCGCCGCATTCGCGCCGCTCGCGACATTCGCCGCAGTAACACCGCCGACGCGGCCAACAATCGTCGCGCCTTGTATGCCGGAGACATCACCCGCCAGCGGCCCGGAAAAATTCGCCGCCGTGTTGGTCGCTACATTCAATCCAGTCAATCCTGCGCCGTTGCCGGTGAAAGTTCCTGCGATGAGGTTCGTAACATTCGTTAGTGAAAGCGCGTTCGAGTAAGTCCCCGCAAGCGCAGACTGCGGCAGGATGCCCGTCAGGTTCGTCGCATTCAGGTTGAGGTTGGTAAGACCCGCGCCATTGCCAACAAAATTGGCCGTGATCGTTGTCGCACTGAAACTGCCGTTGGCATCGCGGCTGACGATGGTCGAAGGCACGGTGGAAAAGGTGGCTCCATTCGCCGCCTGCGCGCCGCTTGCGATTGTGGCTGCGGCGACTCCGGCAACTCTGGAAACTGTCGTCGCTCCCTGCGTGCCCGTGACATCGCCCGCGAGTGCGCCGGAGAAATTCGTCGCCGTCGTCGCGCTGACATTCGTTAACCCGCCGCCGTTGCCAATGAACACGCCCGTGATATTTCCCGCGCTGAAACTTCCCGAAACATCGCGCGTCACAATCGTGCCCGGCGTATTCACGCTCGTCGCCGCATTGGCCGCATTCGCTCCCGTGGCAACATTCGCCGCCGTGACACCGCCGACGCGGCCGACCACCGTCGCACCTTGCGTTCCCGTGACATCACCCGCGAGCGTTCCCGTGAAGTTCGTCGCTGTCGTGGAACTGACGCCAGTCAAGCCCGCGCCGCTGCCGGTAAAAGTTCCCGCGATGATGTTAGTAACATTAGTAAGCGAAAGCGCATTGGAATACGTACCGCTGATTGAAGCTTGCGGAAGGATGCCGGTAAGATTCGCCGCATTCAGATTGGCCACCCCCGCGCCATTTCCAACGAACGAACCCGTGATCGTTCCCGCGCTGAAATTACCCGAGGCATCACGACTGACGAGTGTCGAAGGCGTGTTCACACTCGTCGCGGTATTCGCGGCATTCGCGCCACTCGCGACATTTGCAGCAGTCACACCGCCGACGCGGCCCACGACTGTCGCACTTTGAGTTCCGGTCACATCGCCTGCCAGTGCGCCGGAAAAATTTGTCGCAGCCGTGGCGCTGACATTCGTCAACCCGCCGCCGTTGCCGGAGAATGCGCCGGTGATGGTTCCCGCGCTGAAGTTGCCTGATACATCGCGCGTCACAATCGTGCCCGGCGTATTCACACTCGTCGCCGCATTCGCCGCGGTCGCGCCCGTCGCAAGATTCGCCGCCGTCACTCCACCGACATGACCCACCACCGTTGCGCCTTGCGTTCCCGTGACATCACCCGCCAGCGGCCCGGAAAAATTCGTAGCGTTGACCGCACTCAATCCGCTCAAGCCCGCGCCGCTGCCAGTAAAAGTTCCCGCGATGATATTCGTAACATTTGTCAGCGAAAGCGCATTGGAATACGTGCCACTGAGTAAGGCCTGCGGCAATGTGCCAGTAAGATTCGCCGCATTCAGATTAGCCACCCCCGCGCCATTTCCAATAAACGAACCCGTAATCGTTCCCGCGCTGAAATTTCCCGAAGCATCACGACTGACGAGTGTCGAAGGCGTGTTCAAGCTGGTCGCCGCATTCGCCGCGCTCGCTCCACTCGCGACATTTGCCGCGGTCACTCCACCAACGCGGCCCACCGTGGTCGCGCTTTGAATTCCCGTCACATCACCCGCCAATGCGCCTGAGAAATTCGTCGCCGTCGTGGCGCTGACATTCGTCAACCCACCGCCGTTGCCGGAGAATGCGCCAGTGATCGTGCCCGCGGAAAAGCTGCCCGTGCCGTCGCGCGTCACGATCCGCGACGGAGTGTTTACGCTCGTGGCGCTCAGTGCCGCACTCACGCCGGTCGCCACGCCGATTGCCGAAACGCCGCCGACTTTACTGACGGTCGTTGCGCCTTGCGTCCCCGTCACGTCACCCGCGAGCGAGCCAGTGAAATTCGCCACGCTCGCCGCCGCGACATTCAAGTTGGTCAACCCCGCGCCGTTGCCGGTGAACGTGCCCACGATCACGTTGTTGGTGTTGGGCAACGAAAGCGCGTTGGAATAACTTCCCGACAACGCGCTTTGCGGCACAGTGCCCGTCAAATTTCCGGCGGAAAGATTCGTCAGACCACCGCCGTTGCCACTGAATGCCGCTGTGATCGTGCCTGCGGAAAAACTGCCGGTGCCATCGCGCGTGACGATCCGCGAAGGAGTATTCGCGCTCGATGCACTGAGAGCCGCGCTCACGCCGGTCGCCACGCCAATCGCCGAAACCCCGCCGACTTTGCTGACGGTCGTCGCGCCTTGCGTGCCGGTCACGTCACCCGCGAGCGAACCGGTGAAATTCGCCACGCTCCCCGCCGCGATGTTCAAGTTCGTCAGACCCGCGCCGTTGCCAGTGAACGCGCCCACGATGACGTTGTTCGTATTCGTGATTTGCAACGCGCTCGAATACGTTCCCGCCAGCGCGGAATTCGGCAAGACGCCAGTAAGATTGCCCGCTGGCACGCTCGTCAACCCGGAGCCGTTGCCCGCAAATGATCCCGTGATCGTGCCCGCGCTGAAATTGCCGCTGCCATCGCGGCTGACAATAGCGCCGGGACTGTTCGCGCTCGTCGCCGCATTCGCCGCCGTCGCGCCCGTCGCGATGCTCGCGGCATTCACCCCGCCGACCGTGCTCACCACCGTCGCCGATTGCGTGCCCGTCACATCACCGACCAGCGGCCCGGTGAAATTCGTGATCGCCGTCGAAGTCGTGGAGGTGAAAACCAAATTGGAAAGTCCCGAACCATCGCCGGTGATTTTGCCGTTATCCACGCTCAAGCCGCCCGAGATGCGCGCGCTGCCCGACGCCGTGAAACCGCCGCGCACATTCAACCCATTCGCCACCGTCGCGGAATCGCGGATTTGCAAGTTGGCCGTCTCGATACTCCCCGCTTCCAACTGCTGCAAGTAAGCGCCGCCCAAATCGAAAATTTGCAACAGGTCGCTGTTGTAATCCACGACATACGCGTAACGGCCCGACACCACGACGTCCGAAGGCGAATTGGCCGTTGGCGTGGAACCCACCAGCGCCGGCGCGGCGGGATTGCTGATGTCGAACAGTTGCAGGCCATTGGTCGAACCGCCTTCATTCGCCACATATATATAGCGGTCCGAGAGCATGGCAAACCGCGGGCCGCCGGTTGCCGCGATGCTTCCGGCCAAAACCGGAGCTGTGGGACTTTTAACATCAAAAATTTGCAGCGCATTGGTCGTGCCGACGACCGCGTAACGCCCCATGACCGCCACCGAAGAAGGCCCGCTTCCCGCGGCCACCGTTCCCACGAGCGCGGGGTTCGCCGGATTATTCAAATCGAAAACCTGGAGATTATTTGCCGTGAAATTTCCCACGTACGCATAGCGTCCCGCGACCGCGACCGACACCGGCCCTGAACCTGTGCTCACCGAACCCACGCTCACCGGCCTGGTCGGATTGCTCGCATCCAATACTTGCAAGGTGCTCGCGCCAAAATTCGCCACGTAAACATAACGTCCCGAAACCGCCAATGAATAAGGCTGCGCGCCCGTGCCCACAATTCCCGTCGCCACCGGGCTCGAAGGATTGCTGATGTCGAAAATTTGCATGGTGCTGTCGGTGTAATTCACCACGTACGCGAATCGGCCCGCCGTGGCGATTGAAACCGGATACGCTCCTGTCGTCGCCGCGCCCACCACCACCGGGTTTGTCGGGTTGCTCGCGTCCACGATTTGCAGGGCGTTGCCATTCGCATCCACCACCGTCACATAACGGCCGAGCACCGCGAGCGAGAGCGGTTGCGCGAGCGTCGCCACTGAACCAACCGCGGCGATAGGCATCTTCGGCACCACCGTCAAGGGCGCGACCAGATTGCTCGCTCCGAGGTTGAGCGCGGAACCGTTGATCGTGCCGGAGAAATTCGCGTTGTTGAGCAGCGCGACATTCGTCGGAAGATTATTCGTGCTCAGGACGCCCGTGATCGTGCCGGCCGTGGGCGCGAAAAGTGCGTACGGCTCCGGCGTGATCGGCTGACGCGGCGCCAGCGTGGTGAACACGCCCGTGCTGCCAGCCGTGCGCACGCCGATTTCGAGGAAATAATTCGTGCCGCTGAACACATTGCCAAAATCGAGCGTGGTGGTGAACAAGCCACCCGACACCGCGACCCCGGGGCTCGTCACGAGCGAGCCGACGGGCGAGCCGCCAGAACTGCCCGCGTACAGGCCGAAGCGCAAATCGTAATTTCCCGTCGCGGGCGCGCCGTTGGCATTGAGCCGGCCCTGGTAAGTGAAGGCCGTGCTTTGTGCGGACGCGAACTGGCTGAACGCGAGCAGCGACAAAGTGATGGCAATTAAAAAGCGAAGGCTTTTGAATTTCATGATGAGGTCCTGGTTAGAAACTTTTATTGGCAAACTATCTGAATAAAACCCCGCCGCCACAGCGCACACGAAGTGCGTCGTGGTTAAAGCAAGAGCGGCGCGATTCTGATTTAAGGGGAGAAAATTGGCTAGAAAAAATATGAGGACAGAAAAGATAAAGCCGACCCGCATCTTCAAACAGCACGCCGGCAATCGCGCGCTTTTACTCCCGCACGCGCACGAGCGTCTTGACCACGCGATTTCCCGCCGTCATGGATTTGAAAAGCTCCGGCAACTCCGACAGCGGGCACTCGCCATCCACAAAATTCTTCGCGCGAATGACTCCGCTCTCCACCAGTTCCAGAGCGCGCCGGATCGTCCGCGGCGTATGATGAAAACTCGCGAGCAATGCCAGGTTCGAATAATGGATCAATCCCGTGTCCAGCGAAACCGCCGAGCCCGACGGGCAGCCGCCAAAGAAATTCACCTTGCCGCCCTTGCGCACCAGCCGCGTCGCCGCCTCCCACACTTCCGTTTTGCCCACGGCTTCGATGACCACATCGAACGGCGGATTCGGCTCGCCCTGGATCGCCCGCATCAAATTCGAGTGGCCCGCCAGGTCAATCACCTTCTCCGCGCCCAGATCATGCGCCGTCTTCAACCGCGCATCGCCGCGTCCCACCGCCGTCACCGAGCAACCCAAATGCTTCGCCAGCGCCACGAACATCAAGCCAATCGGTCCCGCGCCGATCACCAATACATTTTGTCCCGCGCGCAGTTGCAAATCCGCCACGCCCTGCACCACGCACGCCAGCGGTTCGACGAGCGCCGCATCGAGAAATTCCGTTTCCGGTTTCAGCCGCAAAAGATTTTTCTCCACCAGCCGCGCCGGGATAACGATGGATTCCGCGTAAGCGCCATTGAGAAATAATAAATCGTCGCAAAGATTTTCCTGCTGGTTGTGGCAATAAAAACATTTGCCGCACGGCGCGGAATTCGCCACGACCACGCGCTCGCCAACTTTCCATTCGCCCGCCTGCGGCGTCACTTCGCTGATGATGCCCGCGAGTTCATGCCCGAAGACCGCCGGCGGCACGATCATCCGTGCGTGATAACCCCGCTTGTAAACTTTCAGATCCGTGCCGCACGTCAACGCCGCTTCGACCGCGACGCGCACCTCTCCCGGCAATAGCGCCTTGGGCGCAATCTGCTCAATTTTGATTCGCTCCTGCCCATATAAAACTGCCGCGCGCATGCCCCTTTATGCCATCAAATCCCGCCACCGCCAATGGAATGTTTATCCCTTCTCTCCCGGCAACACCCTCAACGGCGGCGCCTTCACAAAATTCGTCTCGCGCAAATAAATCGGCTCCAACTTTTCCCCGCTCACAAAATTATTTCTCCCCTCCGCCAACTCCCCCAACACCCTCGCCTCCGGAAATAAAATCTTCCCCCCGCCAAACCATCGCGTCACCTCCGGTCCCACGATTATTTCTCCCACATTCGCGCGCAACCCCACCTCATCCGCGCGCACCAGCCTCAATTCCCCCACCTCTCTATACCCCGATCCCCCCACCTCATACCTCGCCAGATAAAATTCATTCCGTTGCGCGTCAATCACCACATTCACCACGCCGAACCACCCCGCCGCTTGCGCCCCCGCCGCCAGGCACTCCACACTCGCGATTCCCACCAGCTTCACCCCCGCCGCCAGTTGCCACCCCTGCGCCAGCGCCAGCGCGCTCCGTATCCCCGTGTAAGACCCCGGCCCAATTCCCACCGCGATTCCCTCGATCTCCTCCCGCTCCAATTTCGCCTCCCCCAACGCCCGCTCGATCAACCCAAACGCATGCGTCGCCCGCGTCGCGATTTCGCTCGCCGACGCCACCACCCGGCCATCCACCGCGATCGCCACGCTCCGTTGCTCCGACGAAAATTCAACCGCCAAAATCTTCATAAATAATCCGCCGCTCCGTCTCGCTCACCACCTCAATCCGCACCCGGCGAAAAATAATTCCCCGCTTCACATTTTTTATCTCCGCCGACGCATCGTCCCCCAGCCAGCGTTCCGCCCACTCGATCAGCGACACCCCCGCCGGATGAAAATATTCCTCCAGACCCGCCGCGAAAATCTGTTCCGCCGTCTCCAGCCGATACAAATCCACATGAAAAAACGGCAGCCGCCCACCCTCATAATGATTCACCAGCGCGAACGTCGGCGATTGAATCCGCCCCGTCACGCCCAGCCCGCGCGCCACGCCCTTCGCCAGTTGCGTCTTGCCCGCGCCCAGGTCGCCGCTCACCGCGATCACCAGCCCGCTTCCGGCCGCGCGACCCCACGACTCGCCCAGCGATTGCGTCTCCTCCGCGCTATGCGAAATGTTCGTAGCCATGCGCCGTAAAAGGTCGAACCCCATTGTGCTGGCGAATCCTCAACCCTTCCTCCGCCGTGATCTTCCCAATGCAACTCAATTTCACCTCTGGAAACTGCGTCTTCCACGCATCCAGCAGCGGAACCGCATCCCGGCTCGCCACCGTGAACAACAACTCAAAATCTTCCCCGTCCGTCAACGCCGCCAGCAACGGCGGTTTCGCGGACGACTCCGCCTTCGACGCCAATTTCGCGCTGCGCCGCACCGGAATCGCCGTGCCCAAAAGTTCCGCGCCCACGCGCCCCGCGTTAAGCAAATGCCGCAAATCCCCCGCCAGCCCGTCGCTCACATCAATCATCGCATGCACCGAAAAATGTTCCGCCAGCCAGCGCGCCTCCGCCAATCGCGGCAAAAAATCCAAATGATGCCCCGTGATCGAACCGCCCAATTCCCCCGTCACAAAAATCGCATCCCCCGCCCGCGCGCCCGTTCGCAACACACACTTCCCCCGCCCCGCCGTGCCGATCAGCGCCACCGATAGCAACACCCGCTCCGGGTTCAACACCGTCTCACCCCCCGCAATCGCCACGCCATTCTCAAGCGCCAGCGCATTCAGACCCGCATAAATTTTCTCCACCCGCTCCGCGTCGAAATCGCGCGGCAACCCCAGCGTCACCACCGCCGCCGTCGGCACGCCCGCCATCGCCGCGATATCGCTCAAGCAGCGCGCCAGCGCCTTGCGCCCGATCTTTTCCGGCGGCGTCTCCGCGGTGAAATGCACCCCCTCCACCACCGCATCCGTCTTGAACAGCAGCACCCGATCCGCCATCCCCACGTCCAGCACCGCGCAATCATCCCCCGCGCCTACCACCAGCGATTCATTGCCCGGCAGCGATTTTATCAACCGTCCGATAAGTTCAAATTCCTTCATGAAAAATGATGAAAATGCCGGTCAAAAAAATCCTGAATCGAATCCCCCTGCGACAAAAGAATCACATTCAACGTATTGAAAACCGAATGCGCCGCAATGGACGCCAATAAATTCCGCGTCTTATCATAAAGCCACGACAGCAACAAACTCAGGATAAACAGCGGCACAAAAATCGCCAGGCTCTTATGAATCGCCGCGAACGCCAGCGCCGTCCCCCACAACGCCACCCGCGGATACCCAATCTGCTTGAGCCCGCGATACAACACCCCGCGAAAAAAAACCTCCTCCGCCACCGGCGCAATCACCGTCGCGAACACAATCAAATAAATGCGACTGCCAAGCGAAACCGTTTTAGAAAACTCCTCCACCGCCGCCTGCGGCGGCGATTCGATGTGCATCAAACTCAGCACCTTCGTCATCACATCCAGCAACACCATCCCCACCGGCAAAAACAAAAGAGCCGCCACCACCCCCAGCAACAACGCATACAATTTATGCGGCGAATTAAACCCAAACGTCTCCGACCACGACCACTCATTGATCCAAAGATAAAACCCCGTCCCAAACAAAATAGACCCATGCAACGCCAAAGAAGAAAACACCAAAAACGGCAGCGTCCCCTCATCAAAAGTCCCCTTGCTTGCGAAATGCTGCACCACCCCCTGCCAGATCGTCACAAAAAAAATACAGACAAAGATACACGCAATCAGCCAGAGCATCCCCATCGCCGTCCAATTTTTTTCCGACAACATGGGAAGCAGTTTCAAGATTCACCCCCCAACATTCAAGCCGAATGGCAAACCCCCGCTTATCACTAGCCGTTCAACCCATTCCGCATCAACTTTTCAGTTCCCAAATGCCCTCGCCAAAATTCAAACAATCGCCCAACCAATATTTCACACCACACCACCAAGCGGCGCAAAGCGCCGCCCCAAACCCTTTAACTTGGTAGGGCTGCGCTGCCGCGCAGCCGTCCCAACTCCTGCGCCCGAACAAAAGAAAAACTAAACCCCTCCACCACCGTCCCCACCAACCAACCGCCCAAAAAATGGGAGGGAGAGCGTACCCGCGAGCCCCAATTTCCTCACACCCCACGAAAAAAAATACCGTCCAAGATGACTCAAAAAACCCGCCACGCCAGACGCATACCATCCCGCAACCCGGAGGGTTGCCGGACCTTAGCCCGGGATAACATCCCCGGAAAACGCCCCAACAAAATAATCCGTCCCGGCAGGGACGGCGGAAGAACGCCTTGGAACGACCGATATCTATCTCTCGCACCGTCCTACCCTCTAATCTGGTAAGTCGGAATCACCGCTCCACCGTCCCCTCCGGCAACATCAACGATGTTGTGCCTACAAAGCCCAGGTTGGTTCAAACCAACTGGTAAAAACCAAAAAACCCAATCTGCAACTTCAAAGAAGTTGCCCATTCAATCTCCGTCCCAATTCCCGCCC
This sequence comes from Verrucomicrobiia bacterium, assembly GCA_036268055.1. Classification (NCBI taxonomy): domain Bacteria; kingdom Pseudomonadati; phylum Verrucomicrobiota; class Verrucomicrobiia; species Verrucomicrobiia bacterium. The sequence continues at coordinate 183,350 of DATAUW010000012.1, read as the reverse complement.
GGAACCCAAGCCGCATCCCAAGGGCCATCGGCCCGACACGTTTATAACCCCAACCCCCCTATAAAAACCTATGCGCGAGCGCGACTCACCCCCGTGAGTCGTATCTTCGATATACCTCCTATTCCGCGCCAATTTAGATCATTTGCGAGCGCGAACCCTTGGGTAATGAGTTCTTGGCGAAGCTCCATTATTGGAGTAGGTTTTGCTCGCATGAAAACATTGACCGTGGAAGAAGCGACTCCGAGCTTGGACCGGTTGGTGGAACTGGCGCTAGCCGGTGAACAAATCCAAATCCGCAAGGGAAATGGAATAGTGGAGTTGCGACCCGCGCAGCCATTCCAGTCCGTCGCGGAGGAAAAGTTAACCCCACGCGAAGCCCTGAGATGTTTGCAGGAGGAAGCCCGCTTGTCACCGCAGCAAGCGGAACGATATTTGGACGAGGTGCGCGAGGAACGGCTGGCGGCTGAAAATCAGCCCCGGACATGATTCACCTCGACACGAATTATCTTATCGGTTTGTTGGTTAAGGGGTCGCCGCAGGCGCGGGATGTGGACCGCTGGCTGACCGCCGGTCAAACGATAGCCGCGAGTGCCATCACGTGGACGGAATTTCTGAACGGCCCAGTCACGCCGCTCGAAGTCAGCCGTGCCGAAGCAGTCTTGCAATCGCAAATTACCCCGTTCGGCCAACCGGAAGCGGTTTTCGCCGCCGGTTTATTTAACCAGACTGGACGCCGCCGCGGATCGCGATTCGACTGTCTGATTGCAGCAACGGCGATCCTCGCGCAAGCGGAAGTGGCCACAGTCAACCAATCGGATTTCAAGGTCTTTGTGCCGCACGGATTGAAATTGGCTCCCTCTCCATCCTCGACCGCTTCTTAGCTGCCTCCGACGAATTGAGTCTCGGTATCCTCACCTGCCGCAGACCATCGCCGCAGGATAGTGCTGCCGCTCCGCCGTCTCCTCCGGCAACATAAACGATGTTGTGCCTACAAAGCCCAGGGTTGGTTCAAACCTACCCTGGGAAAAACCAAAAAAAACAATCTGCAACTTCAACGAAGTTGCCCATCCAACCTCCCTCGCAAGTCCCGCCAGGGACGCCCGACCTTAGCCCAGCAATTTATTGCTGGGTCGAAATCCCCCTTCAAACCAAGTCCCGACCGGGACGAAAGAATCAATCACTTGGAATAAACCCCTTAATACTCGCCCAACGCTTCCTTTCCTTTAAGTAAACTCCCACTGGCGGACGCGGGCGGCGTGACATTTCCATACACCGTTCCGGCGAAACAATATTTTGTCATCGGCGATAATTGGGCAAATTCGTTGGATAGCCGCCAGTATGGTGCGGTGCCCCTGACAAATGTCTGGGGAAAAGTGCTCAACAAATGAAATTGAAGGAAGAAGACTAAACTGATTGTGCTCTCACATTCTTCTACGCAGACTCAATTCCTCACGGTGAAAGAACTGAAAAAATCTTCCACAATTTCTGAAGCTTTTCCTGAGCTTTGAAGTCTATTCAGTGGATTGCATTGAATTTGATTCGATGAACAAAGAGCGAACCAACATTTTCCAAATTCTGCGAGTTGAGCCCCCTTGACTGACATGATCTCGTTCATTGTACCAGCCCATAACGAAGAATTGTGGCTCGGCAAGTGCCTGGGCAGCCTCCGCATGACCATGGCGAAACTCGCCCAGCCGTACGAAGTGATCGTGGTAGATGACGCCTCCACCGATGCGACTCCCCGGATAGCGCAGCAACTGGGCGCCCGCACTATTCGCGTCGAGTATCGCAAAATCTCCGCCGTGCGCAATGCCGGCGCCCGCGCGGCGTGTGGTGAAATCTTTTTCTTCGTGGATGCGGACACGCAGGTAAATGAACGCGCTGTCAGCACCGCTCTTGCCGCGCTCCGGTCTGGCGCCGTCGGTGGCGGATGCGCTCCCGAACTCGACAGCCGGTCGCCCCTGTGGGGACGCGCCATCACTTTCTTTGCCGTCGTGGTTGGCCGGCTTATCCGATTGGTGGGAGGTTGTTTCCTCTTTTGCACGCGGGAGGCGTACGACGCGACCGGCGGATTTTCCGAGCGCTTGTATGCGGGTGAAGACATCGCGTTCGTGCAGGCCCTCAAGAAAATCGGGCGCTTTGTTGTGCCGAAGCCCAGGGTCGTCACTTCGGGGAGAAAGCTCGCGGTGGTGGGTCCCTGGGAAGTGATCGCGTTGCTGCTGGCGATTGCGTTTCGCGGTCCGCACTATGAAAATGAGATGGTAAAAGATATTCTGTATGGCCGGCGCGCCCAGGATTGCAAGAAACCAGACAACGCAACCTGACCATGCGCAGTTGCGAATGGCTCAATCCATCATTAACAGCTTGGATATTTTTTAATATGCAACAGCCAGTCGTATATTATTATCAAGCCGCAAAGAATACCTGCTTATGGTCCGGAAATGGCACTTCCTCATGCCGCTGACGGTTCGCTGCTTCCAAGTGCGGAAAGGCCTATGACGTTGTCCTCACCAGCGAACAGTTGCACGAGTTTCCTTGTTCAGATTGCGGGAAGGTCGAGGTTTATCATCTGAGTGCAATGAAAGAAAAGGTCGAGAAGATTATTCGAAAGCGGACAAGAGGTCGGTGATCAGTCCCAGCGCATCCAACGGAACTCAAATCCTCCGCAAAAAATCGCTTACGGGATACAAATGCTGAAGAATGCACAACTATGTTTGACGGGAATTCGCCTTGTTTCACATTTGCAATCATCTTGCCATCCGGCTGACGGTCGTAGAAATTGAATGGCATCACATGAGTGCGCACAGCCATGGTTCGGGACCGCGCTCCAATAGCTATTCGGAAAATCGGTTTACCAACTGGTCCGAGTATGAGCCTTGGTGGCTTGAAATCCAGGCAGTTTTCAAGCGTTTTGATGGAAAGATTGCCAAACGTCCGGCGTTTCCAAAGATTATTGAATTCCCGGCTTTGGAAGGTTTTATTAGACCGTGCTCGGCGGGCGAGGTGGAAGCCCAATTAACCAACTGTTCGCCCGAATTCCTGAAAGGTCTCCGCGCAATCTTCATTTTATCGGGCACTCAGAAGCAATTAAAGAGTTGGGGAAGCGCGACGACTTTTTACGGCCATTATTGGAACCGCTGTGTCTTTCTTCACGCCTGCCCATTTGGACGAGCTGAACTCACCTCGCTACGACGATTTTATCTGCGCAATGTTTTAATGCACGAAATTGGGCATCATTTAGATACCCAGAACCTGACGCGTAAAGATCGAGAGAGATTCGCCGAACAATTCGCGAACACACACGGATGAACGGCAACGCGAGGCGAGCCCAAGCGAGCATCTCCCCACCCCATCCATAAACCCATAGCTAAAGAATCCACCACCGCGCCCCCACCACCATCCCCACTGAAAACTGAAAACTTGAAACTGAAAACTTCCCCATTCAGCATTGGCATCCCTCCCGCCAGACGTTTTAATAACCCCGTCATGTCGCAAGCCTTACTCTTCCCCGACCCGCGCCCGCTCGTCGAACGCCTCGGCCGCGACTTTTTCCGCCACCTCCCCGACCGCCCCGGCGTCTATCTCATGCGCGACGCCCTCGACACCGTCCTCTACGTCGGCAAAGCCAAAAACCTGCGCAAACGCCTGGGCAGCTACCGCGTCGCCAATCCCGACCGCCTCGCCCGCCGCCATTTGCGCTTACTCCGCGCCGTCGAACGCATCGAACTCCAGGAATGTCCCGACGAAATCTCCGCCCTCGCCCGCGAAGCCGAACTGCTGCGCTCCCTCAAACCCAAATTCAACCGCGCCGGAACCTGGCCCGCCAAACCCCGCTTCCTAAACTGGCGCACCATCCATGAAAAATTCGAATTAAGCGTCACCGAATCGCCCGTCGAACCATGGCAAAACTTCGGCCCCACCGGCGCCAGCGCCATCGTCCTGCGCGGCGTGCTCGTGCGGCTCATCTGGTTCGCCGTCCATCCGCATTTGGGCTTCGTCGGCATGCCCGCCGGCTGGGCTCAAGGAAATTTTGGAAACTCCACCGCGATTGATTGCCGCGAAGAACTCCCAACCATCGCCGCCCACACCACCCAACTTTTCACCGGCCAAAGCCATCCCTTCTGCGATTGGACCCGAGAAAAAACCACCAACCGCCTGCACCCCTTTGAAAAAAACGTCGTCGAAACCGACCTCGATTACCTGCGCGAATTCTTCGACCGCATCGCTTCCGCAAGATTATTCTCCGCCAGGGAATAATCCGGCTTCAACCGAATCGCCTCCTGATATTCAGCAATCGCCTCGTCGAGCCGCCCCTGCGCCTGCAACAAGGAACCCAGATTATTATGCGCCTCGGCATAATCCGGTTTTAACAAAATCGCTTGCCGATACTCCTTGATCGCCTCGTCCGCGCGCCCGTTTTGCAAAAAAGCCTTGGCCAGATCATAGCAAATAAACCCATTGCCCGGTTGCAACCGCATCGCCGCCTGATATTCAACAATCGCCTCATCCGCGCGCCCGTCTTTGAGAAACGCATTGCCCAAATTTTTCAACGCCGCCGCGTCCTTCGGATTCAGGCGAAGCGCATTTTGATATTCCGCGATGGCCTCGTCGAACTGGCCTTTTTTATAAAGCGCATTACCCAAATTATAATGCGCCGGCTCATCATCCGCCCGCAAGCGAAACGCCTCCGCGTAATGCGCCATCGCCTCATCAATTTGTCCGCGGCTTTCCAAAACCGCCCCTAGATTATTATGCGCCACATAATTATTTTCCGTCACCGCGAGCGCGCGTTGAAAAAGTGTTTCGCTGTCCCGCCAATAACCAAGTTGCCGTCGGGTCGAGACCACGCACAAAATAATCACCACCCCGCCCAACACGCCCAACGGAACCACCGCGAACCTCCACCGCCGCGCCAATTCCACCGCGCCCCCAACCACGATAATTAAAATCCCCAGCGACGGAATGTAAGTATAACGATCCGCCATCGCTTGATCTCCCACCTGCACCAGCCCAATCACCGGAACCAGCGTGCCAAGAAACCATAACCACCCCATTATCAAAAATGGATACGCCCGCCTTTTCCCCAAAGCGATTCCCGAAATCGCGATGATCAAAAGCGCCACCAAAACAATTTCCCCCACCGGCCACGAACCCGGATAAGGATAAAACACCGACAATTTTTCCGGCCAAAATAATTTGCCGAGATAACGGGCATAAGAAACCAAACCGTTTTCGAAACGCGCCAGCATGGAAAGCTTCTCCACCGATGCCATCGCCCCCGCAAAATGTTGCACCGCAAAAGTGACGCCACTCGCCATCGCCGCCAGCCCAAAGAACGGAATTTTTTCGTGCAGCAAAAACTTTACTGACCGCGATTGAAATCGGTTCATCGGCCAATAATCCAAAAGCAACATCACCAACGGCCACGTCACCAGCATCGCCTTGCTCATCAACCCCAGCGCCAAAAAAATCACCGCCAGCCCATAATCACGCTTCGGCGAAATAGAAATTACCTCCGCAGACAACGCGTCTCGCTTCCGCGCATAACGAACATAAAAGATCAGCGAACCAACCCCCAGAACCCGCTCAACACATCCTTGCGTTCCGATATCCACGCCACCGATTCGATGCGCAACGGATGAATCGCAAACAGCAATGCGATAAACCAGCTCGGCCACGCCGCCCCCGTCAATTCGAGAAACAAAACAAAAACCAGCGCCGCATTCAGCGCGTGAATAAACACATTCTCCGCATGCGCCATCCCCGCATTCGCGCCAAAAAGCTGGCAGTCCAGCGCATGAGACAACACCGTTACCGGCTGCCAATTCGAAGCCACCGCATGCGTGAACGCCCACTCGATATTCCGCACCGATATCCCCGCCTGAACCTGCGGATTCGCCGTCACATAAAGATCATCATCAAAATTGATAAACCCGAACCTCGCCGCCGGAAAATAAACCCCCATCACCATCAACATCAAAGCCAGCGCAAGCCCAATGGAAAAATTTCGCGAAGGAAGAATTAGCCTCGAGTCACCACCCAAACGTAACGAAGCAAAAGCCATACAAGCCCTGAACGGTCAATTCAACCCGCGCGGCAGCGCAAGAGACCAGCCAGACATTCGGAACCACCGCCAAAACATGGAGCCAATGGCCGGGATTGAACCGGCGACCGACGGTTTACGAAACCGTTGCTCTACCACTGAGCTACATTGGCAACTAATCGGCCCACGAATATAGCGCATCAACGGAAAATTGAAAGCGGATTTTATCGGCACACACGCAAGAAACGCGCGGTTTGTTTGCTCACTTGCCAAGGCTGAGTAATTTTCGCAGTCGTCTTGTTGTCTGCTCCCTGTCAATCCGGCTGGCGGCAACCTCCAAAGTCAATTTTTCCCATGCCTCAATATCAAGCACCTCTTCCGGCAACAATTCATTCTCGCTCAAAAAAACCAGACAAGTTGCCAGTGCGGTCCTCTTGTTGCCATCCACAAAAGGATGATTACGACAAAGATAAAAAAGGTATGCCGCTGCGATTTCGACCGGCTTGGTGAATATCGGTTCGCCCATCATTGTGGCTTGTGGCGCCGCCACCGCCGACGCCAATAGCGCTTCATCACGCAAACCCCCGGAGCCGCCGTGCGCCGCCAGCACTTCCACGTGAATCGCCTTTACCGCCCCGATTGTAAGGTGCGCAAGTGGGCGCTTCACGACAAACGCCGGAAAAGCTCGGAATTTTTCTTGATCAATCGCTTCGCCGTCGAAGCCGCTTTTTCCGGCGTCACCACCGGGCGCAGAGGTGTCAAAATAATCGAACCGCTTTCATGAACGGTGATGGTGACCTGGTCGCCCACTTTGAGGCGCGCCAGATCCATCAGCGGATTATCGAGCATCAACCCCTGGGAATTTCCGATTTTTGTGATCGTTTTGGTCACGCTGTCAAACTAAGTTTTACTTAAACCCATGTCAAGGGCAACCATTCCAATCATTGGAAACAACTCCCACAAAATCAGTTTTTCAAAGAACCTCACACACGGGAGGAAATTCATTCCCCTCCACTTGAATAGACTCCGAAGCCCAGGAAAAGTTTCAAAAAACCTGAAAGAAAATCTCAGCGAGGAATTGAGTCCACTTGGGAGGACTTGAGCGGAGAGCTTTTATCGTTACGTACGTCAATGCCGGTCAGCCAAATTATCCGGGCAGCTACGCCGCTGATACAGACCGAAACCGCAATGAACCCGGCCCAGAGAATCCACAATCCCGCAAGGCTCCACCCAGCTTTTATTTCATCCGGCTCACTCATGGAACGAGGGACGACGTGAGCGACCGATTCGGGATGGTGAACCCAATCTCCAACAAACCAGAAGTCAAGAGTTCCGCCATCAGTGCAATAGTAAACTTTACCATTTACAAATGCGTCCCAGCCCCACGTGCAAAAAAATATCATCAGCATTAGCATTACGCTGAACACCACAACACTGGCCAATAATCTGGAGATGTTGTGTCCGGAGAAGGATTTCATAGCGCCTGTACCTGCCTAGCAGAGTAAGTTCCATCCAGCGATAAAACAAAGCGATTTCCCACCGACAAGTTCAAGCAGCTTTTCGACCATTGTATCCCTCATTTGTATCCCTCTTTTGTATCCCGTAGCCGATTTTTTGCGGGTATTTGAGTTCAATCGAATGCACTCGCGAAGTTTTTAAAACGCTATTTCGCCCTTTATTCATCAAATCAAATTCAATCAAGTGCGGTTGAAGGAAATTGAGTGAAAAACTCCGTTCTGAGATACGAAACCGTTGCTCTACCACTGAGCTACATTGGCATGTCGCTCGTTTATATTATTCGCGCCCGAATAACCCCGCCACCGCCGTCAGCCGGCTAGGAGTTAAATCGAAGCGGTTGAACCCTCCCGCTCAGGACCAGTTCCGGGCGATGGCCGAGCACATCGAAACATCCGGCGCAGGACAGGCCCACGACTGCGCGAACTTGTTCCGCTTTCTGGCGTTCTCTGGAGGGTGTGGATATTCCAACGGTTTCACGCTGGCTTGGCCATCAGGACGGCGGCGCACTCTGCATGAAAACCTATGGACACTTACGAGACGAACACAGCCATGCACAGGCGCTTAAAGTTGCGTTCTGAATCTATAAAAGCGAAGACGTGTTAATACACATTTTCTACTTGGTCGTGTTTGGTCTTTTGAATGAGACCAATCGCACATCTGCCGAGGCAACAGTTCCGTGATGGACGTACGAATAACGCGTAACGCCAAGTCCATCCACGATTTCCATGATTTGATAATCCGGGTTAGTGCGGTAGGCAAGAGTCCAAGATGTTACGCGGCTATCGGCCTGAAAACCCTCGACTTTCGGATTTTTTACGCTCCCGTCTTCAACATACCAACAATATTTATTGTCGTCGCGCTCGGTGTCCCGTCCCCAATGTTGGCCTTTTGCGAGAGGCAGGGCTAGCCATTCCTCTGCTGTTGGAGGCATCTTGGAATAATCCTTCGTGAGCGTGCGACCGACGCTCTCTCCTTCCTTTTCGCTGTTGACCAGAATACGGTAAACGCGATTGCTAATGGCGAGTAGTACATTGAATCCCGGTTGCTGCTTCGGCTCATACCAAGCGAGTTCTTCGGGCATCCCACGAACAACAGACGCCCGGACTTCACCCTGTTCCATTACATCAACGACTTCCATGACCCAATGCACGTTTGTGGTAAGAACAACTGTTGAATTCGCCTCCGTCCATTCTACCTTGCCTTCGTACGTCCATTGCATCCCCTTTTCCAAAGGCAACGGACACGGAGCCAAAGGAGAAGCCATCGCGCCCACCGTGCGGCAAAGCCATGCAATGGCGCAAATAAGATAAAACCTTGTGCGCAACATGAAAAATCCGTGGGCCAGCATATGCCTGTACTATCCAGAGTCAACCAATTGCCCAGACCAAATCAGGGTAGCGGTTAAAGCATGACTAAAGGCATTGAGAATTTCGCGCCCGGAGCCAGGACATAAACGATATTTCACTTGTGAGTCTCCGTCCCCAGGCGTGAAAGAATACCCATAATTATCGAGCCACGAACAATTAATCCGTGGTAAACGATTTGAAGCTACCTCTACCGCCTCGGCCCCAACCGTATTCTCACCTCGTTCGGAATTTCGTAATCTTTGAAAAACTCCTCGAAACACGAGAACGACATCGCCTCACGTTGGATCACGACGAAGAAAACCCGTTCACACGCCTCTTCGAGCAGTCCAGCCCTGCGCGTGATTTGCTCTCTGTCCAGAATTGACGAAACAACCGCACGATCAAAGGCCTTCAGCGCCTCAAAAGAATCAACCATCTTTTTGCACGCGGCGAAATAGACCTCCGCCATCTCCTGCCGGATTTCCATCGCAAGCGGATTATCAGAATCAATATCCATACCAGATAACGTAATCTACACCTTCAGCACTTGCCGGACGACCACAGCCAGGCGCAGGCGCTTAAAGTCGCATTTTGACCGGAGCAATGCCGCGCCGCTATCGTACAGCAGAAACCAAGCCGCCATCGCCGGTTTTAGCTCGTTCAGCATTTTCATTTTCCAAGCTGCAGGAATGATTCTAACCAAGCGTCGAAAGAATCCTTCTGCAGATGGACCTCGCAGAATTCGTGATCGAAAAAGAATAGTGCGCTGTCGTCGGGACGCGGGTGATGCTCCTCCCGCTTGAAGCCGAACACGTTGCCCATACTGTCCATAGCAATCGGAACCAACCAGTCCTCCATTCCACCGCTTGAGTAGAGCCGATGCGTCTCGATGATTTCATCGGGCTCGAAGAACTCCTGAACATCGAAACCCGCTCCCTCTGGCCGGTGCTCCGGCTGGCCGCCCGTCACCAACTCAAGAATCCCGGGTGTGAAGGCCGGCCCTTGCTGCGTGAGGAAGCAAATGTAAGACGCGGGAAATGTAACCTTGAGTTCGTCTTCAACCCGACGCAAATCCCCGGCGTTGACTGCCACCAAAGGTGTGGTGCGTGGGGCAGAAAATCGCTTAGCAAAACTACTATGAATTTCCTCACGCAACATTGTTTACATTGAATAATTATTATACTGTGAACGTGCGCGCACTAAGAAAACAAGGCGATTCTCCCCCAAGACATTGAGACTTTCGCGCCCGGAGCCGGGACATAAACGATGCTTCACTTGTGAGTCTCCGTCCCCATACGCGAAAACATTGCGACCGCGCGATAATAATTGACTCCCATAAACAGCCTGCAAATTTATTTGGATAACCGATTTAGGCTCACGACGTAATTGCTGATGGTGATGCAAGGAAAGTTAGTCTGATAACCTTCTTTTTGAATTCTGAGAGCGACCATAGCGGGATTCGACCAGATACTCGCTATTCCTTTGGAATCAGTTTCATACGTATTCGTTTCAAACGGAGTTCCGCCCATGCAAAGCGGGTTTAGCTTGGCTCCAGCAACCGGTTCCTTAGTCGTGCTATCCACCACTTGAACTGTCCACTGCTTATAATATTGCGAGCCCAAATGCTGCCGCCCGCAGCCGCACAAACACGCTGAAAACAGCGCCACCAATAACAAATTAAAAAAGCTCAGGTTTCTTTTACCCGCCAAAAGCTTTTCCATTATTTTCATTATTTTACGCAGCGCTTCCGTGATAACGCATCCCCAAAAATAGACTGATAATAAGGCGTTTTCAACTTCGCAAAGTTCTATTAGATCGGGTCGTCATCTGCTCGATGAATGAATCATCCAAGGCAGAAACGTCACCCCGGCGCCAATCCCCACCGCGACCAGCCAAATAAAAGTGCGCTGCTTGGCAACCGGCCAACTTGCCACTGGCAAAAACCTCAAACCAACCAGCAAAACACCAAAAATCATCACGGACGAAACCACCGCCATCGCAACCACAGTAATAACGTCCGGCGTCGTGAGCAGACCAGCAACCATGCTCATCACCACTGCCGCTATCAATGCTCGCTTGGTGCTTGAACTCATAAAATATAGTCTGAACTAATCTATACTTATACAACGCGCCCAATCTACTTCTTCACTTGCGCCTTCGGCAATTCCGGCTTCGCAATAAATTCCACCGTCCGGCTCCGCTGCACTGCAAAAGTAAAATCCGCCGTCTTCGCCTTCAGCGGAATTTCCCGAAACGAATAGCTGCGCTCGCTGCCGCTGGAACTCCACGATTCGCTATGGTTGGTTTTCCCGCTGTCACAAACCATTTGCAGCAAGTCCAACTGCGTCCCCGGCGACAGTCCGCCGAAATGGAAACTGACAGTGGATACTTGCGAACTGGACCACGCTCCATTCTTGATCGGCGCGCGCCGGCTGATGCTCTCAAGCGTCGCCGAGATGCCCGCGGCATTGGTCGTCCACTCAAGCACATTGGTGCGGTCCAATTCACCCAGTGGCACGTTTTTGAAAACGAACATTTCTTCCGGGCTAAAACCTCCGCTTTTTTTCACTTCGAACTTTATTTTCCACGCGGCCTCACTTGGCCAAAGGCTCGGCGAAAAGGCGAACGATGCGCTTTGCCCGCTCCAGGTCATGCTCGAACTATTGATATGATTGCCCGTGGCGTCGGAAATCTCTACGCCCGCCACCTGCCAGATTTCATTGGAGTTGGAGAGCGAGCGCAATTTCAAATTCACCGCCGTGCTGTTTCTTCCATCCGACCGATTGGTGCCATAGAGCGCCCCGCCATCTATGAAACTCACACTGCCATCGTGACCCGTCTCCATACCCAGCAACGTCACCTCCACATCCCCCGCGCGATGAGTCGCTGGCAAAGGCTCGGCCTGCCATTGGGGATAAGTCTGAGACAACGGATTGTTGAAAAAAAGCCGGTTGGTCAGATGAGCGATTCCCTTGGCATCATGATAAAAAATATTCAACGTCATCTGCCGGTCACGCCGGGGAAACGCGTCAAAATAAAGCGGGTAAACCTGCGACATCGGCATGGAATTAAGTCCCATTTGCCCGCCAGAACTGAAATCATTCCCATCGCCCAGCACCGCTTCGCAATACCCATTGAGCGGAGGCAGCGAAGGGCCATTCGTCCGTTGATCAAGCCACACCAGCAACTGCGGCGTGGCCGTCGCCGTGCTTCCCACAAGCTGAACCCGCGCGCCGAACATCTCGCTCAAAATATCCCGCAAAAACAGCGGCAACCGGCTCGCCACCCGCGCCACCGGACTCCCAATGACATGATTCGTTCCATAAGTCACAGCCACAATGCGCACCAGCGACCCATCCGGCAACCTGACGAACGAAGCAAGCGGCGGCGATTTTCTATCCGCCAGCGCCAGCCAGCACACCAGTGCAATCACCACCACAACCAGTATCGCCGCGAGCAGTTTTTTCATTGGGCCACCGCGGGTTGAGTCACAGCCGATTTGGGCGGCGGCATTTCGATCTCAAATTTTTCAGCGATGATGTGGCTTTGGTCGAGAATGAGAAGACTGAGTTTTAATGGCGGATTAAAGACTTCGCCATCGCCGCCCGGCTCGCATTGAAGGCCGGGTTGATCGAGTAGCAAATGTTGCTCATGATATTGGATCGGCGGACCGCCCTCCATCGTCGCCGGATCCTTAGGTTTGATGGAATACTCGACGGCATTGATACAGTGCAGAATGACGCTTTTTGGATAAGGCATCTTCATCGCGTGAAAGATGACGAGGTGAAGGCGAAGATTAAGATAACCCATCGAGGCCGAATTAATGTTCAGGACGTGCCAGTGCCGATCCTCCTTCAAAAGAGTGACAAAATTCGAGCGCATATTCATAGTAAAAGTGAATCAGATTTACATGTCTCGTGCCGAAAGCCTGCCCGCCCAGCGCCGGCCATTAAAGAGACACGCCGCACCGGCGGCAAACGTGATCAGCGGTTGCGAAAGAGAGTAGAGCGAACTGTTTATTACGGAATCGTAGTCTCTGGAAATGATTACTCTGAGAGCGTAATATAGGTAGGTCAATAAATTGGCCAGATTACCCAGCATGAAATACAGACCCAGAAATATAAACGCGAACGTGTAGAGATCGGCCAGAGTCAAGCCGTTGATTGAAACCGGTCCATCATAACCGCGAGTGATAAACCGAGCGAGAACCGGCGCGAGCAGCCACGCTACGACGCCCCACAAGCCAATGAGCATTGATGGAAGCAGACCGCTAAAAGATTTGGAGCCGTGTATTACGGAAAAAATTTCGATCAAACCGACGGCACCGCTTATACACCACTGCAAACCATAAATCCGCGTAATGACGACGACAATATTGCTGATGGTCATGCGGGCACGATTGCAAATCGCCCGCTACGGGACAAGGATGGAGTTACTTCTTCCGACGCCAAAAAGCCAAACCCGCCACCGGCAGGCCGCCGATCGCCAACGTCGAAGGTTCCGGAGTGGCCAGCGCCACGGAAGCGTCGTCGAAGTTATAGGAATTATTCGAGACAAATCCGAAACCCACCGTCGAACTGGAAGAAGTGGCTTCCACCCTCACCTCGATTTGCGTCCAATCGCCGAAATTCTGATTGACCTCGTCAAGCACCCGCGCGCCGTCCCAGAGGATATAATTATTCCCATTCCCGCCGCTCGTGCCGACCACCCACAACGAAACATCATAATTCAATCCGACCGTCGTCGGAATAGTTTGAGAAAATAAATCCCCCGTCGTGCCATTATCACCGGGACCCGCGCCACAGTAGGCGGAATACGTGCTATTATGGCCGCCTTGAATTCCGAGGAACGGCCCCACCACATTCCAGCCACTGAAACTGCCAGTCTCAAATCCAGGATTCGTAAGCAAATTATCATCCGCCCGAGCCGAACCCGCAAACCCGATCAGCGCCACCGCCACGAGCCGCACTGTACGGTTAGATTTAAAAATGCCGGTAAAGAAATTAAATTTCGCCGCGAAAGTATTTTGATTCATCATTAGTTGTCTGGATTGGTAAATACCCACGACAACTCATCGGCAGATTGACAAAGAAGATTTAGGAAAACTTTTGGCCGTCGAAAAGAAACAAAGTCAGCCTGAAGTCTTCGTGGTTCGCGAGAATTATATGACCAAAAATTAATCCAATAACAGCGATTCTCACCAGCGATCAACCAGCCGGAATCGTGGCTGAGATCATCGGCGGTTCTTTTGCGGCAACCTTGATCACCACCGTGCCCGCGATGAAATCGTGCAATGCCCTCCGCTTCCGATTCGTGAGCAGGACAACCAGCTCACTCCATACCCAAATATTCTCCACAACCTGTTCTGGTTTGTGCCAGGATGGTGCGCGCTCAAGGATTTGCTGCAAACGAAGCTTGGCCGGGATCGCATCGTATTCCGCGTCGGACATGTGTAACGCCGATATCAACAAGGCCACCGACATTAAGATCCCAAAAATACAATCCGGAAGGTATCTCAAAAACGCCTCACGATAGCCGACCGGTTCTCCACTAACTTTCCTAATCCGAATTCCCACTATTAATTTGCCGGGGGTGCCGCCAAGCGCTTCACCAGATAGACGCCATAAAACAGGCCGAACAATATGCCGAGAATTAAATAATATAGGCCAAATAAACGATAATGTCTCCAGCCCCATACCGCTATGGCAGCGGGAAGCAGCATAAATACCATATCCAGCAATATTGCGCCAAGGCGTGGCCAGAATCCGGCATACCGCAATGGGTCAGTCGGCTCAACCGTCATAAATCCACCCAACGATTCAATATATTCACAGCCTTCTTTTAAAATGTTAAACGTCCGAAAACAAGATGATTCCAGCTGGCGAAACCGAGTCATTTATACCAATACGGGAATATTGGCGGAATTGTCTTTATGACGCTTTACTCCACATAAGCACTGTAAATCACCCCTTCAATTCGCCTGCCAATTCGGATGCCGATAGTGATCGTAAACGTATTGATAATCCGGCCCCGTGATCGCCGCCGCGGGATACGCCGCGTGGATGCCATGCGCTTCACTCTGCCCGGCCGCGATGAGCGCGGGATCGTTCCACTTGTGGGATTCAGCATGGCTGTCCGCGAAGGCGCACGTGCTGACATTGCCATGATACATCACCGGCGGATCCGTCCACGTGAATCGTTTCGCGGGCAGTGACCACGTCTGCACCCATGTGCCGTTATTATACGGCGTCGTGGCGGAATCCGAGTCCTCCATGAAAATGAAAGTGGACGAAGCATCGGCCATGGTGATGAGCTTCGTATAGACCGCGCCCGCGCCCCAAAAGTTGTCGTAGGATTCGCCGCCGGCATTTTGCGTTTTGGAATAGCTATCGTAAGCCCAGCCGGGTCCGCCGATCTTGATGATCTTCGCGCGCAGATCGCCGGGACAATGATACACACCCACGCCCGGAATATATTTGCCAAGCGGCGCGGACGCGAAACCATCGCCCACATAAGCCTGCACCTGCGCATCGGACATGCTGGGATTGGGAATGACCGAAATGGGATTCGGCCCCAGGCCGTTGTTCGGCCCGCTCCAATAACCGCCCGCCGGATAGAGCGTGGAATTCGCCACGCCCTTGTCCATCGGCAGGATGAAGTCGGTGTTGTCATCCGCGTAAAGCGAATACGCGTACGCCAGCTGCTTCTCATTATTAATGCACGCGGCCTGGGTGGCCTTCAACTTGGCGCGGTTCAACGCGGGCAATAACAATCCCGCCAGGATCGCAATGATGGCAATGACCACGAGCAATTCAATCAGCGTAAAGCCCGCGCGAAAATTTTTCATGAAACAAAATCCTTGGAGGCGCGCAAGCCGCCGCCGATTTATTTGCGCTGCGTCGTGCTGGCGAGCAGCCACGCAAGGTCGCCGTTGCCGGCTGTGGCAGGAGTATTATTGCCGGGCGGCGGCGAACTGAGGATGGCCGGGTCGGTCCATTTTCTGATGGAGGCATGGCCGTCCGCCCACGAGAGATCGCAGCCCTTGAGATGATAGCTCGCGGGGATGTCCACCCAATCCGTGGAATGCGAACCGGGATCTTCGACAAACCATCCGTCATTGATCGTGCCCGGCGATTCGTCAATCGTCACCCACGTCTGCGAAGGCACTGAAAGGTCCACTTGTTTTTTGAAAACGGTAAACACCGTCGTCGTCAGCAATGATTCGGTGGCAATCGGATTCATCCACGCGTTCATGGACATGCTGCGAATGGTAGGCGCGCCCAGCGGAGAAGGATAATTCGCGGTGCGCGAGTCAGCCGGACATTTATAGACATTGATGTTCTTGAGATACGGATAAAGCAAACCGTGGCGGATCCAATCCTGATTCGTCGAGGTGATGCCACTGGACACACTGCCGAGCACCCAGTTCGCATCAGTTTCGCTGGGTTGATAACCGGCGGCGTAAGGGTTGGGCGCGAGGACAGAAGAACCGCCCGTCTGCACGATAAAATCGGCGTTGTCGCCGGAATACATGATGTAGGCGAGCACGATTTGTTTTTGATTGTTCATGCAGCCGATGGCTTTCCCCTTCGCCTTCGCGGCCGTCAATGCCGGCAGCAACAACCCCGCCAGAATCGCGATGATGGCAATGACCACGAGCAACTCAATCAGCGTAAAGCCCGCGCGGGCGGCTGAACCCGGCACCGCGCGCTGTGATTTGTGGTAACGCATAATTTTCTCGGCTTTCAACTTAACAACCCGCAACCGCCGCTGGCGCCCGGGGAATTCCCCCCCGGCGCCGATGATACTCATTAACGATGTGAGCGGAAGAACTTCGCTCCCGAACTGGCGGACGGAGTGAAGGTCGCCGGGCCATTCGTGGACGTCGCGTTCGCAATATCACTGTAAGGTCCCGCGACATTCGTCGAGCTTTGCAGGATGCCGGTATAGGTGATCACCGCGTTCTGGCCGATGGACACCGAAGGCGTGAACGGCCCCAGCGAAGAGATCGTGCCATAAACTGTCGGATTGCTCGCCGCATTCATCACCGTCACCGAAGGCGAAGCCGGGTCAAGATCACCGGCGAACTTATAAGTCACGCCGAGGTCCGTGCCGCCGAAACCCTGTTGATACTCCGCCTGCATGAAGTAACGATGGCCCGCCACAAGATGAATCAACGCTTGGCCGTTCGCATCCACCGTGGGCCAGAAGTTCATGGCATCCGCCGCCACGACCGACGTCACTTGCGAGATCGCCGCGGGCCAGTTGCCCACGCCATCCAGGCTGTCGTTATATGCCACGAGGAATTGGTCCGAACGATTTTGCAGATCGGCCGTCGCGGGCGAAGCTTCGGCGGCTGAATTATCAAAACCGACATTCGCGTTGATCACGCCAGTCGCCGTGCCATCACCGCGATGGTCGCCAGCCGGGGATACGATGGAAAAATTCGTCCACGAATCTCCGTTCGACCATTGGCTTTCCGCGGCGATGACTTTCAAGTTCGCCGGATCTTCATCCGTGCTGAGCGAGAGACGGCAGCCATCGTCCGCGCAGCAGAAGAACACATAATTCGTGGTCACCGCCGGCGTGAACCAGCCGTATTGGCGTCCGCCAAACTGATTGTTGCCGACGCCATAGAGCAGCAGGTTCAGGTTCTGCGGCGGACCCTGGTCCCAACGTGTGAAGATGACGTTGGTTTCAATATAAGGATGCGGCGTCGCGACCAGGAACACATTGTAATAGGAGTTCTGGTCGAAGCTCGAGGGCGCGCTCCAAATATCCATCACCGCGATTCCGGGATTGAGACTATCGCTCCAAAAATTCGTCTTCGTATTCGTCGCGATTTTGCCGCCGGTCTGATTGATGATGTTATTGATGGTCAATGTCAGCAGGGCCGATTGCGGTTGCAATGTAGTCTGTAATTGCGCCGCCGTTTCCGTGCCGCCATTGATCGCTACCATGATGACATTCGTCACCACCACGCCGTCGTTAAGGGTGTAATTCGTCGCCTGGTCCGCGCCGGTAAGATTCGGCTCGTCATAGGTCAGTTGAATCGTCGAGCCATCATGGATCAGATTGAATCCGACGAGGTGCGGCGGTTGCAACTGCGTGACGGTGATCGTGACCGGCGCAGTAGTAACAGAACCCCACGTGCCCGAAGCATCCGTGGCCACCGAGGTATAAATACCCGCATCCGTGCCCGCCGGCATGGCTGGATCGTTGGTCGCGGCGGAGGCGATGTTCAATGCGCGGGCCGTCGCGTCCGGGATCGCGATGCCATTTTGATACCACTGATAATTGATCGTGCCGTAGTTCTGGATGTTCAAGAGCTGGTTGTTCGACAGCGGCGTGGCCACGGCGGCGGTGTTGGTCATGTTGATGGGAAAACCGGTGAAGGTATTCGCCAGCGGCGCGACGGTGACATAACCCGCATCCATGCCCACCACACTCGCGAGGGTCGTGCCCGCGCGGAACGCATAGATATAAAACGGAAACTCGCCGTTCTCAAACACCAGCATGTTCGCCATCGTGTTCGTGTAATGGAACGAATAACTGCAATCCCACGTGATGCCCGTGGGCGTCAAGTCCAACTGATCGCCATTTCCGGCGTTATAGAACTTCGCGTCTATGGTGGCGTTGCCATTCGAGTGAGTTACTAAATGGCCCAGCACGACGATGCCTTCGCCCTGCGCCATGCCCTGGCGGTTCGTGCCGAACGCGTTGACGAAATAAGGTCCGCCGGTGAAGTTCGTGAGCGACTGCGGATTCGACGCGACGAAAGTCGGCCCGTAAGCCGGATCGTTGATCGGATTATAGATGAGCGAATTTGTATTGCCCGCCTGGCCCAAAGTTCCCTGCGAAATATAAACGGACTTGCTGGCGTTGATGGTGCCGAAAGGGTCTGCGTCATCCGGCGGCCCGAGGAACAGGTTCGTGCCTGTGATGCCGATGGCAACGAAGCCCGCATTTGGATTCGCGCCGTCCGAGAAACCGATGCCGCCCGCGCCCGAGGCCGAGATGTCACCGGAAAATTGCGCGTCGAACAGTTGCCCCACCGTCATCGAAAACCAGTATTCGCCTTCAGCGTTGAAATCAATCGCGTTGGTCTGCGCGAGCGGGCGCACCATCCAGTCGCCACTCGACCACAACGTCGTCAAGCCGCCGGGCCCGCCGCTGTTGTCCTCCACCAGCGCCACCGTCGTGCCGTCCAGATTCGCCGGCAAACCCATCAGCAACGGCTCGGCAAAAAAGCTGCGGATGCTCATGATCGTCGTGTTCGTCGGCGTGCCGTTAAGGCCGCTTTCCAGCGGATTCGTAAGCCACGGCGCGGTCGCCACGAAACCGAGGGAAGACACGTTGTTCGTCACGGTCTGCTTCGCGGGATAGAGGTCGCCGATCTTGTTATAGTCATCCCACGTTTCGCGCACGTTCAAGTTTGCCGCCACCGGCGCGGGTGGCGATGCCAGCGGCGTGACTCGCAGATTATCCATGCGGATCGTCCCGCCCCCGCCGCCGCCGACCTGAAACGTCAGCGAAGTCGCCAGCGAGGGATTATCCAGCAACGCCTGGCGAATGGCCGGAGGAATGGTCCAGGTCAAAGTGGATTCGCTGCCCAAATTCGGACTCTGCGAATAGGTAAAACCATCCAGCGATTGAAAACCCGCGCCCAGCGACCCCGGTTGATTGATGGCGAGATCCCACTGCATGAAAAAACCGAAAGCCGGGCCAGCATCCGCGAGCACGTCCACACTGACCGATGCGCCATGCGCGAGTTGATAAGTGAGCGTCGTCGAAGATGGCCCCGTGAAAGCTGCGCCGTAATCCGGGCCGCTCGCCGCCGCCAACACCCAGCTATAAGTGCCGAGAGTTACTCCATTAGTCGTGCTGAATCCCTGGCTGGTCCAGTTGCCTTCGTCTATCACCCAGCCTTCCTGGGAATTCTCCCAGGAGTTCAGCAACTGAGCTTGAGCCAGTGGAGCCGCGAGGGCACCGAGGCCAATCATCGTGAGGAGTAGTTTTTTCATAGTAGGTGGTTGAGGGTCTTCTGTTGGTTGACGGTAAACGATCAAATTACACAAGCCATTTGCGGGTTTCCAAACGCGGGCATAAATCCGCGCAGGAACGTGGTCGTGCAAGACGGGGCGATGGCTTTCATCCTGCCATGTTAGCCGTGAAGTTTTTGAAGTGAAGAAAAAGCAGGTCGTTAAAATTAACTAGCCCTTGTCTAGTGAATTTTAACTACTCCCGCGGCGCTTCCGGCATGGCGAGGTGGGGAAATTTTGCCAATGCCTGCGCGCGCGAACGGACGTGCAATTTTTCGTAGATGCGCCGCACGTGCGCATTCACCGTCGTGATGCTGATGCGCAAATGGTCGGCGATTTCCTTGTACAAATCTCCCGCCGCCAGCAGCCGCAATACTTCGCGCTCGCGCGGCGTCAAGTCTTCCACCCCGTCCACCTGCTCGGGAGTGCGGCGAAAGGATTGCACCAATTTGCGCGCGATGTTGCTGCTCATCGGCGAACCGCCGGAGTGGACATCCTTGAGCGCCTCGATCAATTCCTCGCGCAAGGTGCGCTTGAGCAGATAACCGCTCGCGCCGCCGGCGAGCGCGTTGAACAAATGGTCGGAGTCCTCATAAACGGTGAGCATGAGAAATTGCGTGTCGGGCATGAGCGTTTTCAACTGCCGCACACATTCGATGCCGCTCATGCGCGGCAGGTTGATGTCCATCAGCACGACTTCCGGCTTCTCCGCGGGCAGCCGCAGCAACGCGCGCTCGGCGCTGCCGTGGTTGCTCACGAGATGAAAATCCCGCGAACGCTTGATCCAGCCCATCAGGATTTCCCGCGTGGGCTCGTCATCTTCAATAATCGAAACGCCTATGCTCACAAAATTCTTATCGCCAATTTTCCACCCGCCCGCCAGCACATTGCTCTCGTCATTTTTTACGAGGCATCGTCGCCGCCATTTTCAAATCCTCAAACCGCGATGCCTTCAACGGCACGGAAAAAGTCCCGGTCGTGCCTGCTTGTGGTGCGCTTTGAATCTCAAAACTGCCGCCGATTTCTTCCAGCCGTAATTTCATGTTCGCCAGTCCGTGGCCGCCTTCCACGCGGTCGGGGTCGCTCGAATTTGCGTGCAGCATTAACCCTGGCGTGAACCCGCGCCCATTATCTTGCGCTGACAATACGAACGCCTTGAGGCCGAGCGTCAGCGTCACGCGCACTTCGGATGCGCCGGAATGTTTCACCACATTGTTCAATGCTTCCTTGAACGCGAGAAATATATTATGCCGCACTTCGGCGGTGACGCGCCACGGCGGCAATTCTTCGGGAATATCCAGGCGCGAACGGACGCCTGCCGAACGCAAATAATCCTGCGCGTATTTTCCCATGTAGATCGCCAGGCTGTCGAGCGAGTCGTGTTCGGGATTCACCGCCCACACAATTTCGTCCATCGCCCGCGTGAGTTCGCGCGCCATGCCGCAGATCTGGTCCACCTGCGCCGCCGCTTCGGGCGCGTTGGTCAAATCGCTGCGCGCGGACTGGCTCAGCATGGAGATGCGCGTCAGGCTCGCGCCGAGGTCGTCGTGGATGTCCTTGGCGATGCGCGTGCGCTCGCGCTCAATGGCGCGCTGGTGTTCGAGCCGGTCGAGTTTCAACCGCATGCGCCGCCGCGTCGCCACCAGCACGCTTCCACCAACCGCCGCCGCCGCGACCAATCCGGTCAGCCCAAAAAACCACCACGTCTGCCAGAAATAGGGAAGCACATTGAATGCGAGCGATGCCCCGTCTTCGCTCCACACGCCGTCGTTGTTGCAGGCCGTCACGCGAAACACGTACGAGCCCGGCGGAATATAACTGAAATCCGCCAGCCGCTTCTGCGACGTTTCACCCCATTCGTGATCAAGGCCGTCCAGGCGATACCGAAACCGTACGCGTTCGGGCGCCATATAACTTAGCCCCGCGTAATCGAATTCTAGCCGGTGATGCCCCGGCGGAATTTTAAGCTCGTTCGTCAGCGCGAAAAGATTCGCCACCGCCAATCCGTCCACGCGCATTTCTTCGATCACCACCGGTGGTGGCTTTGGATTGATGCGAATCGTGTTCGGATTCACGCACGCCAATCCTTTCGCCGTGGGAAACCAAAGGTTGCCGTCCGCGGTTTTGCAACCCGCCGGTTGAAATCCGCCCGAGCATTCCAGTGAAGGCAAGCCGTCGCTCAAGCCAAAATTCAGGCACAGCACTTTGCTGCGCGTCCCATTGGCGCAACTGGCCAGCTCGCTTTTATTGACGCGCATGATGCCGTCGTGCGAACTGATCCAGAAGTTTCCCTGCCCGTCGTCCTCAATGTCGCAAATAACCTCGTCATTGAGTCCCTGCTTTTTTGTGATGGAGGCAAAACGTCCGTCCTTGAAGCGATTCAAACCGCCGCCCAAAGTTCCGATCCACAAGCCGCCGTCTTCGTCCAAATGAAGGCACTGGACAAAATCACTCGATAGCCCATCGCCGCGCCGATATTGCCGCACCTTGCCATTCTGCCGGCAACCAAGCCCGCCGCCCGACATCCCGAACCACACCGTCCCATCCGCAGCTTCGCAAACCGCGCGCACGTCCGGCGAAACCAAATCCGGTTTTCCCGCGAACCAATTTGTTCTGTCGCCACTCACGCACAACAAACCCTCACTCGTGCCTACAAGCATCGCCCCCGTTCGCGAGCGGCAGATCGCCGCGACAAATAAATTCGCGAGACCGGCGGGACGCTCAAAACGTCCGTTCGTCTGCGCGTAAACCCCGCCGCCCCACGTGCCCGCCCAAATTCCGCCGGGCGCATCCGGCGCGACCGACCACACATACCGATGCTCAAGCCCCACCGCCTCGGTGAAATTTGTCCAAGTCTCGCCATCGAACGAATACAGTCCCGCGCCTTCCGTGCCCATCCACAATCGCCCGTCTTTTCCGGCATCCACCGCCAGCACGGCGCGGCCCTCCCACGCATCGGGCGGCGCCATTTTTTTCACACTCACCGCCCGCAACATTGCCAGCCCGCCGTTGCCGGTTCCCACCCACAAATTGCCTTCGCGATCTTCGCACATCGAATTGATCCAATCACTCGACAAGCCGTTCGTGCGGCAAAATCGCATCGAATCGTGCCCCGGCAACGCGATATACAACCCGTGGTCCGAAGTCGCCACCGCCAAATATCCCGAGCGCGTCTCGATCATCGCGGGCGAAGGCGCCCAATCCGACGGCGCGGGTTCAAAATCGGCGGCCCACTCGCCATTTTTCCAGAGCTTGATGTGATGCTCCATCATCACCCAAAGCCCGCCGTCGTGCGTCGCGCAAATTCCCTGCACATAAGTGTTCGTCGTCGTGTTGGTCAAAATCGGATGCAACTTGCCCCCGTCGAGAAAGGAAACATCCGTATCGCGCTGGATCCAAAAACCGCCGCGCGGATTTTTCGCCACCGCGAGCAGATGCACCGGGCGGTCGTTGGAACATTCGATCACCGCGCCGTCTTTCACGCGTCCGAGTTCGCCGTGCTGGTTCAACAGCCAAACATCGCCCGCCGCATCCGAGCAGATCGCAAAAATTTTCCCGCCCAGCCAATGCGCCAGCACCGGCACCGCCGAAAATTTTCCCGCCTGGTAAGTCGTGACATCCCCGTTGTCGTGGCCGATCCACAGCGTGCCGTTCGTCCCTTCAAACAAACACGTGACATGGCTGCTGCGCATCTCCGGGGCGTTGCCGCTGTTGAAGACCTCGAAGCTTGTGCCGTCGAAACGCGCCAGGCCGCTGCGCGTGCCGAGCCAAAGAAATCCGTCGCTGGCCTGAATGACGGCGGTGACATTGTTTTCGGGAAGCCCGTTGTCGCCCATCTGCCACAGGCGAATAAAATAATCCATGCCATTGGTCGCCATGGGTGTGGTGGCTAAGGCGTGGAAAAATGGTGCCAATATTATCAGCAGCGCGAAAACGATTTGGATTTGCGGCGAGAAAAATGTTCGCCCGCTTCGGATGCATGCGCCAGCGCGCGGTCGCGGACATTTCGAAACTGGACGCGGGGTGAACACACGCGAGATTTTGTTGCAGCCCGCCACCATGCGCAAGGAATATCCAAATAACGTCAATTCAGGTGCCAGCTTAAAAGTTTCCTCCCCCGGTTTCCCTCGTAATTTTTAACGACAAGCCAAGGACGCGCCCGTTGGCCTAAACTGTCCGTCCAGCATCGGATCGTTTTGCGTTCGCTCACGGGAATTTGGTTTGCCCGCGAAATTTCAAAACCCCTGCTCGGGAAAATGATGAGCGTCAATCGCGCAAAGATTATTCGCGGCGGCAGAATTTTTTTCTGCGCCGCTGTGTTGATTAGCCTGGCCGTGCTGGGCGTGGCGCACGCGGAAGATCAAGCCACCAATGGCGCCGTGCGCGAACGCTTGCTGATGGATTTCAACTGGCGGTTCGCCTTCGGCCACGCGCGCGAGCCTGGCAAGGATTTCGATCCCGCCGGAAATTATTTTTCTTACTACGCCAAGGCCGGCAACGGCGCGGGCGCGGCGGCGGTTGATTTCGACGACCGCGGCTGGCGCTTGCTTGACCTGCCGCATGATTGGGCCGTGGAGGTTCCGTTCGACCGTGCGGGCAGCGCGAGTCACGGTTACAAAGCCATTGGCCGGAATTTTCCCGCGACCTCCGTCGGATGGTATCGCAAAACTTTTTTCATTCCCGCGAGCGATGCCGGGCGGCGCATCAGTGTGGAATTCGACGGCGTCTTCCGCGATTCGACAGTTTGGGTGAATGGTTTTTATCTGGGCCGCGAGGCCAGCGGCTACACTGGTTTCAATTATGACCTGACCTCCGTGCTTAATTACGGCGGCGAAAATGTCATTGCCGTGCGTGCGGATGCCTCGCTGGAGGAAGGCTGGTTTTATGAGGGCGCGGGGATTTACCGTCATGTGTGGCTGGAAAAAACCGCGCCGCTGCATGTGGCCGATCACGGAACTTTCGTCAGCAGCGAAGTCACGAATAACCTCGCCACCATTACCGCGCGCGTCACCGTGAACAACGATGACACCAATTCAGTTCCATTTGAAATTGAGCAGACGATTCTCGATGCCAACGGGCAGCCGCTCGCGAGCGGCGTATCAAAATCACTGTCGCTGGCTGCTGGCACGCCTGGTGAATTTTCGTCATCGCTCACCGTCACAAATCCCGCGCTTTGGTCATGCGAATCACCGTATCTGCATAAGCTGGTCACCACCATTCGCACCGAAAACGCGGTCGTGGATCGTTACGAAACTTCCTTCGGCATTCGCACGGTGCGCTGGGATGCGAACGAAGGTTTTTTCCTCAATGGCAAGCACGTTGAACTCAAGGGCACGTGCGACCACGAAGACCATGCTGGCGTCGGCGCGGCGGTGCCGGATGAATTGAATATGTTTCGCCTCACGCAACTCAAGAAGATGGGCTCGAACGCCATTCGCACCAGCCACAATCCGCCGACGCCGGAGTTGCTCGACGCTTGCGACCGCCTCGGCTTGCTTGTGATGGACGAGAATCGCCGGATGGGCGCAAGCCTGGAAGTTCTCAGCGAACTGGAAAGTTTCATCCGCCGTGATCGCAATCATCCCAGTGTCATTATCTGGTCGCTCGGCAATGAGGAATGGAACCTCGAGGGCAATGAGCGCGGGCGTCGCATCACCGAGGCGATGCAGTCGCTTGTGCAGCGCCTTGACCCGACGCGGCGCGTGACTTCGGCAATCAGCGGCGGCTGGGGTTACGGCGCGTCCACGATTGTGGATGTGATGGGCCTCAATTATTTCAGCCACGGCAGCGAAGACCAGTTTCACGCGAAATTTCCCGGCAAGCCGATGGTCGCGACGGAGGAAGCCAGCACTTTTTCCACTCGCGGGATTTATGTCACCGACCGCGACCATCAACATTTGAGCGCCTACGACGTAAACAAACCTGATTGGGGCGAACTCGCGGAACCCGCGTGGACGCATTATGTCGAGCGGCCGTACATCGCCGGAACTTTTCAATGGACCGGCTTTGATTATCGCGGCGAGGAAACGCCGTTCGGCTGGCCCGCGATCAGTTCGCAATTCGGCATCATGGACGTCTGCGGTTTTCCCAAGGACAATTTTTATTATTACCAGGCGTGGTGGTCGGATGCGCCAGTGCTGCATTTGTTTCCGCACTGGAATTGGCCGGGGCGCGAGGGCGAAGACATTGACGTGTGGGTGCAGAGTAATTGCGAGGAAGTCGAGTTGTTCCTCAACGGTCAAAGCCAGGGCCGCAAAAAGATGCCGCGCAATTCGCATCTCGAATGGAAAGTGAAATATGCGCCGGGCACGCTGCTCGCGCGCGGCTTCAATGGCGGAAAGGAAATTCTCGCCGACCAGCGGGAAACGACCGGCGCGCCCGCCGCGATCCAACTCACGCCGCATCGCGAAAATCTTCGCGCTGACCGCGAAGATGTTTCGGTCATCACCACTCAAGTGAACGACGCGCAAGGCCGCCTCGTTCCCAACGCCACGAACGAAATCACTTTTTCCATCACCGGGCCGGGTCGGATCATCGGCGTGGGCAACGGCGATCCCTCGTCGCATGAGCCGGATAAATTTGTCGAGACCACGAGCGCGTTGCCGCTGGAGAATTGGCGGATGAAAACGGTGGAGTCGCTAACAAACCGCCCGGAGATGGCCTTCGAGGTGGATGATTCGAATTGGCAAACGGTGTCGTTCAAGCCCGGCGATGGGCGCGGCAATCGAAATCAAAATGCGCAACCCCTCGTGTATCGCGCAAGTTTCGAGCGACCGGCCAATGCGGGCGATGCGGCCCTCACACTGGTCTGGCGCGCGACGGGTGATGAAGAATCAGTGTGTCTCAACGGGCGTCCGCTGGCGCATGGCGCGAACTGGAATGACGGCAACGTGGCTTTTGAATTGCCACCGGAAAATTTACGAGATGGAAAAAACATCATCGCGGTTGCGCTGAAAAATTCGCGGGACTCACGGCGCAATCCAATCACCGGCGAGCCGGGCCTAGTGTGCGTGACAAAACCTTGCGGCCCATGGAAACGAAGTCTCTTCAGCGGCCTCGCGCAAGTCATCGTGCAATCCACCGGCGAGCCTGGTCAAATCGTGCTGACCGCGCATTCGCCGCAAGTGGCGGATGGAGTGTTGAAATTGAAGGCCGTTGCGGTCAGCGTCCGGCCTTTCGTGCAGTGATAGATTATCGGGTTCGTAAGCAGCGGCATTTCACTTCCCCCACGGACCGCGGGTCTATGACCCGCAGCAATTCCCGTGAAGATTGCCGCTCACGATTTGGAAATCATTTAAAAAACCAACTGTTTGGTTCTTGCATATAGAACGATGCGGGCGGAGCCATAAGCCGCTTGACCCTATTGACCTTGCTGCGGATCGCAGACCCGCGGTCCATGGGGATCGGACTATTTTTTTGCCGCGGGCGAGGTGGATTTCCCCTTGGTGGGCGTGGCTAAAAGCGCGGCTTCGAGTTTTAATTGATCATCCACCTGCACGGTGATCGCCGCGACGGCGTCGGCATCCAAATTGAGCGCTTCAATCGCTTTCGTGAAATTATTCAGGCTGGCCGGGTCGCTGGCCGACCGTTTTTTCCAGCCGTTCGCGATCATGTCCGCGAGGGTGACCACCGCCGTCAGTTCCGCCGAAGCCACTGCGGCGGCTACGTCATGATGATAACGAACCGCGATCACAATTTCCGGGGCCAATCCCCAGCGATCCAGCAAACGTCCGCCGATCTCGCTGTGATCAAATCCGAAATCCTCTTTTTCCGATTGCGAAATGGAGCCGCCTGAAGTCTTGAATTTCTGGAACAGCATCCGGTAGCGCATGCCTTCCGCCGAGGCCAAAACGATTTTGCCAATATCATGCAGCAAGCCGGCGATGAACGCCGCGTCGGAATCCTCTCCCGTCGCCTTGGCCACCACACTTGCCGCCACGGCGGTCGCTTTGGAATGCCGGCAAAGCGCTTCGACCACCAGCACCGACTCGATGTTATCCAGCGAAATGCTGCGCGTCGCTGAAATCATCATGACGATGCGATAGACTTCGTAAAACCCGAGCCGTGCAATCGCCTCGAACATGTCCGCCACATTTTTTTCACCACGATAACGCGGCGAATTGCAGCACTTTAAAACTTCCGAAGTCAGCGAAGGATCGCGGCTGATGAGCGTGGCGACCTCGTCAATGTCCGGATTCGCCTGTTTGAAAATCGCCATCAATTTCAGCATGAGCGAGGGCGTGGGCGGAAGCGTCTTTACGGCATCAAGGTAGATGTCGAGTTTGTCTTTGCGCGGACCCGGGGCGGACTTCGCGGACGTCTGGTTTTCTTCGATTGGATTTTCTTTACTCATCCTAATCTATCATGGAAAACGGTTTTTTAGGGCGCAAGGCATTTCGTAAAATTTATTGGTGCGCGATAGCGGCGCGACTATAGTTTTTCAATGCGCCGTAGATTTTTTGTGTTATTCTATTTGGTTATTGCCGCCGTTTCTGCTCGCGCCGATGAGTCATTCCCAACCTTGAAAGCCGGCGGGAACACTTACAGCAACGTCACCGTCACCACGGTCACGGCAACGGATATTTATTTCAAGTCCGACCAGGGGCGCACGAATGCGAAATTGAGCGCGCTCGATCCCACGATGCAAAAACATTTTCATTACGATTCCACTCCCAGGATTTCGCCCGAACAGGCGCTGGCTTCGGCCATGGCGCCCTTCGATCCCGTGATTGACAGCACGAACGCGCAATCGGTGATGGACGACGCCCTCCGCCGCGTGAAGGCCATCGTGAATCAGCCGGTGCACAAATTCGCCCGCGCGGCGAACATGGACGTGGGAATATTTCGACCGGGCTGGTTTCACCCCGGCGCGAATATACCGGACTACAACAATGTGGACATCCGCACCACGGTGGAATCTCCTTATGCGCAAAACCGCTACGTCACTTCGGATTTGAATCCGGGCGTGGTGTTTCTTGGCGCCGAACTGGAATTCAACGCGAATACAAAATACTTTTATATTGATCGCACCTTGCCAAAGAAAAAACTTACCGAGGCGGAGATGGTGCAGATCAACCATCTCTATCGCATCATCGGCAAATGCGAAAGCACCCTTCATCCCGTAGTCACGGACGAAACGGTTACCAATTTAGTCACCGCCGAAACTGATGCCGTGCCGAACCCGCCGATGTTCAGCCGCGATTATTTGTCACTGCACAAAAAACAGTTGTTGATGTTCGGCGTGGGATTGCTGGTTGTGGCGATTGCGCTGCAACTAATTTTTAAGAAGCGGGCTTAGGTTTGTATGCCGGCTTTGCTTGCCTCCTCGCGCGCGGCGAGAATTTTATTCGACGGCACGAAATTCGCAATGAACTCGCGGCGGAATTCCGCGAACGTCCCCGCCGCAATCGCCGCGCGGATGTCCACCATCAGCTTGAGATACATGTGCGAGTTGTGGACGCTCACCATGCGCAGGCCGAGGATTTCATTCACCTTGAGCAGATGCCGTAAATACGCGCGGGTGAAATTTTTACAGGCATAACATTCGCAGCCTTCCTCGATGGGCCGGAAATCCAACTTGTTAAAACCGCCCTTGATGTTGACGGCGCCTTTGGTCGTGAACGCGGTTCCGTTGCGCGCGACGCGGGTCGGCAAAACGCAATCGAACATATCCACGCCGCGCGCGACGAGTTCCACCATTTGCGCGGGCGTGCCCAGGCCCATCGCGTAACGCGCCTTGTGCGCCGGCAAAAACGGCTCGGTCAGTTCCACCGCTTTCATCATCTCGGGTTCGGGTTCGCCGACGCTCACACCGCCGATGGCGTAACCGTCAAATTCCATCGCGACCAATTCCTTCGCGCATTGTTCGCGCAACGCGGCGTCGCTCCCGCCCTGCACGATGCCGAAAACCATTTGTCCATCGGCGCGCGGCTGCTCGCGGCATTCACGCGCCCAGGTAATGGTGCGTTCGACGGCATCGCGCATCTCATGAGGCGCGCTCGTGTGCGCGGGACATTCGTCAAAAACCATCGCAATGTCCGAAGCGAGCACGCGCTGGATGTGCATGGATTCCTTCGGCCCGAGAAATAACAATGAACCGTCGAGATGCGAACGAAATTCGACGCCGTGCGCCTTGACCTTGCGAATCTTCGCGAGGCTGAAAACCTGGAAGCCGCCGCTGTCGGTGAGGATGGGCTTGGGCCAGTTGATGAATTTGTGGAGGTCGCCGGCGGCAGTAATAATTTCCAGACCGGGACGCAGGTGCAGATGATAGGTGTTGCCGAGAATGATTTGCGTGCCCATTTCGAGCAGTTCGCGGGGGTCGAGCGCCTTCACGCTGCCCTGCGTGCCCACGGGCATGAACGCGGGAGTATCAATCACGCCACGCGTGGTAGTGAGCCGGCCCAGCCGCGCGCGCGATTGCGTATCGGTCTTGAATAATTCAAACATGAACCGCGGATTTAAGCGCGAAACGGGGCGTTTGAACATGAGAAATTACGTGAGTCGAAACCTTGTTTAACCGCGGAGACGCGGAGGCGCGGAGAAAAAACAGAAGGAGCAAGAGACAAAAATTTTGGGTGGCCTTCTCTTCCTCAAATTATTACTTTCTCGAAAAGGCATGGATAATTCAAACGCAGAAAAGCAAACGGGCGCGGCACAAAATCAAGTTGTCGTGGTCACGGGGATTTCCAATCGCGAATTTCTGGAGCAATACGCGCGTCCCGGCCGCGTCGGGCTTTGCGGCGGCAGCACGCTCGTGGACAAGGCCATCCTTCGCGCCGAGCGGCACATTGATCCCCTTGGCGAGTGGGGCGCGTGGTCACATGCATTTCTTTTCCAGGGTTCGCGCCACGACGGCCATCATTGGGTGATCGAATCGGACATCCAGATCAATCGCAAACATATCCGGCTCGGCGTGCAGGAAAATCGCATCGCGAAATATTTCGACGAGAATTTTTACACGACGCTGGCGGTGCTGGATTTCGCTTTGCCCGAAACGTCGGTGGCGAAGTTGCTGCATGAAGGCCTGGAACTGGTGGCCGCGCGCACGCGATATTCGCTGCGAGAACTGATCGGCACGCTGATCGCGCTGCGCGAGCCGAAATTGCGCGCGAAGGAAAATTTATTGGCGCGCGAAAGTTCGATTTATTGCTCGGCATTCGTCCAACATTTGTTCGGCAAAGCGGGCCTGGATCTCGTGCCGGGCATCGCGGGAAAAAACACCACGCCGGAAGACATCTCACGCACCTCCGTGCCGCATGTGACATATATTTTACGACGCGAGCAGCCGGAGAAAAAATCGGGTGGATTGAAGGCTCGCCTGCATGGCCGCGTGCGGGCACGAATTGATAAAGTGAAGGAGCTTCGGAAAAAGCGAAAGGGCGTTTAGTCCTGTTTGGCTAATTACGCGGCGGTTTCAGTGCCGGCTTCAGCAGCAGCGGCAGCCGCTTCTGCGGCAGCGGCTTGCTTGGCTTCAAGACTTGCGTAATAAAGACCAAGATTGTGTTGGGCGGTTTTGTCGCCCTGCTTGGCGGCGCGGCAAAACCATTTCACCGCTTCGGAATTGCTTTGCGGAACTCCGCGACCGGTCTGGTAACACAAACCCAAATTGCATTGCGCCGGGCCTACTTCCTGGTCAGCGGCAGCCAGATACCATTTCACGGCTTCAGCATAATCCTGCGGCACAACCTGGCCCATCTCGTAAAACACGCCGAGATTGAATTGCGCCTGGGGTTCGCCCTGGTCGGCGGCGGCGTGATACCATTTGACGGCTTCGGCATAATTTTGCGTCACGCCCTGGCCGGTTTCGTAAAGCACACCCAAATTGAATTGCGCGGCGGGATCATCCTGCTCGGCGGCTTCGCGGAACCACTTGGCCGCTTCGCCGAATTCCTGCGGCACACCCCAGCCGTTGAGATAGCAAACGCCGAGATAACATTGCGCGGAGGAATCGTTTTGTTCCGCGGCTTTGCGCAACCAAATCACTGCCTGGGTATAATCCAGCGGCACGCCCTGGCCGGTCTGGTAGCAGATGCCGATGTAGCATTGCGAAGCCGGATCTCCGGCTTCAGCGGCTCTTTTGATATCCTCAAAGGATTGCCAGCTTGTTTGGTTGGTTGACATGGGTTGGTCAAGTGTGCCGCGAAACGGTAGCCGTATCGGCGACCACACAACTCACTATAAATTACGATGAGCCAAATTCAAGTTCACATTTAAATAGACGGATTGCGTCGGTGAAATGTAACGAAAAACGTATCTTTTCGCTAAAAACCACGCCCTGGCGTCCTCATTTCCGGCCCTGGATTCATGGAACGCATCACTTCGCTTACGCGCTGATGAATCATGAAATCGTTTTTATCTTTTGAATCGGCGGTTTGATCTGCGATCTGTTGAAGTAAAGGAGCAGCCAGTTGAAAATCGGCATAGTTGTGGCTGAGTATGCCCAGCAAAGAATTCACATAAGTGAAATCCTTTGAAGTCTCCAATCCACGAAGCACCAGCGGCATGTAAATAGCCGGCTCACCGCCAATCTCCGCCACACTGTCGGCAGCGGTCAATGCGGCGGTGGCATCGGAGCCATCAATTATTTTTTTCAATGCGGGAACCGCCGCGATTGCCGGGGAACCGATATCACCCAGCACTTCAACGGCCGCCTTGCGGACTTCAGGATTGGGACTTGAAAGGCACTCGATGAGCAGCGGCACAGATTCAGGCGCTATAAATTTTAAAGCCAGTTGAGCTGAAACCCTTTCTCTTTCTCTTTTCAAACTTAAATCTGGAATGAGGCTTTGAGCTACGATTACGCGTGCGTCATGTCCAAGATATCTCAAAGCCCAAAAGGCCAAAAATGGATCGGTGCGATGTCCCGAAAGTTGGTTTATCCACAACGGGTCTCCTCGGTCTCTAATATATTTATGCTGCACCAGCCATCCGGTCAATCGCTGGCGCAGCGAGATCGGCGGCTCTTTAAGCCACTTCGACAAAACCAGCACGTGATTAGTGCTTAAATTGCGAATCACCGACCGCGCTGTTTCTCGTAACGGCTCGGGTGACCCGGTATTGGCAAGCTCGATCCATTTGCTCAATGGTTTGCCATTTATATATGGATCGCGTGTCTGAAGAACCCAATAAACGCCCACGCCGATGGCGATGATCAGCAGGCAAATATTGATGAACCAGCGTTTGTTCATGGTGAGACAATTCTCGGTCGTGCACTAAGCCTAAAGTTTTTTAACGCGGCTGGTCTTTCCATATTACTTTGGCGTTGGCATGGAGTTGGTGGAATTCAAGATGCGCAGGGCTTCGGACGTTTCGCCGTATTCGCGGACCTCGGCGCCGTTGGTGGATTTGTGGGTGCGATCCAGGATTTCTCTCAGCACGGGCACGGCTGATTGCGCGGCGTCGGGATAACGCGTGAGGATTTGCAATTCGTAGGATATTTCCTCGGGGTCGGTCGAATTTTTCAAGCCGCGAACGACGACGGGCAGGAACAGTGACGGTGGAGTGCCGAGTTTGCCAAGTGTTTCCGCGGCGGTGATGGCGACTTCCATGTTCGTGTCTTGAAGCAGGCGCGTGGCCAGCGGGACGGCGGACAAATCGCCGATGTCGCCGAGCGCGCTGACCGCGAGCGCGAGCACCTGGGCGTTGGTATTGGCGAGACACTCGTGCAACGGCGGGATGGAATCGGGCGCCAGCTTTTCCAGCGAGAGCCATGCGCTGCCCATGATCCATTCGTTCGTATTGGGCAAACGCTCAATTAAACCGCGGATGGCAAATTCCCGCGCGGCCGGCCCCAGTTCCGGCAACGCCCACATCGCGAGACTGCTATGATCCATCCGCGCGTAAGGCCGGGTGATCGCCCAACTTGGCAATCCCCTTCCGAAACCGTGCCGCGCGATCAAAACACTCAACCGGCCATACCAACTGGCGATGCGTTCCTTGAAGTTGATTTTGTCCGTGGGTTCTTCATCGCGCCATTTGAGCAGGACGGCGACGTTATTCGTATCAAGCTGGCGAACGACCATGCGCGCCTGATCGCGCATCACTCGCGAACGGTCGGTCTGCATCATTTCGATCCAATCGCCCAGCCGCCTGCCTTCAACCACCGGTTCGCGCGGATGAAAGATCCACATGGCGACCGCCGCAATCACAGCAATCAACCCGCAACCCACGATGACCCGGCGCTTTCTCATGGCGAATTAATTCCCGACGATACCACAGCATCGCGGCACTTTCACAGGTCTATCGCGGGGATGCGGTGGTTGCATATCGAACTTTCAAATGATCCTGGGGCGCTCGTTCTCATTTTACCTTTTGCATTTTAAATTTTTAATTCCTTATTTCCCCCCGATGTTCCATATTACATCGTGACTCCGGACGGCGCTTTCAAAGATTCGCAACTTCATCCTCGCGGCCATGCCACGCCGGCGCTGCGCGCTTTCTCGCTCGTCGAATTGCTCGTCGTCATGGCCATCATCGTCATCCTGTTCACGATGTATTGGAGCGGCGGCTCAAGGTCTTTTCAGGCTCGGCAGATGTCCAAGTGCGAACGCAACCTGCAAAATCTTTACGTCGCACTGCGGACGTTTTCCCTGGATAATCACGATCAGCTTCCCGCGCTGACCAACGCGGAAACTTCCGAGCCGGTGTTGAGTCTGCTGATTCCGCGCGACACCACGCAGACCGAATTTTTCATCTGCCCCGGCACTCACGATAGCGCGTTGCCGGAAGCGCAGCCGTTCGCGGATCGCCGCATCAGTTACGCCTATTATATGGGGCACACGTTGAACGATGGCGCCACGCAACCGCTCCTTTCCGACCGCCAGGTGAATACGAGTTCCAAAAGCGCGGGCCAGCCGCTGTTTTCCACCGATGGCAATAAACCCGGCAATAACCATAATAAATATGGCGGCAATGTCATGTTCTGCGATGGCAACGTGCAAAGAAGTTCGCCGGGCGCGGATTTCAATTTGACGTTTCCCACGAACGTCACGCTCCTGAATCCGAAACCTTGATCCATGAAAGTCAAAGTCCAATGTCCGTGCGGGTCGAAGTTTGAATTTGAAGTCGAGCCGGTCAATGGCCGCATGCCCGTGGCCATCAGTTGTCCGACTTGCGGTGCGGACGCCACCGCCCTCGCCAACGAAGTCATCCAGCGTCAATCACCCGCCGCCGCGCCCGCTCCGCCGATTCCAGTTTCCGTCTCCGGTTTGAGAATCAACAAAGGTCATGCCGCACCTGCCCAAAGCTCTGCGCCCAGCGCGTCAGCCGAAGAAACTCCCGCCGCGCCGCTTTGCCCGAAACATAAAACCGAACCTGCGGTCGAAAACTGCCGCGTGTGTGGAAAACCGATTTGTCTCAAGTGCATGGAACAATTCGGTTACGTGTGCAGCGTTTATTGCCGCCAGCAAGCCGAGCGCCGCCGGATTGACGTGCCGGTTTATGCCTATCAAAAAACCATCGTCGCGGGAAAATCAGATGCGCTTGTGAAACGGCTTACTTACGCGATTTCATTCGTCGTCGTGGCGTTGCTGGGTTTTTGGTTTTGGTACGCGTGGTTCGCGCGCGATCCGAAGATTGTTTATTCGGTCAAATTTCTCGCGCCTGTAGGCGACAAATATGTACCGCCGCCGTTTTATGAATTGATCGGGCCGGGGCACCTGGTTCTGGCGGATGACAAAAAACTCTCTCTTTTCGACACGACGCAAAACAAAACCATTTGGACCGCGAACTTGCTTGCGGACAATTTGTCCAGCGACCCGCACATCATCGCCACGACCAATGACATTTGGATTTATTTCCCTGATCGCATTAGCCGCTTTGATCGCGCGACTGGCTCGACGCGCGAAGTTCCCATCAAAGGCAAAATCGAAAATGTGAGTGGCAACGGCGACGCCATTATCGCAGTCTCCGAAAACTCGGACGGCGGCGAAACGCTTAACCGGATCTCCATGGCGGGCGGCGAGGTTCAGAACGAATCCTTGAAATCCATGACGCCTTCCGGCATCGCAAGCGCAACCAAAGGCCGCTCCATCAGGCCGGATGCGTCGGTGGATAAAGTTCCCATTGGCGGCATCAAAAATCTTGTGACTCAATCCCAAGCCGCACCCGCCGCGGACAACACCGCCTCAGACGAATCAGACGCGGGCGAAAATCCATTTATCCCGGACGGCACGAGCGTCGTGCAAATGGAAACCAAAGTTCTCGAACACAAAACCATTTCGCACGTCGCCATGAAGGCCAAGGGAAAATCCATCCTCGATAGCGGCGAGGTCACCGCCAGCCAAGGGCTCGATGTCGCGCAGGAAATGATGAATGACTCGCATCGCGAAGCGACGGGCGGCGTGGAGATTGAGGATGTCAGCCGTTATCAAGTGACGTTGCATCGTTACTTCGCGCCCGGCGTTGCGGATTGGACCGGCGAGATCATCGGGCCACCGCGTTTTTACGCGCTCAAGACGGTGGATATTATTTGCGCCGGCCAGAGCATTTATGTCTTCGATAAGAACAATAAAAAATTGTGGGACGCCAAGCTCACTTTTTCCGTGGCGAACCGTTTCAAGGGCGATCCTTGTCTTGAAACCAAGGACGCACTCTATTTTGCCGATCTTGGAGTGCTTACACGCTTCGATCTTCAAACCGGCAATGTCCGCTGGCGTTACAACACCGTGGGCATTTCCAAAATCCAGACCGACCGCAGCGGCGCGATCTATATTGACACCACCACCGCCGGGCCCGAATCCATCACGTATTCGCAGGAGGTGAACATCAAGGACAAAATCCATCCGGTCATCGCGAGGCTCAATCCTGACACCGGCAAAGTGGATTGGAACCTGATTTCCGTCGGCGATACCTGTTACGTCTCGGGAAAATTTTTGTATTCCACGATGGCCTCGACCGCCATGGCCGCGCTGCATCTCG
This sequence comes from Verrucomicrobiia bacterium, assembly GCA_036268055.1. Lineage (NCBI taxonomy): Bacteria > Pseudomonadati > Verrucomicrobiota > Verrucomicrobiia > Verrucomicrobiia bacterium. The sequence continues at coordinate 146,481 of DATAUW010000012.1, read as the reverse complement.
AGGACGGGCCTGATCGCCACTATTATTTGAATTTGCTCGATCCGAAGAATGGCCACGACATTTGGTCCATCCATCGGGGCAACGAACATATCTTCAAAACCGAGATGCAAAATAATTGGATACTCATCCAGTTCCGGGAGGAATTGATCGTGATGAAATTCTTTTCGCTTTGATTTTGCCGGCGGTTTTGACGGCGTGGATGAATCATCGCCCCCGTCTTGTCGTCAAATCAGAGTACATAAACCACTCTTGACCTGACCAGCAGTTGGCGGTTTACTCGGTCGAGCCAAAATTTTCAACCGCCCAAAACAGAAAGTTATTAGCGATGCAAAAAAAGAAACTGAAAATGTCTTCGGCACTTTCCCGCCGCAATTTTATCAAACGCACCACCCTCGCCACCGGCGCGGCGGCGATATATTTCCCGTATGTCGGGAATGTCCTCGGCGCCAATGACCGCATCAACGTGGCGTGCATCGGCGTGGGCGGCAAGGGCGATCAGGACAGCCTGGACGCCGCGCTTTGCGGCGCGAACATCGTGGCGATCTGCGATGTGGACAGCAATGCCCTCGAACGCAAGGCCCGCCAGCTCGAACACTTCTCCCAGAAGCCGAAGCAGTTCAGCGATTACCGCGAGATGATTGATAAGATTAATAGTGAATTCGATGCCGTCACGGTTTCCACCCCCGACCATCATCACGGCGTCGCGGCCATCCGCGCGATGAAGCTCGGCAAACATGCTTTCTGCCAGAAACCCCTGGTTCAAACCGTGAATGAAGCGCGCATCGTCCGCGCATTGGCCCGCGAAAAGAAATTGGCCACGCAGATGGGCAACCAAGGCAGCGCCGAACCGGGTCTGCGCCGCGCGGTCGAAGTCATTCAGGCCGGTGTGATCGGCGCGCCGCGCGAATTGCACGTTTGGTCCAATCGCCCGATCTGGCCTCAAGGCATGCCCCGTCCCGAGGGTGAAGATCCCGTCCCGGGAAATTTGAATTGGGACTTGTGGCTCGGCCCCACGCAGCCGCGCCCCTTCAAGGATAAATATCCGCCTTCGACCTTCGTCGGCTACCAGGCTGGTGGACATGTCTATCATCCCTTTAGCTGGCGCGGTTGGTCGGATTTCGGCACCGGCGCGCTCGGCGATATGGCCTGCCATACGGTCAACATGCCCTTCCGCGCTTGCAAGCTCGGCTACCCTAATGTCGTGGAACTCGAATTGGCTTCCCGCACGTTCGCCGAATCGTATCCCAAGACCTCGCGCATCCGCTTTGAATTCCCCGAACGCGAAGGCCTGCCGCCGATGAAATTCTGGTGGTATGACGGCAATCCGTCGGACACAAGCCTCGCCCCATTGCGTCCCTCGGCTGATACCGTTCGTGAAATCGTCAATATGCAGGACCGCCTCCCGGGCAGCGGCGCTTTGATTATCGGCGAAAAAGGCAAGATTTTCTCTCCGAGCGATTACGGCGAAAAATTCTACATCGCCATGAACGGCCAGGAATTCACCCCGGGCGACACGCACGAAGCTGCCAAGGCCGTGCCGGAAACCATCCCCCGCGTCCAGCCGGTAACGATCCCCGATATTCAGGGTCTGCCCCGCGGCGGCGGCATCACCACGCGCCACATGAATGAATGGTTCATTATGATGCGCACCGGCACACCGTCCTATTCGAACTTTGAGATCGCCGGCTACCTGGCGGAAGTCATCCTGCTCGGCTGCGTCGCCCTGCGTTGCGGTGAAGGCCGCCGCATGGAATGGGATGGCCCGAACATGACCTCGCCGAACCTGCCGGAATCCGCCGCATTCGTGAAGCGGAACAACCGCGCGGGCTGGGAAGCCTAAAAAGCTGTCTTCAAAGGCCGGCATGGGTATTACCTGTGCCGGCCTTTTTCTTTTAGCAATGCGAGACTGTATATATAGATATGGTCGGGAATCTTCGCGGCTTGGATTACCTTTTCGGCTGTTTGAGCCCTAATTTTTATTTCTGGTCGAATTTCTGATAAACGGACCTCCACACTCGTTGATGGGACGAAATTGTGGGGTGGGTTTCGTCGAAAACCGCTGCCTTGTGGAACGAATTCACCCGTTAAATTTCACAAGGAAAGTAATTTATCGAAATAAATATCACTGGCGTATTTTGACCAGTTTGCTTAATTGAACTCATGAATTTTGAGGTTACGTAAGGGTCGCCAAACTGTAATTTGCTTGTAACAAATCGCTTGCAATAGCCGGAAACCTTGGCATAACAAATGCCATATCGGTCGGCGGAAATCGTTTTGCCATCGAGTTTCCTGCAATTTTTGTGCTTGTGCCATGCGGGGACTCATGTCAAATCTGTTTGTGTCGGCAGGAACGGAAAAGTAAATAACGCAGAACAACAAACTAACTAACTAACCATAGGAATTAAAAAAAATGAAGTTTAATCAATGGACATTGGGATTGGCGGCTCTCGGATTGGTCAGTCTGACCTCCGCAGCTCGCGCGGACGAAAAACCCAGCGCTGTGATGACGGCGCTTTCTTCAACCACGCTCAGCGGCTATGTGGATACCTCAGCCCAGTGGAACCTCGGCAGCGGAACCTCGCATGCCCCGGCCTACGGCTTCGGTGGACCTAGCAAGGCTGACGGTTTCAACCTGAACGTCGTTGACCTCAACCTCGAAAAAGACGCTGATGCCGCTGACGGCTGGGGCGCTGGCTATCGCGTTGAACTCTGGCTCGGACCGGATGCTGATACCCTCGGAACCCATGCTGCCGGTGTTGGTGGTGGTCAAGGCGATCTTTCGGTCAAGAACGCCTATGTGGACCTCAAGGCTCCCGTCGGCAACGGCATTGACTTCAAAGTCGGCGTGTTCGACACCCCGATCGGTTACGAAGTCGCTGACTCCCCGAACAACCCCAACTTCACCCGCTCCTACGGCTTTAGCATCGAACCCACCACTCACACTGGTGTGTTGGCCAGCTATACCGTCAACGAAATGCTGAGCGTCTCCGCCGGTGTTGCGGATACTTTTGGACCGGCCATCAATGGCCGCGCCACGGATATTTCCGGCAATACTCGCGAATCCTACAAAGCTTATATGGCCGCAGCGACCTTTACGGCTTCCACGAACTGGGGCTGGATCGGTGGTTCGACCCTCTCGGCTTGCATCATCAACGGCTTCAATAGTGGTTCACCTGCGGCAGATGGAATCGCTGCTGACCAAACCAGCTATTATGTCGGCCTGACGATGAATACTCCCCTCACCGCCCTCAAAGTTGGCGCCTCGTTTGACTACGCAGACGTCCGCGACCAGGGCTTGACCGGTGGAATAACGCCCGGCGGAGCACCTGCTAATATCGGTGGTCACCACGGTTACGCGAATGCCTTCGACGGCTACGTGACCTATCAGGCCACGGAAAAATTGAGCACCAGTGGCCGTATTGAATATGCTTCATTTGGTTTCCCGGCTGGTATCGCGACCGGACCCACGCCCGCCGGCGGTGGTGCACAACCGACCACTGGGCTGCCGACCGGCACCGCGAGTAAGATCCTCGCGCTCACCGGCACCGTTCAGTATGACCTCTGGAAGAACGTCCTGACCCGCGCGGAATTCCGCTGGGATCACGCGCTCGATGGTCGTGACGCCTTCGGCGGCACTACGGCTACGGGCATCAATGGTCCTGGCACTCAGAAGGATTCCTTCGAGCTGATCGCCAACGTGGTCTATAAGTTCTAATTTAAGTTAGTTCAGTTCTGCTCAACCCCTGCCGGTTCTCCCCGGCGGGGGCTTTTGTTTTTGGGGGGACGCATCGCCTCTACTCTTTCGCGTCCGACTTCCCATTCTTCTTTTTCCAATCCTCGTAATTCATCCGCTCGATGTGCAGGAAGGCATCCCGCGTTTTGACGTAAGAACCCAAACCGTTCATGCGGCCGATTGCGTGCATTTTTTCCGCGAGGATGTATGGCCCTTTGGGATCCACAAATTCGTCCTTCACATGAAAGGCCACCACCTGGCCCAGCACCACGCGCGAACGCCCGATCTCCATTGTCGTGATCTCGCGGCATTCCAGGCTCGCGGGCGCGGCGGCGATGCGCGGCACTTTCACCACCAGTGATGGCTCGGTGCGCAAGCTCACGATCTCCAGTTCATTCACGTCCGGCGGAAAATCCACCGCCGTGACTACCATCGCCTCGGCCACGTCTTCATTCACGACATTGATCACGAACTCGCGCGTGTTGCGAATATTTTGCGCGGTGTCCTTGCCGACAATTCCCGGCCCGGGAAGATTGCCGACGCCAATCGCGACGATGGGCGGGTCCGTGCCCATATAGTTAAACGCGCTGAACGGCGCGGCATTCAGTTGCCCCGCGAGGTTCAAGCTCGTGATCCACGCGATCGGCCGCGGCGCGACCAAGCCGATGAGCATATTATAAATCAACTTCGTCTCCGCGCCTTCAACTTTGATGTCCATAAAATTTTTAACGGCCTCGCCCCACCACTGCCTGATGTTGAAAGTAGCATACCTGTTTTTCTTCAGCGCACAATTCCCTCTCCAACGGACCGCGAGTCTATGACCCACAGCAATCCGAAAAGAAGATTGCCGCGTCAGGCTGAGCCGAAGGCGGCTTGACCGTATGCACCTTGCTGCGGGTCATAGACCCGCAGTCCGCACGGAATTTTACTCCATCCGTATTGTGAATAAGCTGTTCATTGACGGTTAATAGCATCCGAGCAATTTTATCTCGTCACGCTGTGCGTGGCTGGCCATCATTTCCGCGATCGCAAACCTGAACCGCCTAATTAAAATGCCCACCGCCATCGAAGAACGCGTCCTTTGTTTTGAACGAAAACTCCTCGAAAAACTCGGCGTCTTTCAAGGACTCAATGCCGACGTGGAAAAATACATGTCCGTAGTCACTTCCACGCCGCACCTCGTTTATCTGAATCGCAGCGAAGCCGAACTCGACAAGCGTTACAAACAACTTATCCCTTACGTGTTGATTGTTTGCGGCGATAAAATTTTACGCTATCGGCGCGGCAAAGCCGGCGGCGAGGCGCGCCTGCACGGACTTTTTTCCGTCGGCATCGGCGGGCATATTTCCGACGAGGACAATGGGCAATTTTCGCGCGACCGCGGTTATCAGGCCGGTATGCGGCGCGAATTGATCGAGGAAGTGGGCATTGACGTCGGCAGCGAGCCCTCAGTTGCCGCCATCAACGACGACAGCACCGAAGTCGGCTACGTGCATTTCGGCGTCGTGCACATTTTACGCGTGCCCGACGAAAGTGTGGCGGCGAATCGCACGGGGATTGTCGCGCCGGAATTTATTCGCATCGCTGAAGCCACCAAAGATTTGTCCGGCTATGAATCCTGGTCGCGGCTGTGCCTCGAACAGTTGGGGATCCTGCTCGCGCGCGCCAGCGCCCTGGAAGCCGTGAACGGGAAATAAACTTTTCTGCACTTTTACTTGTTTAGTTCGCCGAGACGGTTTTCATGATGGGGAGCGGTTGCGGCGGGTCGTGGCGATAGGTGAGGCCCATCGCGTCCAGGCGGCGCAAATCCGCGGGCAGGCGAGTCGAAAAATTATTCCAATCGCGCGCGGCTTTCGGCGACCACACAACTTCACATAACGCGCACAAACGCGGATACGCCATGTATTCCACGTGCCCGATGTTCGGCATGTATTCGGTCCAGATATTCGCCTGCGCGCCCAGAATGTGCGAGGCGTACTGCGCATCAAGTTTCGCCGGGATGGGTTCAAACTCATAAACTTCTTTCATCGGCAGATAGCCGCCGATGGCGTGTGGCTCCGTCGTATGATTAGTGGATTGATAATGGTCGAAATAAGAATACTTGAGCGGTGACATCACGACATCGTGGCCCGCGCTGGCCGCTTCCACCGCGCCGCCGACCCAATCCATCACGACCGCGCTTTGTGCCAGCCCGCCTTCGCGAATCTCGCTCCAACCGATCAAAGTTTTGTTGTGCGAGTTCACAATTTTTTCGATGCGCCGGATGAAATAACTTTCCAATTCCTTCGGCCCTTTCAAACCTTCCGCTTTGATGACCGCCTGGTCTTTGGGACATTTTTCCCAATTCTTCGTGGGCACTTCATCGCCACCGATGTGAATATATTTGCCCGGGAAAAGATCACTCACTTCCGCAAGCACATCGCTCAGAAAAACGTACACCTGCTCGTTGCCGGTGCAAAACTCGCCGTTGAAAACGCCGCCCGGCAGGTCCGTGTTGTAAGGCCCGCCAAAACAACTCAATTCAGGAAACACCATCAACGCCGCGGTCGAGTGCCCGGGCATTTCAATCTCAGGAACAATCACGATGTGTCGCGCTTGCGCGTAGGCGATCACTTCGCGGATTTCATCCTGCGTATAAAAACCACCGTAACGGCCGTCGGGCCCGTAAGCTTTGCTCAATTTCGGATCGAGTTTGAAATCAATGCCCTTGCGCCACGCGCCAATTTTGGTGAGCTGCGGATATTTTTTGATCTCGATGCGCCAGCCCTGGTCGTCCACGAGATGCCAGTGAAACCGGTTCATCTTGTGCAAGGCCATGCCATCAATAAATTCTTCCACTTCGTTCTTGTTGAAAAAATGCCGCACCACGTCGAGCATCATGCCGCGCCATTGGAAACGCGGCTGGTCCTCGATTTGCACACAGGGGATTTCCCATTTCACGCCGCTGACGCTGGTCTTCGAGAGAATTTCCGGCGGTAACAGTTGCAACAACGACTGCACGCCATAAAACAAACCCGCCGATGTCGGCGCACGAATGATCACATTCGCCGGTGTGACCGTGAGTTCATAGCCTTCTTCGCCGAGTGAAGCTTTGGCGTCATTGGTCGTGAGTAAAATAGTGCCCGCCGTCGAGGAGTTGTTGTTGACGATAGTTATTTTATAGCCAAGGGCCGGCGCCACTTCATCGGCGAGATAATGCGCGGTGTCTTCAGCACCCGGCGTCGCAATAATTTTCGCCGAGTCTCCATTGGGCAAAACGAAACTGCCGCTCTGCACTTCCATCTTCACCGGCGCGGGAATGATGCTCGGCGTTTCCGCGCGACCCGCGCTTGCAACTGACATCACCGCCGCCATCATCAAAATTTTCTTCACATGTTTCATAAATTTTTTTTCTCTCCGCGCCCCTCGCGATTAAATCGGGTTAAGTTTTCGCCTTGTCGCGCCCTTCAAAGTGCTCCTCGATTTCTTCGAGCGTCTTGCCCTTCGTCTCCGGCAAAAAGAACGCCGCCGTGATGAAATAAATCACCGTGCAGCCGGCGAACGCAAAAAACACCGTTGAGTAACCATGCTTGCCGACCATCGGCAGAAACGTCGCGGCGATGCCCGTCGAAACCGCCTGGTTGATGAGAAGCGCGATGCTCATGCCGTTGGAGCGGATGCGCGTGGGCATCAATTCCGACAACGCCAGCCACACGCAAACGCCCGGACCGACCGCGAAGAACGCCATGAACACGAATAGTGAAATGGCGACGAGCCAGCCGTTGCGTGTGCTCGGAACCGGCGTGATCAAGGCATTCTCGATTTTCAACGGCGCGGTTTGCGCGGCCTTCAAGTCGGCGAATGGATTCGAGAAAAAGGAAACAACCCGGTTGGGCGGCACGCAGCTATCGCGTGTGATCACCAGCGGTTGCGCGGAAGCATCGTCGGAGCGCAAAACTTTCGTGGCCGCGCGATAATCACCATAGGAATAAATCACGATGAGCGTCGTCGGCTGGCTGCTGATGGCGGTGCGGGCGGCGCCGGTCGCGGCGAGAAATTTCACGGCGGTTGGCTCATTGAAATCCACGGTCAGTTTTTGATCCGCGGTCACGAGCGCTTGCAGCGAGTCCTTGCAATCCACGCGATATTGTTCCGTGCCGCGAAACAAAACGCCCGCGCAGATCAGCGAAACGATGATGCCCGCCGTGCCGAGCGAGAGCAAAAATTTGCGGCCCTTGCGGTCCACCAGCAGTACCGCGCCGATGGTCGTAAGGAAATTGACGAGCGTGAGAATCAGGTAGCCCCAATGCGCCTGCAAATCGGAAAGGCCGCCCTGCAAAAGAATCGCCGTGTTGTAGCCGAGAATGGAATTGATGCCCGTGGCCTGGTTGCACGCGAGGATAATGCACGCGAGCACGAAGGGCAGGACGTATTTGCGGCGCAGCAACGATTCCTTGATCTTCACGGCGGTGGTCGAAGCGGCAGCGGCGGTTTCTTCCATTTCCTTGAGTTCAACCTGCGCCTGCGATTCCGTGCGCGAACGCAACAGCGCGGCATACGCGGCTTGTTTGTGCCCGCGGCGGAACAGCCAGCGCGGCGATTCCGCGACCATGAAGCTGCCGATCACGAACAAAATTCCCGGCGGCAGTGACACCCAAAAAATTCCGCGCCACGCCGTGTCTTTGAACGCGAGTAATTTTGCGGGATCGCCGAGCTTCGCGACTTCATCCACGCGATAGCTGAAATAAAATCCGATGAACGCCGCCGCCACGATGCCGAGCGTCAGCAGCCATTGAAAAATGCCCGTGCCTTTGCCGCGGCTTTTCGCGTCCAGACATTCGGCCAAATACAGCGGCACGACCACGCCGATCAACCCCGCGCTGATGCCTTGCAGCAAGCGCCCCAAAACCAGCGGGACATAACCGTGTGAAAGCGCGATAATGGGGATGCTGGCCACGAAGAGAACGCCGCTTGACGCCATCAGCGGCTTTCGCCCCATCCAATCCGCTAGCGCGCCGGCGAACAGGGTTGAGATCACGCTGCCGAGCAGCACCGCCGCCACGATGAAAGAAAGTTGCCCGGCGTTGAGTCCAGACGTCGCCTCCAAGTACGGCAGCGCGCCCGCGATGATTCCCACGTCCACGCCGTACAGCAAACCCCCAAGCCCCGCCACTAATAATAGAAACCGATTATAACCATTCTTCGTCGTACCTTTTTCGCCGCCACTGGTCTCGTTCATACGTTAGTTCTGGTGGAATGATTGCCGGGCCTGCAATGGCACGGCTCAACTCCCGGGAGACTGCCCCGGGTCACACGCAGCATGTTGACGAAACCAAATCCAGTCCACGTTTTTCGCTCCGTTGGAGGGTGTGACATTGTGGGTGTCGCTGTTCACCTTGACGGGAATGTTCAACACGCTCGTCTGCCATTTATGCACCTCGACGTGGCCGTCAAAGAAGGAAAATCCGCAGGACTCACCGTGCCAGTAAGCAGGCACATCCGGGAAGAAACCCATCGTCCCATGAGTATCTACTTCAAGAAAGCCATCTTGGATGCTATCGGGACTTTCATCACAGAATACAAAAGCCGATGACGGATCTGGGCAGGTCACATCGGTGTCCTTAACATATTGGACTGCGGGAGCGTCAAGATTGAAATTAACTTTCACCAGATAGTCCGCGCCCATCTGCCCGTTCATTGAAACACTGCGCAAACGGTCACCATTCGCCGAAGGAATTCTATCGGCCGGACATTTATAAACACCGATCTGGTTGGCCATGTAAGGTGCCATCAGACCGGCAGTATAAATGGCATAATTGGTATTGCCTGTGGACGCTATGTCCCAGCCTTCCGTCCCGGTATCGCTGTCAATCCACGCTTTGCCCGGCCCGGCCAGCGACGCTGGCGAGTCGGGCGAATTGGGCAGGAGATAGCCATTGTAATCCCCGGTATACATAATCGCGCCGAGTTGCAGCTGCTTGAGGTTGCTGGCGCATTTGGCTTTTTGCGCCTGCACCTTCGCGCGGGCCAGCGCGGGCAAAAGCAAGCCGGCCAAAATCGCAATGATGGCGATCACGACCAGCAGTTCGATCAGGGTGAATCCATTTTTGCTTCGTTTAGGTAAAATTCGTGGCGAGTTCATAGGGGTATCCGAGAACGGTGTCGCCATTAAATACCAACCATACACAAAACGTCAAGAATTAAATCATACTTTATATGATACTATCATACATATTGCATTTAGATTATTAAATATTTATATTGATTTTTTAAATCGTATTGATACGATGCCCGCAGTATTTGTCATTCCGCGCGACAGGCAAAGGCGTTCATGCTGCCGCTTAGTTCTAACCAATCAACTGAAACAACTATGAAACTAATCAAAAGATCGGGCCTGAGTTTGGGTGTTTTGATGACTTGCGTATCAGCAATCGCATTATTCTCCTCTCAGAAAGCGAAAGCAACGCAGACGTATCCGCAGTTAATCCTTTCCGACAATCCGGTGGCTTACTACCGGCTGGAAGAAACCAATGGCACGACAGCGCTTGACTCCACCACCAATCACCTGGACGGAGAGTACCTTTTTGCTGACGGCGCGGATGGTTCTTTCCCGCAGCTCGGTTTGCCGGGCATTGATACCAATTCCGTGACGTTTAAATTGGAATCCGACAACACCTTCGGCGATGTGGATATTCCTTACAGCACACTGCTCAACCCCGCCAATCCCGACGGCACCGGCACGCCGTTCTCGGCGGAAGTCTGGTTGTTTCCCACCACCCAGCCGCCCAACTATACTGTCCCGTTCAGCGAATTCGGCGGTTTCGGCCTTCCCAACACCTCGGGCTGGAATTTTTATCAGTCGCCTGGCCCGGCCAGTGCATGGATTTTGAATGTGCATCAGAAGGGAATTTTCTCGCAGACCGGTGCAATTTCACTACTCCAATGGTATCATCTGGCAGTCACTTTCGACGGCACCAACTTCGTGTTTTACGTCAATGGCCTTCCTTTCAGCACCAGCCCGGGCACAGGTTACATCGCAAATCCCGGCACGGATGAGTTTATCGGGTCAGGTGCCTCTACCGGCCAATTACCCTATACCGGCGGTGCCGATGAGGCCGCCATTTACGGTTACGCGCTCACGCCCGCCCAGATTCTCGCGCATTATCAACTCGGCACGAATTCTTTCCGCGTGATCGCCAATATCGCGCCGTCCTTCGTGACCGCTCCCGCGCCGCAAACCAATTATGCCGGGACGACCGCCACTTTCAGCGCCCTGGCCGCCGGCACCGCGCCGCTGTCTTATCAATGGTTCCGTGGCGCTACTAAAATCACCGGCGCGACCAACAATTCCTATTCGCTCGCCGTCACTCCGACCGATGATGGTTCCACATTCAGCCTCTCGGTCTCAAACATCGTCGGCGTTACCAACAGCGCAGCCGTCACTCTCTCGGTGCTTACGAACTTCAACATCGTCGGCGCTCCCACGGACAGCACTCGCAATAGCGGCAGCAACAGTTGGGTCGCTTATCGCGTGATCGCCAACGGCGCGGGCCCTATCAAGTATCAATGGGAAGACTTCACCAGCGGTTCGGGCGTGGTCATCCCCGGCGCAACCAACGACACCGTCTGGTTCAAGGGCCTGTTCACCAATGCCACTTACGGCGTCATCGTCAGCAATCCGTTCATGACGAACGATCCGCTCATGGTCAACCTCACGGTTCAACCGCGCGCGGTCACCGTACCGATTACCGGATATGCCAGAATCGTCGTGGCCGACAGCCCGGTCGCTTACTGGCGTCTCGATGAAACCAATGCCGATGGCGGCACGGCCACGGATGCCGTGGGCAGCTTCGACGGTGTGTATATGGATGGCCTGGGCAGTTTCCTCTTCGACGTTCCGACGGGCATCCCGCACGAAACCAATGATGCCGTCGGCCTGACCAACGGTTCTTCGATTCACATCGCCTATGCGCCCGAACTCAATCCCGAAGTCGCGTGGTCGGCGGAAACCTGGATACAGCCCTATTCACTCGGCGATTATCGCGTTGTGCTCTCCTCGCAATTCAACTCGTTCCCGAATCCTTACAACGGCTGGTATATTTATCAGCAACCGAGCGCTAACTTCGCCTTCGTGCCACAACCCGGCAATGGCTTCATCGTCGCCGGCCCGGATGATCCGGCGAATAATAATCTGATCGTACCTTTCAAATGGTATCACCTGGTCGTGACGGATGATGGCACCACCTTCACCATGTATATCAACGGTGAAGCGCGCACGTCCTTCTCGGTTGCAGGGGACCAGTTCATCGCCAACGGCGCGGGCATCCTGCCCAATAACCAGTTGGGTGTCGGCGGCTTTAGCGATACGGTCATCGGCCAGCGCTCGGACGCGACTTTCGGCACGTTCGTCGGCACGGCGGATGACACCGCGTTCTACAACTACGCGTTGAGCCCGCAACAAGTCGTATCGCATTTCAATAATGCCGTGAAGGTAACGGCGGCTCCGTTGAGCACGTCGGGCGGCAAGCTGGTGTTGAGCTGGCCGGTCGGCACACTGCTCTCCTCGCACACGCTTAACGGCATTTATACACCGGTCGTTGGCGCGACTTCGCCCTATACAAATAGCATCGGCAGCACGAACACCTTCTTCAAGGTGCAGACACAATAGTTGAAGCTGGCCTTTGAGCCGCAAGCCAGGGGCCGGGGTGAGCACAACACCCCGGCCTTTTTAGTCCAAGTGAAGAATTTAGAAGTCCCCGGCCGCGTCATCGCCTCCGCCTGTAGCGCCAGTCTGTGACCGCCGAATTTGCAGGAAATTAGTTTTATGATGTTCGCCACACCGGGCCGCGCCCAAGCCGTTCGCCAAAAAAATTGGACGCTGCCGTTTTTTCTCATCGCCATCGCTGCCGCGTGCTGGTTCGCGCAACCCGCGCGCGCCGACCTCTGGAACACTGGCTATTACGCCGGTTATCAGCAGGACACGATGGTTGCCTCCAATCTCGATTTCTCCGCGCTCTCGCACATCATCCATTTCAGCATCATTCCAAACACCGACGGCTCGCTGAACACCAGCGGCAACGGCCTGAGCGCGTCGCATTCCAGCGACCTCATCACGCGCGCGCATGCCGCCGGAAAAAAAGTGCTCGTGTGCGTCGGTGGCGCGGGGAGCGGAGCGGGTTTTGAAGGCGCGACGACGAACGCTAATCGCGCAAAATTTATTACGAACCTGATCAATTTCATGTCGTCCCGCGGATACGATGGCATTGATGTGGATTGGGAACCGCTGCTTCAAGCGGACGCAAATCAATACACAAATTTTATCATCGGCCTGCGGACGAATCTCAATGGTTTCGTCCAACCCAAATTTCTCACCGCCGCTGCGGGTGCATATTCCGATTATCGCGATCCGGTGAATGCCGAGTATCAACTCTTCGCTTCCCTCCAAACGAATTTCGATCAGATCAACATCATGACTTACGATCTGTCCGGCCCGTACGCCGGCTGGGTCACGTGGTTCAACTCGCCGCTCTATGATGACGGTTACCATTTTCCCAGCACCGGCGGTTTGCTACCGTCCGTGGATGGCGCAGTCAATAATTTCATCTCCAGCGGCGTGGCGCCGTATCGGCTCGGCATCGGCGTGGCGTTCTATGGCTACGTGTGGACGGGTGGCAGCGGCACCGTCCCTGCCGGTGGCGTGACCATTCCGCGCCAATCATGGACCACCAACGCGCCCACCGTCACCACGCCTTCCTACGCGAACATCATCAATAGCTATTACGCGTCCAATCAATATCATTGGGACACCAACGCCCAGGCCGCTTACCTGGGCAAAACGAATTCGCCCGCATTTATTTCCTATGATGACGAACGCACCTGCCAGGTCAAAGTCAGTTATGCGCGCAATCGCGGCCTCGGCGGCGTGATGATTTGGGAACTCAGTCTGGATTTTTTCCCGGCCCAAACCGGCGCCCAGCGCGCGCCACTGCTCGACGCATTGAAACAATCCCTCGCCACGCCCGGACTCACTGAGATTCAACTTCAGGGCAAAGGCCTTCAACTCAGTTTCAACAGCCTGCCGCTCTCGCTCTATCGCGTCATGTGGACCAGCAACATCGTGGACGGCTCGTGGAACACCCTCTCGAATAATGTGAACGGCACTGGCGGCATCCTCCGCATCAGCGATCCCAATCCGCCCATTGACCCCCAGCGTTTCTACCGCGTCAAGACCCCGCCGTGAGGTGACCTGCTACATCCACAAAGATTCATAAATTCCTTTTTTCAGCCACGGCTGAAAAACCTTCCCGCAGAAAAATTTGCGCCGGTCCCATTATTCGTTTACAATCCCGTTGACAGACTTCGTTAAAATGAGCATACCGAAGTCCGGTCAGATGCCGCGGGTTGCGGCATTAAAAGCATTTCAAAATTCAAACCAGAGATAAAATTATGGACGACCATTCAAGCAGTGAATTGCACGATTCCACCCAGAAATTATTGCACGATCTCCGCCAGGTCGTTCAGGACGGCGAAGAAGTTCTCCGCGCAGGGGTTGGTGAACTTGGCGAAAAAAGCGTGGCCGCGCGCGCCAAGCTTTCCGCTGCGCTCGATTCCGCCAAGGAAACCGCCCGCAAACTCCAGGACAAAACTGTTGCCGGCGCCAAGGCCACCGACAGGGTGATCCGCGATCATCCCTATCAATCCATCGGCATCGCCTTTGGTTTGGGCCTGCTTATCGGCGTCCTGGTCAATCGCAAATAAAACGTGGAATCCGAGTCCAATCCCGTCGGCCTGCTCACGCAGATCCGGCAACTGGTCAGCACCGGTTTTTCCGCGCTGCAAAACCGCGGCGAACTCTTCTTGCTTGAAGTGGAGGAGGAGAAGACGCACCTGATGGAATTGCTCGTCTGGGCGATGGCCGTGGGTCTGCTGGGGTTGATGTTTCTCATCGTATTCACCAGTTTGATCGTGTGGCTGTTTCCCGAATCGTTGCGCATCTGGGCGCTCGTGGGATTCTGCGTGATCTATGCCGTGGGCGCGCTGCTGGCGTTGTTGAACCTCAAATCCATTCTCAAAACCGGGGCGCCGCCGTTCGCGGGTTCCATCGGTGAAATGAAAAAGGACCGCGAGTGGTTAGAATCTTCGAAGTAAAAGAATTTTCTCAACGCAAGAAACTGTTGCTGATGCAAAGCGAAATCCATCGGCAGACATTTCGCGTCCAGATGGCCGCCGCGCATGAAGCTTTTGACCATTTGCAAAAGCGTTTTGCCATTCTCGGAATTTCGTCGGTCGCGCTGAGCGTCGGCGCATCGGTGGCTGGATTGTTCATGGCCAAAAAAAATGCCGCGGCAACTCCCGGCAAAGGCGGTATCATCTCCAAGGTCATGTCCGGCATCTCCGTCTTTAACCAGGTAAAAGGCATGTTCAAACGCATGCGCGGCCAGTCAGAAGATCAGGCGGAATAATTCCGATTAATATGGGGGGCGAGCTTATCGCGAGCCCTGATTAATTTGTTGCCCCTGATGGAAAATTAACGCGGTAGATCTATATGGGGCTCGCAAGTACGCTCACCTCCCCCATTGCGCCCCCCGACTCCGTTCTATTCAGATCCCAAACTTCTCTTTGATCGCCAATAAGAACTGGCTTTCCTCTTTTGAAATATTTCCATCCAGCGCCGTCAACTCGCGCAACATCCGGTAAATCCGCCGCTGCTGGTCCGGCAACGTGAATTTATCCGCGAGCCGTCCGCTGCAGGCCTTCACCGCCTCCGCCGTCTGCGATTCCCGCCGCACGCGCGTGACTGATGCGTCGAATTGGCGGTTGCGATCATACTCGGTCGCAAAACCCATCGCGGTCAAAAGTTGTTGCACGCGCGCCTCCTCGACCTTGGCGAGATTGCCGTCGAGATACATCGCCAGAACCAGCAGATCCAGCAGCGCCTCCTGCTGCGACGCCGTGAAGCCCTGCATGTTCAGCAACTCCACCGGCATCGGCGCTGATTTCAATTTTTCCTTAGCCATGTTTTTGCGCGTTAAATTTTTCCCAATGATAAGCCGCAATTCCGCCTTGTCCACAAAACATGGTGCGTGGAAATCAGAATTAACCGCGGAGGCACGGAGACGCGGAGGTCCTTGCGAACGGCCAAAGGGAAAAAGGAGGTACCAGCCACAGATGAAACACGGATTGAACACAGAAAAATGTTCTCAATCAGTGTTTGTTTCGTGTTCCATCCGTGGCTAAAACTTTCTTCTTCCTCCGCGTCTCCGTGCCTCCGCGGTTCAAATCCGCACTCGCGAATCAGCGGTCGTATTTCAGCGCCTCTTTCAACTGGACAATCGCCTTGTCACATTCGGCGATGGCTGCGGCCTTGTGGCCGCCGAAATCGTGGCCGGCGTGTTCCATTTCCGTTTTCGCGGCTTCCAGCGCATCAATCGCGCGATGCATGGCTGGGCGATTTTCTGCCATCGGCGTAGGCACGATATTCGATTCCGCAAAAACCGAAGGCAAGGTGAAAGCCAAAGTGCCGGCGAGCGCCGCGCCTGAAAAAATAATCGCAAGTGTCTTTCTCATAATAGTAACAAGTCGGTGTTGAATGATTTTGTATTAAGGAATTCGTAATCCAGAAGGAATCTGAATCGAATGAAGGGAACGATTTCATCCTAACACCAGTGCTTGAACTGGTCAAACCGCGGGCGGAGTTAAATAAATGAACGCCAGCTAATTCTGCCCCTGGCGATCCGTCAACCGCTGGCGCACAAAACCGATGTGCCCGCGCAGCCCATAAAACGCATCCGCAAACGACGCCGGCACTTTCATTCCATTGACCGTCGCTTCGATGCGGTCCAGCCGCGCCAATAATTCTTCGATCTTCTTCGGCGAGCCGTTCTCATCCAGTTCGCGTTCCAGCGCGAGCAACAACCGATACCGCCGGTAAATCAGCATGCGTATCCGCCATTTATAAGCCGCCGGAATCGCCTTCACACTTGGGATCAGCAGTACCACCAGCGGGACGAACGCGACTAAAATTCGATTCACCAGGCTCGCCAGCCAGAACGGCAGCATATTATACAGAAATCCTTTTCCCGATTTATAAAATCGTTCCGCTTCCGCGCTGATCGGAAAATCGTGTTCCAGCGGCGCGGGAAATTCATCTTTTTTCCGCAGCAAATTCGCTGAGCCATGCACCCTTTTTGCGGCCTCCAGCAATAAATCCACCAGCGCCGGATGCAAGTTCGGCTGCGCCAAAAGCTCCACCGTCGGCCCCAGCAGAAACACGTCCTGCGACGGAATATTTTTGCCGAAATCAATCGAGCCCATCGGCAGTTCGAGTTTGTCCAGGTAGGTGATTTTGCGCGCGTAACCATCCGCCTGCTCGAAGTTGAAAAGCTGCACGCCTGGCGAGAGCAATAATTTTTTCATGATCAGCGGCGACGCCGAATCCCCCATGAGAAATACCGCATCCACTTTGCCGCTCTGCAATGCCTCCGGTGAATTCGTCGCGTCAATGTCCACAAGCGTCGCGTTGGAACCCACGTCCACGCCGTTGAGATTCAGCAAGGTCGTCGCCAATGCGCGCGTGCCGCTGCCCGCCGGGCCGAGCGCGAGCCGTTTGCCGCGAAAATCGGACAACAGCTTTACCTCGTTTGTTCCGTGGTAAAAGATGAGCATCGGCTGATACGTGATGCTGCCCAGCGAAACCAGTTTGCTGTCCTGTAATCCATTCGTGATGCCGCCCTGCACAAAGCCCACGTCCACCTTTGATTTTTTGTCATTCAGACGCGCGAGATTTTCTTCGGAACCTTGTGACTCCACGATCTTCAAAGTCACATGGTTGCTGGCGAGGATGGCTTGATAATTTGTCGCAAAGGATTCAAACGAACTGCCGGGCGGTCCGCTGCTGATCGTCAACGTGCGCGGCGGCGCGGAATGAAAAAAATAAAAAACCGCCGCCGCCAGCAATGCCACTGACAGAAGCACCGAGGCCGCCGCCAGTGCCCAACTCAATCCAAACGTCTCCGTGACCGGCGCTACGATTCTGTCCAAACCCGTTTTCGGTTCCGCCGCCGCTTTTTTATCGTTGTCCATAACAGTCATCCCAGCGCGCCGAACCATCGGCCCGCACCTTCCGTCATCATACCATCAAACATTTGAAAGCATAGGGCTTCCCAATATTCAATGGTGTGTCATTGCATAATCGTCCGCTAGCGGCGCTCTGTGGTGTCGAATCAATTAAAGTCCGGCTGCGCTTAGCACGGCTATATATGCGCCGTCCACGCCTTCAACGAAGGGGAGCAATTCACGTTCGTGTTCCAATTTGAATTGCGGATGTTCACCCAAAAATTGCTTCACCACTTCAGTGTTTTCGTCCGGCTCCAGGCTGCATGTGCTATAGACGAGTCGTCCGCCCGGTTTGGTTCGCGGTGCGGCGGCGCGCAACAGTTGTAATTGCTCCGCGCGCAGGCGCTCGATTTCCTCCGCGCGAATCCGCCAGCGCAAATCCACGCGTCGGCGCATCACGCCCGTGTTCGAGCACGGCGCATCCACCAGCACGCGGTCGAATTTTTTTGCCGGGTTCGCAATCACGCCGCTCGGCGCCACGGACATTTCCGCTACGATCACACCCAATCGCGCGCAATTCTCCCGGATCAAATCCAGGCGATCCGGTTGCGCGTCCTGCGCGGTGATGCGTCCGCGATTCTGCATTTGCTGGGCGATGAACGTCGTCTTGCCCCCTGGCGCGGCGCACAAATCCAGCACGGCCTCGCCGGGTTGCGGGTCGAGTTCCCGCACCGCGAGCAGCGTGCTTGGGTCCTGCACATAAAACCACCCGTCCTTGAAACTCCGCATTTCCGCCAGCGACGGATGCGACTCCAACTGATACACCAGCCCACCGCCCGTCCAATCGAAACTTCGCCTCGCGAACTTCACGCGCTCGGTGTCCCACTGCGCCATGAGTTTCGTAGCGTCCGCCTTGAGCGTGTTCAATCGCGCGAAAGTCGGCGGCGGCGTGTTGTTCAACTGCATCAACTGGGCCGTCTTTTCCGCGCCCCAGCGGGCGAACCATCGTTGATAAATCCATTCGGGATGCGAATACCCCAGCGCGGGTTGGTTGATTTTTAAATCCGCCAGCAGCGTTTCCGTTTCCACCCGCTCGCGCGTGTAGCCGCGCAACACCGCATTCACAAAACCCGCCTGCGGCCCCAGCCCGAGATGTTTCGCCAATTCCACCGTCTCGTGCACCGCCGCATGGTTGGGAATGCGATCCAGCCAGAACATCTGGTAAAGTCCCAACTGCAAAAGAATCCGCAATTCCTCCTTCTGCGTGCGCCCTTCCGTCTTGCGCGCGATGAGCCAGTCGAGCGTCATTTGCCAGCGCGCGATGCCATAAACCAACTCCTGGCAAAGCCCCCGGTCGGACGACGTCAGCCGGTGCGCCGACAATTCTTTTTCAAATAAATTCTCAGTATAGTCCTGTTCCAGTAGCCGTTGCCTGAGGACCTGCACGGCAATTTGTCTTGGTTTTTGTTCGCTCACGACTTTTAATAATGCCATTGTCATGTCAGCAGGCGAGAAATAAGATACATTTATGAAAGAAGAGTTCGAAAAATTGGCGGCCGCGGGCAAGCTCGACAAGCAGCAGATCGAGCCGCTTGTCCAGCTCACCACCAGCGGATATTGTATGCACCGCAGTTGGGGATTTGGAAAGATCACGACGGTGGACACGGTGTTTGCGCGGTTCACGATTGATTTTCCCGGCAAGGCCAATCACACGATGGACCTTTCCTTCGCCGCTGAATCGCTGAAACCGATTCCCAAGGATCACATTCTCGCCCGTAAAGCTGCGGATATCGAAGGTCTGCGCCAGATGGCCGCGTTGCATCATCTCGATCTCATCAAGCTTGTGCTGACGAGTTACAACGGCCGCGCCACGGTGGATCAAATTCAGGCGGTGCTCGTGCCGGATGTCATCAAGGACGATTGGAAAAAATGGTGGGAAGCAGCAAAACGCGAGTTGAAAAAGGACGGCCATTTCCAGGTGCCGCTCAAGAAGACCGACCCGATCATTTACCAGGTCAAGGAAGTCTCCTTGCAGGACCGTTTGCTCGGTGATTATCGCGCGGCCAAAGGTTTGAAAGCGCACATTGCCGTCGCCAGCGAAATTCTCAAGAGCGTCGCCGATCTTAGCGATCCCAAAGCCGCCGCGACCGAAGTCATCACCACACTCAACACCGAGATCCTCACGCATCAGCGCACCCAGGCGCCCGTTGCGCTCGAAGGTATTTTCATCCGCGACGATTTGCGCGAAGCCGCCAAAATTCCGCCGATCGAAGGCGAATTGACCGCTAAAAGCATTTGGGCCCAGGAAAACCGTCTCGGCCAGCTTGTCGAGCAAATGCCCGCCGTGAAGCATCGCCGCACGCTCGACTCTTTCAAGGACGCCAATCCGGATCGCTGGCTCGAAATCGTTCGCGCGACCCTCAATGTGGTTCCCGCCAAGCTCTGCCGCGAGTGCGCGCAGTTGCTTATCAGCGAGGGCAAGATTGATTTGCTCAAGGAAACCCTCGCTCGCCTGATCAGCCAGCATACCGCCAGCAGCGAATTGCTTTTGTGGCTCGCCAAGGAACGCTCGGATGCCTTTGCGGACATCCTCGGGCCGGAAGTTTTCCGCGCGATGCTGAGCGCGATGGAACGCGACCAGTTCAACGAAAAACGCTCGAACCGTTTGCGCGATTTCATTCTCGACGATCAGCAGTTGCTCGTCGAACTCATCGGCTCCGCGGATCTGGAAGTCATCAAGGACTTGACCCGCGCGCTGCAACTTTCGCCGTGCTTTGATGACATGGACAAACGCTCGCTCCTCGCGCGCATCGTCAAGAGTTACCCCGCCATCCAATCGCTCATCTCCGGCGAGGCGACCAAACAGGAAGCGAATTACCTCGTTTCGTGGGAAAGTCTCGAACGCCGCAAAGACGAATATACCGAGCTGGTACAAAAGAAAATCCCGGCCAACTCGAAGGAAATCGCCATCGCCCGCAGCTACGGCGACTTGCGCGAAAACCACGAATACAAGGCCGCGAAGGAAATGCAGAAGCTTCTGATGCGCCGCAAATCCGAATTGGAAGCGCAACTCGTCCGCGCGCGCGGAACCGACTTCGCCAACGTCAAGACCGA
The DNA here is from genome assembly GCA_036268055.1 of Verrucomicrobiia bacterium. Taxonomy (NCBI): domain Bacteria; kingdom Pseudomonadati; phylum Verrucomicrobiota; class Verrucomicrobiia; species Verrucomicrobiia bacterium. The sequence goes on along the minus strand of DATAUW010000012.1, from coordinate 125,600 downwards.
CGCCGTCAACATCGGCACGACCGTGAAGGTCACCGACCTTAACACCAACAACGTCGAACAATTCGCCGTCCTCGGTGCGTGGGATTCCGATCCCGAAACCGGCATCATCAGTTACCTCACGCCCGTCGCCCAATCCTTGCTCAACAAAAAACCCGGCGAGATGGTGGACTTTGAAATGGACGGCGCAAAGAAGCGTTACCGGATTGATACGATTGAAGCCTACAAAAAGCCGGAGGCGTAACTTTGATGTTCAACGGACCGCGGGTCTATGACCCGCAGCAAGGTCCATAAGGTCAAGCCGTCTGCGGCTTAGCCCACCACATGTTTAATTGTCGCATCCCGGATCGGTTACTTTTAAAACCTATGCCTAATCGAAAGCGGCAATCTTCGCGGGAGTTGCTGCGGGTCATAGACCCGCGCTCCCAACGGATTCGGTGGTCATAGACCGCCGCTCTCCATTATCCCATTTTGAAGGCGCAATTCACGGCTTTCTCTCCAAAAATAAAAAAACCGGCCCACGCAGGCCGGCCGCATCAACCGTGTTGTAGTTTCGGTGATGCGTTAGATTCTGAAATATTTTCTGAAGCGATGTGTCTGGCCGCCGAATGACGCGTTAATTGGAGCGGGCGATGTGATGCACAACTAATTGTCCATTCGCGCTCGCGCTGGCCGCGAAGGTGTGGATGATTTCATCGAGGGAATTCTGGGCTTCGGGAGCGTTGGTCGCGCTTCGTGTCGAAATCAATTCCAGCAGGCCCGCGTTGGTGTGGAGATAAACCGCGCGGGTTTTTTCCACCAGGCCATTCGGCGCCACCCATTGAAATTCAAAGCCATCTCCGCTATGGCCTCCCGCTGAGGTGGAAAATTCACCAACAAATTTTGCCTTCGGATAACGGCTCGCCAGTAATTGACGGTAGGCGTCGCGACCGGTTTCCGCCGGATCGGAATCGGAGGAACGCATGAACGTGAACGAGATCATCCCCCCCTTTTCCATGTTCTCGAGGAGCAGCTTGCCGTGGGCCGGATCGCCACCCAGGCGGTATTTGTCCGGCATGAGAAAAGCGAATTTTTCCGCGTCGGTGGTCAGATAAGCCCGATAGAATGGTTCGACGGTGTCCACCTGTTCGCGTTGGACGGAGGTTGTGATCGCCTCGCCGCTCGGCACGAGCGTGCCGGCTTGTGAAGCGGCCGCCAGCGTGCCAAGCAGGCCCAGAGTAAGAGTGAAGCGCAACATAAGTTCTGGTGGATGATTCAAATCATTGCGGAACGAAATCCAGCGTCGGCGACGGCGCGAAGGTGACGGTTTGCGGCGGCGGATTGCACCAGGCGGCGCGCACCAGGCGGCAGATGTTCGGCGTGCCCGGCGGCATCTTCGAGGAGAGCGTGTAGTTCAAATCGAAGCTAAAATTACGTTGCGACGGTGCATAGTAGTAAGTTCCGGGCAGAACGAACGGACCGGTCGCCCAGGTGCTGTTGTAGAGACAGACGATCGACGTGTTCAACGTCAGCGTTGCGGAAACACTGTTGCCCCAATCTTCCAGCAAGCGCGGAAGATTGTTCGCTCCGCCGCTGTAGGTACTCGCAGTCGTGCCTGTGGAGGGAACGATTCCGGCGATGATCGCCGCGTTCACTGTATCATTCGCTGCATTTTGGGCCAATTCAGAACTCACCACATTTGGCACAGTCTTTCCGCCTGATTTTTTGGTGCCGTTAGTATATGTTGGGCCATAGTCCTGCCAGCTTGGCGAAAGGATCGTCAACGCATCGCACGCCACGGAAGCCGGCGCTGATTGCGTAGTATTGGTCGTGTCAAGATAAGCCGAGTTCGGGCAATTATAAACGCCTTGGATATACAGTGGGTTCGGCGTGGCCACAGTCAGGCCCGCAGCGGGAAGGTTTGCGCCGTTCACCAGGCGGACCGCGGTCAAGGTGGAACTGTTCGTCGTGCGATAATCCACGATATAGATGATGTTGAACGGATTGTTATTGCCGAACTTCGCGCTGGTGTAGGCATTGGTTGTAAGCCAGCCGTTAAGTCCCATCCAGTTGGTCAATGCACCCACATCCACTTGCATGAGATTCACCGTCTTGTTCTCACGCCAGTCGTAGAAACTATTGGTGGCGGACAGCCAGGGCAATTTCGCGCCTGTCTGGGTCGCATACGAATTTGTCAGGTAATTGATATTCGTGCTGAACACCCAGGGAAGCGGATCATTCGCCGCACTCTTGAAAGTGCAGGTGAAAAAGGTATTGCTCACTACGATAGTCAAATCGGCCTTGTTCCAATAGCGTTGCTGGCCCATCGCCGAGCTATACACTTCGTTGGTAGGCGGTGGATAGAGGATCTGTTGCACGTTCGTGGAGGAACTGCTGTTCGTGCCGATCGGCAGGTTCAACGAAGGCTGGCCGGTCAGAAACCCGGGAGTCGGCGTGCCGTTGTAATAGACCTGGCCCGACCAACTGTTCGTGCTGTAACCGGCGTTGCCGGGCTTGCTGACGTTGCCCGTGGTCGTGACGATGGAATTAAAGGTCAAATTATCTGGCGAACCGACATAGATATTGCTGTTCGCGTGCACGGGACCGGTGACGACGAGCGTCGCCGTATCGCTGAACTCCAGCAGGCCATTGTAGAAAATAGCAAACTGGAACACGGGAATCTGCGCGAGTTGCACGTCTTGTTGCACGGCGTTGGTGAAGGTATAGCCGAAGGTGCTGCTTTTCATCCGCACATTCGAGAGGATGCGATAGGTCGAAGCATAGCCCGAAAGTCCTTGGTATTGTTCTTCGAGGGCGACGTACGGCGCATTGGCTCCGCTGGTTGTGCGCGCGACATAAATCTGGTTGTCATGCCCCTGGCCGTCGGACCAGGTAAAATTGGTCCAGTAGGAACTTTCGGCAGACGTCGGCAACAACTGGGTTTGATAGTAAGTCAGGTTGGTCAACACGAGGGATTCGCCGCCGTTGGCAAAGTCCACCATGACGCGGGCGAGCGCTTTTTCCACCGCCGCTTCCGCCGCGCCATCCGAGGCGATGAACAGCGTATTGCGGTCCGTCAATCTTGAACTGGCCGTGGAACGGCTCAGGGTCGCGCCCAGCACCAGAAGGCTGGCTCCAACCAACACCAAAGTGATGAACAGGGCACTGTAGCCCGCTTGCCGGCGGGCGCGGGATGAGGATTTAATTTTCATAATACATCTCGTCTCTGACTATGATAAAACTAAGGACTGCGGCGGGTGGCGCTGTAAGTCAACTGGTAGTAGTTATACAGGTAATTACTTCCCACCGTGGTCAGCGGGTATTGATACTGGTAGAACTGCATCAGGATATTCACCACGTAGTTGAAATTATAATTGGTCGGATCCACCGTGAGGTTCGTCGTGCCGGTGTAGTCCATCGCGCGGAAGGTCATCGAATTAGTCAGCCACGCGCTGGTCATATTGGTCAGGTATTGCGCCACGATATTCGTCGTGATGCTTCCATTGGTGACGCCCGCCCGCCAGAGCACGCAGTTATTGGTGTCGAACCAATAATAGATGAACATCGTCAGGTTCGTGCTGGGGATGATCTGCAACGTCTCGCCCTGTTGCGCCAGGCCGTTGGTCAACGCGACGAAGGTGGTGTAATCACCGTGGCCGATCTGGATGTCTTTGCTCGAACGGATTTCATCGAGCATCAAATTGAAGTTCAGGCGTGACTGGTCATTCGCCCCGAGCGCGCTGTTGACCAGCTCGTCCTGGCGCAGGCCGAAGAGGTTGACCGAAATCAATCCGGCGATCAGCAACGCGAAGATCGCCACGCTGCACATCAGTTCCACCAGCGTCATGCCCCGGGTGCCCCGGACGCCGCGAAGTTGTTTGATTATGATTTTCATTCGTCAGGAGCGCGATAGGCGACCATGACATTGCTCATGGTGACGCCGTTCCAGGGCCAGAAGGTATCCACCTGCACCAGCTTGACGTAAGTCGGCGGGTTGTTGGTCACCGTGATGGTGCTGACGGTAAGATAATTCGTCGCATAGATGACGTTCGTACCGGAGATGGGCAATTCGAGAATCGCGACGTTGATGAAGCTGGAAAAATTGGTGGTGTTGTCCACCGGCGGCGTGGACATCGTGTCCCACAACGCGGCGCGCACATGCTCGAATTGCTGCACCGCCTGGGCTTGCGCGGCCAACTGATAACCGGCACGCTCAGTGAACAGCGCCGACCGGTTATAAGCCGTCATGGTGCCGCCGATCACGAGCGTGATGATCGTAAAGCAGACGACCATCTCCGCGATGGTAAATCCGCTCTTGCGAGGTAAATTTTTTAACTGTGTTTTCACGGCAATAATCACCGGGATAATCAAACTTTCGCCTATGAACTGTAGCCAACGCTTGCAACCACCGCGGGCCCGGTTCGACGGGATACAAGCAAGTGCGCTGCCATTCGCAAACTGCCTCGAACGCGAATGGTTCTTTTGGCGCGTCTCCTGCCGCTTCATCCACTCTGTCCAAAAACGGTTCGCTCGTGTCCCAGAACGTGACAGTGCGGAATGGGAAGAAGTTTCAAGTTTCAAGTGTTCAGTTTTCAGCGAAGAACCGCATTGACTTCGACAAAAATTAAAATCGAACCAATAATTTAAGAATTCACATTCCCAAATTCCGTACTCCGCACTCCGCACTGCTAGCCGGTTGTTCCTTTTTCTTCACCAAAAATTCTACTGCTCAACGGGAACAAAACCCATAACCGGACGTTCTTATCTTCAAGGCCGCCGGTTCGGAAACATGTAAAAATTTTGCTGGCTTTGGAGCCGCCGCCTTGCCTCAATGATCACATGAAACGGATCTCGCTGGTTGCCGCCCTGATGGCTGCTCATTTCGGTCTGGCGTTTAGCCTTGCCGGGCAGTCTCCGCATTAAACCGCGTGAACACCCATCGTCATTTTCTTGAGCTGCCGGGGTTGACGGTCTCCGTGGATCGCGTCGTCTATCACGCCGAAGCGCAGACACCGCTGGATCGTCCGCATTGCTTCGTCTATTTCATCACCATCCACAATCGCACCGAGCACACAATCACCATTCGCGGACGCAAATGGGTCGTCACGAATGAGCGCGGCGAAATCACAGCGGTGGAAGGCGCGGGAGTCGTCGGCAAGACTCCGCTCATCGAACCGGGTTCTAGCTTTAGCTACGACAGCTATCACCTGCTCGATACGCTGACCGCAATCGCCGAGGGTAGTTACCTTGGCTCAGATGAAAAGGGACGCGGCGTCATCGCGCGCATCCCGAAATTCCGCATGGAAGTTCCGCAGAAAGGCAGCCCGGGCGGACGCACGCTGCACACCCGTTGACGGGCGTCAGGCGTGCCGGAAAGTGATGCGGGCTTTGCCGAGGTCGTAGGGAGACATCTGCACATTCACGCGATCACCCACGCTGATGCGGATGAAATTTTTGCGCATCTTCCCGGAGATGTGCGCCAGCACTTCATGGCCATTGGGGAGAGCTACGCGAAACATCGTGCCCGGCAATACCTGAGTCACCGCGCCGGTCAGTTCTATTGGTTCTTCTTTAGCCAAGCGATTCTGATGGGTTAATGTTATGCCGGTTGCGCATCGCATTTCGTGGCGGGCCAAATCAATGAATAGACCAACTACGTCATTCAATGCTTTTGTAAGCCGGGCACAATGCTACTACTTTCGCGCGAAATCAAGTAACTTTTTTATGACGAAAAGCGGGCTTTATATGGCATAAATCAACTTTTTGGCGGAAAAATCGGCCGGTAATGTTCATACCGCCGCAGCACCGACACCACGTAATTATGAGTGCTGGGAAAATTGATTTGTTCCAGGAACACGGCGCTGTTTGTCGCCCCCGCCCCCTGCATCCATTTCAAAACATTGCTGCGGCCCGCATTGTAATCCGCCAGCACATAAGCCATCGGCCGATCCGTCTGCGCATAACGCTTGAGCAACCGTTCCAGATACCATGCGCCGACGATTGCATTCGTCCGCGGATCGAGCAACGCCGCCGACGCAAGTTGCGCATGTTCCGCCGCCGCCCAATCGCGTCCTGCCGCCTTCGGTAACACCTGCATCAAACCTATTTCTCCACGGCTGCCGCGCGCGGTTGCGTTGAACCGGCTCTCTCGCCAAACCACCGCCTTCACCAGCGCCGGCTCCACTCCATACCGCTGCGACGCCGCGAGAATCGGCAAGTCCTGGCTGTGATCGCGCCAATCCAGGTAATACCAATAGCCGTTCCCCGCGCCCAAAAGCACGAGCAACAAAATCGTCATCCAATGCCTGCCCTTCACCGCTTCCTTCTAACCCATCAACCCGCGCTTGGCGATTTTGATTTTTCCATTATTTAAAATTCCCACCCGCCGCGAATCCTCATTTTACTTTCCCGCGTTTCCTCGTAATTTCATCGCATGCTCATCGTCATCATTGCGAGCGCGTGAAAAAAATTTCGCCAAACCAAAAACCATGATCGCCCGCGTCACTCTCGAACTCGCCCTCCGCAAGGAGTTCGATTACGCCATCCCCGCCGCGCTCGCCGGGCAGGTGGATATCGGCAGCCGCGTCCAAGTCCCCTTCGGCTCGCGCAAAGTTTTGGGCGTTGTTACCGCGCTCGCTGAAGAATCCGCGCACGCAAATTTAAAATCCATCGTCAAAGTCATCGGCGCGCAAACCCTCGTCACCCCCAAGGTCCTCCAACTCGCCCGCTGGATCGGCGAATATTATTGTTGCGCGCCCGAGATCGCCCTCAAGAGCGTGCTGCCCGAAGCCGTGCGCAAAGAGCAAGCCGGCTGGCGCGAACGCCTCTTCGTGCGCATGCTCCCCGTCACCGGCGCACTGCCCAAACTTCCCAAACGCCAGCTCCAGGTTTGGCACCTCATCGAAGAGCGACGCGAACTTCCCCTCGCCGAACTTCTCACCCTCGCCGAGACCACCGCCGCCACCGTCCGCCATCTCGAAGACAAAGGCCTCGTCGCCATCACCACCGAAATTTCCGAACGCGATCCCTACGCCCGCGAACAAATTCTCCCCACCCAACCCCACACCCTCAACCCCCAGCAAATCGTCGCCCTCGACAAAATCAAAACCGCCCTCGACGAGCCACCCCCTCTCTCCTCCCACGATCGCGCGCAATCCCCCACGACCGCGCGCAATCCCGTCTTCCTCCTCCACGGCGTCACCGGCAGCGGCAAAACCGAAGTCTACCTCCAAGCCCTCGCCCACACCCTTGAAAAAGGCCGCGGCGGCATCGTCCTCGTTCCCGAAATTTCCCTCACCCCCCAGACCGTCGAACGCTTCAAAGCCCGCTTCAGCACCGGCCCCCTTCGCACCCTCGTCGCCGTCCTCCATAGCCACCTCTCCGCCGGCGAACGCCACGACGAATGGCACAAAATCCGCCAGGGCCGCGCCCGCATCGTCATCGGCGCCCGCAGCGCCATCTTCGCCCCCGTTGACCCCCTCGGCCTCATCATCGTGGACGAAGAGCACGAACACACCTACAAACAGGAAGAAGCCCCCCGCTACCACGCCCGCGATGTCGCCATCGTCCGCGGCCAAATGGAAGCCGCCACCGTCGTCCTCGGCTCCGCCACCCCCTCACTCGAAAGCTTCTACAACTGCCAGCGCGGCAAATACACCCTCCTCGAAATGCTCGAACGCGTGGACAACATCCAAATGCCCATCGTCCGCGTCGTGGACCTTCGACAAGCCGCCCGTCTCGGCAAAGGCCCTCCCATTTTTTCCCCCCAACTCAAAGAAGCCATCACCAAACGCCTCGAACGCAAAGAACAAACCATCCTCTTCCTCAACCGCCGCGGCTTCTCCACCTCCCTCCAATGCCCACTCTGCGGCTACGTCGCCCAATGCCCCAACTGCAGCGTCTCCCTCACCTACCATCGCCAGGACCAAAAACTCGCCTGCCACGTCTGCGGCCACACCGAACCCGCACCCAAACTCTGCCCCAACCCCAAATGTAAAAACCCCGGCATCCGCTACTCCGGCCTCGGCACCGAAAAAGTCGAAGCCACCCTCCTCAAACTCTTTCCCGACGCCCGCATCAAACGCATGGACTCCGACGCCCTCAAACGCAAAGACGATTTCCGCCGCATCCTGGGCGACTTCCGCGTCGGCAAAATAGACATCCTCGTCGGCACCCAAATGATCGCCAAAGGCCTCCACTTCCCCAACGTCACCCTCGTCGGCATCATCCACGCCGACCTCGCCCTCCACCTCCCCGACTTCCGCGCCGCCGAACGCACCTTCCAACTCATCACCCAGGTCGCCGGCCGCGCCGGCCGCGGCGACATCGAAGGCGAAGTCTTCGTCCAATCCTTCACCCCCTTCCACCCCGCCATCCAATATGCGCGACGCCACGACTTCAACGGCTTCTACGAACAAGAAATCGAATACCGCGAACAACTAAAATACCCCCCCACCAGCCGCGTCGCCTTGCTCACCTTAAAAGGCCGCAACGAAGAAAAAGTCGAAATGACCGCCAACTATCTCCGCAAAGAACTAGAAAAAGCCCTTGTCCAAATCAAAGACCTCGTCATCTCCGGCCCCGCCCCCGCGCCCCTCGCCCGCGCCGAAACCCTCTACCGTTATCAAATCATGCTCCGCGCCCGGCAAATGACCACCATCAGCCACCGCCTCGCCACCCTCATGGAAAATCTAAAAACCCCCGAAGACATCCTCATCTCCATAGACATAGACCCCGTAGACCTCGCATAGTCTAAAATGTAAGGCCGAACGTACCCGCAAGCCGTAACCTCGCCCCTGCGCCTCCCCTCCCAACGGACCGCGGGTCTATGACCCGCAGCAACGTCAATAAGTGGTATGATGCGGGCCTCGGCGACGGCCTCCCAATGGATCGCGGGTCTATGACCCGCAGCAACCCCGACAAAGATTGCCGCCTCCGACTCATTCCACCGCCCCCCGTCCAATCCACTAACTTGGTAGGGCGGACCTGCCGGTCCGCCGTCCGCCCCGCAACCCTTGAGGTTGCGGGATCCTAAAACCGCCCCCACCCCTTCATAAACTCACCCGTCCAACCCACTAACCTGCCACGTCATCCCCGCCGCTCCGCCGGCCAAAGTCCCGACAGGGACGGCAGACCTTAGCCCAGCAATTTATTGCTGGGTCGAATTCCCATTCCATCCAAGTCCCGTCAACCACGGGACGAAAGAACCTCCAAACCAAACAACGCTCACGAACATTAATTTACCATCACCCCCGACAACCCAGCCCTTCTCATTAACCCCGCGGCTTCAGCCCGGGGTACGCACCTCCCCGCCAAAAAACTATCCCGAGCGCAGCGAGGCAAGCCCACCCACCAACCCACCGCTTCCACATCCCACCACCGTTCCAAAACACCCTATTCCCCACTCCTCCAACCACTAACTTGGTACGGCGGACCTGCCGGTCCGCCGTCCGCCCCGCAACCCTTGAGGTTGCGGGATCCTAAAAACCGCCACACCCCTTCATAAACGCACCACAACTCCGCCTCCCAACTCACTAACCCGGCACGCCATCTCCGCCGCTCCGCCCTGCCGTATTATGGGTTGATTTACGTTGTGGGCTTGGAATTAGTGGGGTTTGTGGTGGAATATTGGGGGTTGACGGTCGGGCGCGGGTTGGGTAGGATGGGTGGCGTAATGATTAAAAATGTTCAACAGGTCCTGGTAGTCGTCGTAGTAGGCGGCGTGGCCGGGGCTTGTCGAGGCTAAAACGGATTTCGACAAAAACCCACGGCTGGCAACGGTCGTGGGTTTTTTATTGTGACTCGCGCCGACCGGCTTCAACTTAAATAATAAAATGAGCAAAACATTGTTGTCTGATAGAAAAGCTTCCACCCGCAAACGGGCTGAGGTGGGCCCGGCGATGAAGGGTAGTGAGATCGTGATCGCGTGTCTGGAGCGCGAGGGGGTGGAGGCGATTTTCGCGTATCCGGGCGGGGCGAGCATGGAGTTCCACCAGGCGTTGACGAAGTCGAAGATTCGCACGATTCTCCCGCGCCATGAACAGGGCGGGGCGTTCGCGGCGGAGGGTTACGCGCGGGCGTGCGGGCGCGCGGGGGTGTGCATGGCGACGAGTGGGCCGGGGGCGACGAATTTGGTGACGGGCATCGCGGATGCGTATATGGATTCGATCCCGCTGGTGGTGATCACGGGGCAGGTGCCGCAGGCGATGATTGGCAAGGGCGGTTTTCAGGAGACCGATTTTTTTGGGATGACGTTGCCGATCGTGAAGCACAGTTATCTGGTGACGGATATCAATGATATTCCGCGGGTGATCAAGGAAGCGTTTTATATCGCGCAGACGGGGCGTCCGGGTCCGGTGGTGGTGGATGTGCCGAAGAATATTCAGCAGGCGAAGGCGCAACCGGTGTATCCGACGGAGATTCATTTGCGTGGTTACGAACCGCTCAAGCAGGCGAGTGATATTGAGTTGAATGAGATCATCGGCTTGATCGAGAAGTCCGAGCGGCCGTTGCTTTATGTGGGCGGAGGCATCATCAGCGGCGAGGCGAGCGCGGAGTTGTTGAAGTTCGCGGAGGCGACGCAGATTCCGGTGACGACGACGATCATGGGTTGTGGTTGTTTCCCGGAGACGCATCCGCTGTCGTTGCGCTGGCTCGGGATGCACGGCGCGGCATACGCGAATTGGGCGGTGAGCGGGGAATTCGCGCCGAAGAAATCGGACGCGGAGATCCCGCAACTCATCGCGCCGGGAGCGGATTTGTTGCTGGCGTTCGGCGTGCGTTTTGACGATCGCGTGACGGGCAAGGTGGAAAAGTTTTGCGAGCGCGGCACGATTGTTCACATTGACGTGGACCCGTCCGAAATCAACAAAAACAAGCCGGCAAATTTGCCGATCGTGAGCGATATCAAATATGCGTTGGAGCGGCTCAATGCGCTTGTCCGCAAACGCGCGATCACGAAAAAATTTACCGCGTGGGAAAAGCAGGTTGCCGATTGGAAAGCCAAGGCGCCGTTCAGCTATCGCGTGACGGAAGAAGTGGTGACGTCGCAGCACATGAAGGATCATCTCACCGGCAAGGAAAGCGAAGTGATCCTGCCGCAGATGGCGATCGAGATGTTGTATGAGTTGACCAAGGGCGACGCGATCATCACGACCGGCGTGGGCCAGCATCAGATGTGGGCCGCGCAATATTACAAATACAAATTCCCGCGGCAGTTGCTCACCAGCGCGGGCCTCGGCGCGATGGGCTACGGTTATCCCGCCGCGCTCGGCGCGAAGGTCGCGTGCCCCAACCAGCAAGTGGTGGACATTGACGGCGACGGTTCGTTCCTGATGAACGTGCAGGAACTTGCCACGGCGCACATCGAAAAAATCGCCGCGAAGGCGCTCATCTTGAACAACCAGCATCTCGGCATGGTGGTGCAATGGGAAGACAAGTTCTATCAGGGCAACCGGGGCAACACCTACCTCGGCGATCCTGAGAACATGAAACAAATCTATCCCGATTACATCACGATGGCCAAGGCGTTCAATGTGCCTTGCGAACGCGTGATGTATAAAAAAGATTTGCGCGCGGCCTTGCAGCGCATGCTCGATTCTGACCAGCCGTACGTGCTGGACGTGATCGTGCCCTACACCGAGCACGTGCTTCCGTTCATCCCGGCGGGCAAATCCGTCGCCGAAATGATCTGGAAACCGTAACGCGCGAAAAGGCATTCCTTGAACTTCAAATGGCAGCGATGCAAAACGTCGCTGCCATTTTTCTTGACGGACCGCGGCTCTGTGAGCCGCAGCAACACAAGAAAAGATTGCTGTTTACGGCTCAGCCTTTGGTTCTGGCAATCCCTGAGTCATTTTTACTGAAAACTTGAATCTCCCCCTAATAAGTTGCCGCTCTCGATTTACTGCGGCATGTTGGACAGCATGTCTGTGAGTCGCACGACCGAAAGCCCGCTGCATCCCGCCGAGCATTTGCTCCGCCGGGCGCTGGTGATCTCCGTCGTCGCTCACATTCTTTTCTACGGTTGCTTCGCGCTCGGTCAGCGTTACGGCTGGTGGAAAAAAGAACTTCACCCGTTCTGGTTCCATCACAAACCCACCGCTGCCGAATTGAAAAAAGCGGAACTCGCCAAACAAGTTTTGAAACCACAACAGCAAATGCCCGAGTTGGTATTTGTTGAAACCGATCCGACCGCCGTCGTGGAAGCGCCCAAGGACGCCAAATATTATTCCTCACACAATTCCAAGGCCGCCAATCCCGACGCCACCATAGCTAGCGACACACCCAAAATTGATGGCCGGCAAACTCACGTGATCAAAACCCAGACGGCCACTGTCGCCAAAATTTCCCCATTGCAACCTTCGCCGCCCAAAGCCACACCCGCCGAAACCGATGAAGCTGAGTCCAAGCCCAAACCCAAAGGTGGCCCGCCTGTCGGCGATCTCACGATGGCCAAACCCGCGCCCCAAACCGGCGAAGGCCAGGCCGAGAACGACACTGGCCAATCCGAAACTCCGCCGGCCCATCAGCGCGCGCGCCGGTTGGCCGACGTTTCGCATTCCTCAGCCTTGCCCGGCGAAAAAATGAAACAGGATGGCGGCGTCCAACATCACGCCGTCAGTTCGTCGCTCAACGCCATCGGCACTCCCTTTGGTGAATACGACCGTGAAATCATCGAGGCCATCACGACCCAATGGTACAGCCAGCTTGAGAGCAAGGAATTCTCTCGCGATCGCACCGGCCGGGCGGTGGTGGAATTCACTTTGCATTCCGACGGCCGGGTTAGTGATATGCGCGTGATTGAAAGCGACGTCGGCGACCTGCTAACCTATGTTTGCGAAAGCGCCATCAGCAAACCCGCGCCGTTCGGGAAGTGGCCGCCCGACATGCAGCGATATTACAACACGGACACCCGCGTGGTGCGTTTCGCTTTTTATTACGAATGAAGTCCTGAATAAACAACCGCCCTGCGAGTCATAATTTGAATCAAGATGGAAACTTTTTTTATCAGCATCATGTTCCTCACGTCGGTCACGAGCCTGACCTTCATCGTCTATTGCGGCTTCGCCCTGCGCGCCGAACGCGTCATGCCCTCCGCGCTGCAAAGCACCGCCGACGCCTGTCGCACGCCCGAAGACCGTCCAGTATTGAAGCGGCTGTGCGAACAATCCCATTCGCCGCTCGCGCGGCTGCTGCTCTCCGCCGAGGATCATCTCGATCTTCCGCAGGAGGAAAATGAAGCTGCGCTGCAAACGCGCGCGCGGCAGGAAGTCGTCTATCTCGAACGCGGGCTGGTCATCCTGGAAATCATCGTGGGCATCGCGCCGCTGCTCGGGTTGGTCGGAACCATCTACGGCATGATCACGCTTTTCGGCGGCTTGGGCGATGCCGCCGCCACCGACAACAGCGTGCTCGCGCGCGGCATCTCGTTCATCCTTGGCTTTACGATGACCGGCTTGCTCATCGCCATTCCCTCGCTCATCGCGTGGAGTTACTACAATAAAAAAGTTGAGATGCTCGCCGTGGAAATGGAAACCATCTGCTCGGAATTTTTGCGCCGGCAATATCGCGCGCTGTCCAAACACTGAGCCATGCGCTTCTTCGTCCGCAAAAAAAATTCGCCGCCCGCGGTCATCATCGTCGCGATGATTGATGTGCTCATCGTCGTGCTCATTTTTTTGATGGTCACGACCACGTTCAAGAAACCGCAAAATTCTCTCCGCCTCGCGCTCCCGGAATCCTCTCACGCGGCCAAACCCGGCGCCACCGATTCGCCGCCGCTGGTGATCGTCATCGAGGAAAATGGCGGATTGCGTTTTGGCCCTGAAGCCAGGCCGATCACCGTGGATGCGCTAAAAAGCGAATTGCAAGCCGAAGCCGCGAAAAATCCCTCGCTCAAGGTGGAACTCAAGGCTGACAAAAAAGCGCCGTGGGGCCAGGTCGTCCGCGTGATGGATGCCGCCAAAGGCGCGAACATCAAGTCGCTCGACGCCGACACCAAATCCGCCGCCGCCCAGTAAATTATTTTGCCCCCGGTCGCGTCGCCATTTTTCCCAGCCCAAACCAGCTCGCGGCTGCGGCAAGCAGGGCAGCCATTGAAATGATCGCGCCCCACCGGAACGCCGAGTCCTCATACACCAACCGCACTTCATGTTTTCCCGCCGGAACTTCGAGCGCTTGAAATGCCACGTTCGCCCGCCACAATCGCACAGGCAGGCCGTCCACGTACGCGCGCCAGTCATGGTAAAAAGCCTGGGAGACCACAAACATTGTGGGCGCGTCCGCCGTAACTTCCGCGACCACCTTTTCGGCTTCGATTGATTTTGGAGTTACGCTTGCTTTCGCCGGCCAGGCTTTGATTTGTCCGCTGGCGGCGGGTTCGAGAAACACAATTTGTCGCGGGTTGAAATTCGCGCTCAACATCCCGCGCAACGCCGCTTCATCATCCAGGGCTGCGGGCGATTGGCCCGCGGTGAGAAAGGGCATGGCCGTCTCGCGGGGCAGCCAATCCACCAGGTTCGTGGGATTGCTCATCCGCGACACGCATAAAAAATCCTCCAGCTTTGGAAAATCGTTCGTCGTGGAATCCAGCAGACGCGCTACCAGGCTATACTCCCGCAAATCGAGCGAGTAAAAACCATCAACCTTGGCCGCATGATCCAGCAGGTTGAAATCTGCGAACAGGCCCAATCGCCGGCCATTCACGTCTGCCATCGGATCGGCGACCGAATGAAGGGAAATCCAGCGCCGGGCCGCGAGGGACGACATCGCGCGCGAAACCCCGGGCCGTAATTCGCCGTCCCACTTGTAAAAATCCCGCACGGAATCCGGTTCGTAAACGCTTCGATCAAATGCCGGGCTTAAATTCGGCGCATGGGTAAACACATCGAACCAGCATAACGCGATCACGCCAACCCGCAGCGCCCGCTGCCACCGCAATTCAGTCGCGCGATGCAGCGACACAATGCACGCCAGCGACGCGCAGAGAAAAATGATTCGCACCGCCGCATTTTTCCCCACCGTTAATGGAGCGCCCGGCCACATCGGAACGGCCCAGGTCCACAACCCCACCGCGGTTATTCCCGCGCCCAGAATTCCACCGATATACCAAAGTCTCTTTCGCTCCCGATCCCTTTCCGCATCCCGGGAATTTTGAAATCGAGCCAACCCCACGGCGGCCAGCAACGGCAAAACAAACGTGGCGAGCGTCACGAACTTGATGGGGAAACGCATGAAGCCCATCGCCGGTATGACCCGGCGCAGCACTCCATATAACACCCCCTTGTCGCCCAGCGAAAGAAGCAGACTCAGCGCGGCCAGTGCGGCGAGGACCCAGGTTCGCCGTTCGCGCGCCCGCCACACGGCGAAACCGGCCAGGGCAATCGTGGTGATCCCGGCAAAATACGATGCCGTCCAGAACTGTCCATATTGCGAAAAAATTCCTTTCTGAAAAAACGTGCGAAATAGCGGCACGAGATAATTCAGCCAGCCGGTTGGCGGCATCGCCCAATTCGAGTCGCTGTAATTGCTGTCGCGCTGCGAATGTTGAAGCAGGTCGAGGAAAGGAAATAATTGCGCCGCCGCCAGCGCCGCCACCAGGAGAATCACCAGGACGAATCGCCAAACTATTTTTTTGCGGGGAACCTTCGAGTGAAATATTTCCACCAGCCAAAATGCCCCCGCCGCCAGCCACGTCAGTAAAATGATTTCCGGCGCGCCCGCGAGCATCTGCATCGCTCCCGCCAGCCCGGCGAGAATTATTTTCCGCCCGCCCTCGCGCCACGCGAGTTCCACGGCCAGCACCACCCACGGCATCCATCCCAGGGCCGCGCTGTTGTTCGGCCACATCAATGCCTGCCAGGTCAAGCCGTTGAATGCGAATAGCGCGCCGGCCAGCGATGCCGCAAAATTATTTCCCGTCCATCGGCGCGCGAGGAAATACATTCCCATCCCGCCGAGAAACAGATGTCCGAGACAGAACATTCCCAATGACCATGACAATGGAAAAATCAAATAGAACAACGAGAGCGGATAAAGGGTGAGCGTGTTCCATTGCGCCAGGAATGGCAGGCCGCATTCGTTATACGGATTCCAGAGCGGAATCCCGCCGTGCCACAATACTTCGCGATGATAAAACGCCAGAGAATAGCCAAAGCATCCGAAGTCGCGAAAATAAAATGTCTCGCTCCCAATCACCACCAGCGGAAAACAAACAAAAAACAATATGCCTAAAAGGGCGGCAAACTTTCCCGGCGTCAGCCACGCGTCCGCGACCGCTTCTCCGCGCACGTCCTTTGTTTTCGCACTCATGCGCGATCACGAATCCACACACAACTCGCCAGCGCAAACGACACCAGCGAAATAAGCGCGCCCAATTCCAATGCGCGGTCGCGATAAATCAATTTCACTTCATGCGCGCCCGCGGGAATTTCCAACGCCTGAAACGCGTGGTTCGCTTCCCAGAGCGTGACCCGCGCGCCGTCCACGTATGCCCGCCATGGATGATAAAACGATTGCGCGATCACGACCATCGCCGGTGCGTCGGCGGTCACTTTGAAGTCAAGCCGTTGTGACTGGATATTTTGATTAAGAATGTGCGCCGTGGTTTGCTTTGCAGTAACAATATTTTTTGCGGCAAGCGGCAGGTAAACGATCTCGCGCGGAGTGAAATTAGTTTGCACCAGCGCGATCAGGGAATTGGTTTCATCCACGAAAATCGGTTTTTGCCCGGCGGTCACGAGCGGCATAAAATTCGTGCGGGCCACCCAATCCAGCGGATTTTCGCGCGCGTTTCCCACCGGATTGCTGTAACCGATTTCCAGAAAATCCTTCAACGGTTTCAAATCCGTCTTGGGCCCGTCGAGTCCGTAAAGCGCGGCGATGACCTGCTCCGTCTCGCGCAAATACAGCGAATAAAAACCGTCAATCTTCGGCACGCCATCAATCAAGTTGCAATTATCGAACAGCGCGACGCGGCGGCACAAATAATCGTCCGAAGGTTTGGCGAGCGCGGTGTAGTGAACCTTGTCCATCGCCGCAAGCGTCTCCATGAAACGCGGGCCGCCGTTGTAAGGAGTTTGCGGCAGGCCTAATTCCGTTTGGATAATTCCCGTTTGATAAACCGAGCGCGTCACGGTCGGGCTCAAGTTTGGCGCGTGGGTATAGACATCCAATCCCAGCGCCAGCAACAGACCAACGCGTGCAAGCAGGCGCGTCTGGAAAGCTTCCGAACGGTTCAGCGCCAGGAAAATTTGCACGGCCAAAATTAAAAATACCGCGCGAACAATCGCGTTGTGCCAGACCGCCGTCCAATCATCGCGAACCAAGGGATGCTCGTATTCCACCCAAACAATCAGCGCCATCAAGGCCAGCAGGATTAACATCACATTCACAAACGTGATCCGTTTGCGAGCGATGGTTTCGGGGCCATTCTGAAACCAGGCCACGCCATAGGCGGCAAGCAAAGGAATCACGAGCATCGCTACGACGACAAATTTAATTGGGTAGCGAATGAAGCCTAACTGCGGCAGCACTGCTTTCACCGCCGGGTAAAGATACCCGTTTGCGCCCAGCGCCATCAACACACTGGCCACCGCCGCCGCAAATAAAAACCAGACGCCTCGCCTGCGCACGCCCCACACGCCCGCGAGCGCGAGCGCGATTATTCCCACGCCAAGGTAATGCGATGAAATCCAATATTGATCATACTGCACGAAAACTCCCTGGCTGCCCGCGTAAGTATGAAACAACGGCACGAGAAAATTCGCCGGCCCGGACAAAGGCATCGCCCAGTCCGCTCCGCTGCTGAAACCGGTGTCGCGATGCGAGTGGTGGAGCAAATCCAAAAACGGCAGCAGTTGGGCGGCGGCGATTCCGCCCACGAGCAGACCCATCGCCACAGCGCGCAGCAGAAATTTCACGCGCACTTTTTTTTCCAAAATAAATTGCGGCAGCCACAACGCGCCAATGAACAGCCACGTTAGCAAAATAATTTCCGGCGCGCCGGTCAGCATCTGCAATGCGCCGATCACCGCGCCGATCGCAATGCGTCTTCCGCCTTCGCGCCACGCGCGTTTGGCGGCCCACACCACCCAGGGCATCCAGGCCAGCCCGGCGATGTCGTTCGGCCACATCAGCGCATGCCAGGTGAGGCCGTTGAAGGCGAAGGCGAGTCCCGCGATCGAAGCCGCGAGGCGATTTCCCGTCCAGCGATGCGCCAGGAAATACATGCCCATGCCCGCGAGGAAAAGATGGCCGAGATTGAACACGCCAAGCGACCACGACAGCGGAAAAATTAAATAAAACAACGCAGGCGGATAGAGCACGAGCGTGTTCCACTGCGCGAGGAACGGCAGGCCGCAGTCATTGAGCGGATTCCACAAGGGCAATTCGCCGCGCCAAAAACAATCGCGTTGATAATGCGCCAGCGGATAGCCAAAAAGTCCGAAGTCTCGATAAAAAAAAGTTTCCTGGCCGAGCAGGATTCCGGGAAATGCCAGCGCGAGGAAAATCGCGAGCAGCGCCGCAAACCGGCCCGGAGTGAACCAGCCGTCGGCGGCGTTTTCCGGCACGGCATTGGCGGGAACCGGTGCAGTCATCGCCGTCAATGTGTCATACCTGAACTTGAACCCAAGAAAAAAATGCCGCTCGCCAGCAGCGCATTTTTGCGCTACCAGCTTGGAGAATGATTGACCGCCGAGCGTTTTACGAAGAGCGCGCCGCCGCCCGGGTGCGGGAAACGGACCGCTATTATCAACGCGCGTTGCGGAATTATTTCACGTTTCTCGTGCCGCCGAATTTGCGCGTGCTCGAAGTTGGCTGTGGCATCGGTGATCTGCTGGCGGCGGTAAAACCTTCACGCGGCCTCGGCGTGGATTTCAGTCCCGCCATGTTGAAGCTCGCGCGCGAGCGCCATCCCGATCTGGAATTTCAACTCGCCGATGCCACGGAATTTTCGTCCGAAGAAAAATTCGATTACATCATCCTGTCCGATCTTGTGAACGATCTGCCGGATGTCCAGGCGTTGCTCGAGCATCTGCAAAAAGTTTCGACTTCTGACACGCGGCTGGTCCTGAATTTCTTCAACAACCTGTGGCGGCCGATTCTGGGCAGCGCGGAAAAAATCGGCGCGAAGGCCCCGACCGTTTTGCAAAACTGGCTTTCCACCGATGACATGGTGAACCTGTTGCATCTCGCCGGGTGGGAAGTCATCAAGACCGACACGCGTTTGCTGTGGCCCGCGGGCACGCCACTTGTCGCGCCATTATTGAATCGCTGGGCGGCGCCGATCGTGCCGCATTTTTGTGTGACGGTTGCCATCGTTGCGCGGCCAAAACCGCGTCCCGCTGAACGTCCCGAATATCGTTGCTCGGTCGTCATTCCCGCGCGCAACGAAGCTGGCAACATCGAAGCCGCCGTGCAGCGCACGCCGGAGATGGGCCTGGGCACGGAAATTATTTTCATCGAAGGCCACTCGAAAGATAATACGTGGGAGGAAATCCAGCGCGTCGCCGCGAAATATCCGCAGCGGCAAATTAAAATTCTCAAGCAACAGACCAAAGGCAAAGGCGGCGCGGTGCGCGAAGCGTTTGCCGTTGCCACGGGCGATATTCTTTTCATTCTCGACGCAGACCTGACGATGCCGCCGGAGGAGTTGCCCAAGTTTTACGAAGTCGCGCGTTCGGGCACGGCGCAATTCGTGAACGGCGTGCGGCTGGTTTATCCGATGGAAGAGGAAGCGATGCAATTTCTCAACATGATCGCGAACAAAGCTTTTGGCCTGAGTTTTAGCTGGCTGCTCGGCCAGAACCTCAAGGACACGCTTTGCGGAACCAAGGTTTTGTTCCGCGCCGATTATGAAGCCATCGCCCGCAACCGCGCCTACTTCGGCGACTTCGATCCGTTCGGCGATTTCGATTTGATTTTCGGCGCGGCGAAATTGAATCTGCGCATGGTGGATTTGCCGATCCGTTATCGCGCGCGCACCTACGGCTCGACGAATATTCATCGCTGGAGCCACGGCTGGCTTCTGCTGCGGATGGTGCTGTTCGCGGCGCGGCGCATGAAGTTTTTGAAATGATCCCGCTCGACCAACACCAGCTTGAGATCCAAAAAAATCTCCGCGCGTGGCACGCGAAGCCGCTGCTGCAAAATATTTACGCCGGTTTCTATCGCCAGATCCTTCCGCTGATTGACCAAAATATTCCTGGGCAAATCGTCGAGATCGGCTCAGGCATCGGCAATCTGAAGGAGCACTTGCCGCAAGCCATAGCCACCGATTTATTTCCAAACCCGTGGCTCGATCTCGCGTGCGATGGATACGATTTGCCCTTTGCCAGCGGCACGCTTTCGCATCTGGTTCTCTTCGATGTGTTTCATCATCTGCGCGCGCCGAATGCGTTTCTGCGCGAGGCGCGTCGCGTCCTGACTTCGCGCGGGCGTGTGATTTTATTTGAACCGTATATCAGCCTGAGCAGTTTCCCAGTTTACGGATTGCTGCATCACGAACCGGTGGCGTGGAAACAATCCATTGATCTCACCAGTGAATTGCCGAGGCCGCGCGATTATTACGCCGCGCAAGGCAACGCCACGCGACTCTTTTTTCGCGAGGAATTCCCGGGCTGGTTTGACGGCTGGAATCTGCTTCAGGCGCGCGCGCTCAGCAGTTTCAGTTATCTTTTGAGCGGCGGCTACAGCAAACCCGCGCTTTATCCGGCGAGCGGTCTCGAACTTTTTCAACAACTTGACGAATTTCTTTCGCAATGGCCGCGTCTGTTCGGCGCGCGCTGCCTCATCAGTCTCGAACGGAAATAATTTTGGCACCGACTACGGCCAAAACGTGAGTGAGCCGAATGCTCTAATAACCGATGGCTTCGCCGTCTTTGCGCATTTCGGAGGCGCCCCAATAGACGTGGTGTTGGGCATCCCACATGATGGCCTGGTAGCCGCCGAAGCCGCCAGTGCCCGGCATAACTTTGTAGCCGCGCGTTTGCAAGGCGGCTTTTACGGTGGGGTCAAAGCCGGATTCCATTTCGACGGTTCCGATGCCGGTGGAGGCTTCGCCAGTCGGTTCGGCGTTGCCGATGTGGCGCCAGCGCGCGGCGTCGTCCGCTTCCTGAATGTTGAGGCCGAAGTCAATGATGTCGGTCAGGACCTGGGCGTGACCCTGGCATTGCATGTCGCCGCCCATGAGGCCGAAGCTCAGGAAAGGCTGGCCGTCTTTCATGACGAAACCGGGAATGATGGTGTGAAAGGGGCGTTTGCCGGACGCATAGACATTGGCCGCATTGGTATCGAGCGAAAAAAGTTCGCCGCGATCCTGAAACATAAAACCGAGATGGTCGGCGACGAGGCCGGAGCCAAGGCCGCGATAATTCGATTGAATGAGGGAAACCATCATGCCGTTTTTATCGGCGGTGGTGAGGTAGATGGTGTCGCCGTTGAAGAGTTGTGGATTGCCGGGGCCGATGGCGGGATTGGCTTGTGAGGAATTAATTTCTTTGGCGCGTTCAGCACCGTAAGCTTCGGAGATCAAACCTTTCATTGGCACACTGGCGAAGTGTGGGTCGGCGTAGAATTTTGCGAGGTCTTCATAGGCGAGACGTTTGGCTTCGAGCAAGGTGATCAAGGTATCGGCGGAACCGATGCCCATTTTTTTCAGATCGAAATGTTTGAGGATCTGCAACATCTCGAGCACGGCAAAGCCCTGGCCGTTGGGCGGTAATTCATAGACATCGTAGCCGTGATAGTTGACGGATTGCGGCGTGACCCATTCGCCGTGGAAGTTTGCGAAGTCGGAATAGTTGAGGTCGCCGCCGATGCGTTTGAAATAGGCGTCCATGGTGTGGGCGATTTTGCCCTTGTAATAGGTATCGCGTCCGCCTTTGGCGATGAGCGTGAGCGTGTGGGCGAGGTCGGGGTTTTTGAAAATTTCGCCTTGCTCGGGCGGGTGGCCGCCATGGTCATCGGCGATGAGATAGGTGTGGCGGGCGTTGTCGAGTTCCTCGATCAAATTGCGGCGGCGCTCGAAGGCCATCATGCCGCCTTTCCAATATTTGGCGATGAGTTCGGTGACAGGAAAGCCGTCGCGGGCATAGCCGATGGCAGGAGCGAGGACATCGGTCATGGGGAGCTTGCCGAATTTCTGGTGGAGCGCGAACCACCCGTCCACCGCGCCGGGAACGGTGACGGGCAGCGAGCCGACAGAGGGGATGTGGTTTGTTTGCGGCAAGCCGGCTTTGCGATAAGCGGCAGCGACTTCGGCGCGCATTTTTTCGAGGCTGCGCGAGCGGGCGGCGGGACCGGAGGCGTTGTAGCCGTAGAGTTGATGAGTGTCGGGGTCCCAAACAATCGCGAACAGATCGCCGCCCATGCCGTTGAGGACGGGTTGCATGACGCCCATGATGGCGTTGGCGGCGATGGCGGCGTCCACGGCGCTGCCGCCTTGTTTCAGGATGGCGATGGCGGCGGCGGAGGCAAGCGGTTGCTCGGTCGCGGCCATGCCGTGTTCGGCGATGACGGGGGAGCGCGTGGCCCAGGTTTCACCGGAGTAGCGGTCGCCGCGATTGATTTGGGCGGTGGCGGGGTGGATTGAGATTGAATCAAACAACACCAAGGCGATTAACGTGAGGATGCGTTGTTTCATTTTGGTATGAGATTTTCTATCGGACCAAGGGTCGGGCTTCATGATGGTTGGAGCAACAATTTATTTAGAGGCCGGCTAGTCCGTGAAGGAGAGGAAGGAGATTGGGTGTAGTCATTTCGGCAGTTGGGTTTTTTGCCGGGCGTGGCGATGTAGTATTGAAACGGTGAGGTGGATAAAATTAGGCGACGCCAGTCTCGAAAGGGGCTGGCGGTTTTGTTTTGCGTGATGGTTTTTTTATTCCTTCGGCTGGTAATTGAACGCAGGGGTGGGAAGGCGGTAACGCGCTTAAGGCGCGACTCGCTTCGCTCTATATGGTGGGGGGATTTTTTTGGTGGCTGACCCAGGGTAGGTTCGAAGACGAACCAACCGCTGGGCTTTGTTGCCTGAACCTCGTTGAGGTTCCTGGATAAGGCATCGGAATTAGAAAAGGGACGGAGCGCGGGTTGGACTTACATGCCCATGATTTCGTAGCCGCAATCCACGTAGAGGACTTGGCCGGTGATGGCGGCGGCGCCGTCGCTGGCGAGGAAGGTGCCGGTGGCGCCGAGTTCGTCAGGTGCGACGTTGCGCTTGAGCGGGGAATGGGCTTCGTAGTGTTTCATCATGTCCATGAAGCCGGCGATGCCGCGGGCGGCAAGGGTGTTCATGGGGCCGGCGCTGATGCAGTTGACGCGGATTTTTTTGGGGCCGAGGTCGTAGGCGAGGTAGCGGGTGCTGGCTTCGAGTGAAGCTTTGGCGACGCCCATGACGTTGTAGTGGGGCACAACTTTTTGCGAGCCGTAGTAACTCATGGCGACGAGGCTGCCGCCTTCGGTCATCAGGGGAGCAGCGGCGCGGCCAAGGGCGACGAGTGAATAAGCGCTGACGTCGTGGGCGATGCGGAAGGCTTCGCGGGTGGTGTTGACGAATTCGCCTTCGAGGGCGTCTTTGGGGGCGAAGGCGACGGAGTGGAGGAGCAAATGGAGTTTGCCGAATTTTTGGCCGACTTCGGCGAAGACGCGGGCGATGTCTTCGTCTTTGGTGACGTCGCAAGGCATGAGGAGGGTGTCGGGGCCGAAGGTGCCGGCGAGTTCTTCGACGTTTTCCTTGAGGCGTTCACCCTGGTAGGTGAAGGCGAGGCGGGCGCCGGCTTTGTGCCAGGCTTGCGCAATGGCCCACGCGATGGAGCGTTTGTTGGCGACGCCGAAGACGATCCCAAGTTTTCCGGTGAGTTGTGACATAGCGATATTTTTAATTATCGGACATTAGCAGAGCCAAATTTGCGGGCGGTGGCAAGGGGGAAAGAATGGGGAAATTTGGGAAAGTGCGGAACGCGGAATTGGGGGAACCTCAGGATCGCTGAACTCTTTCATCCCTGCGGGACTTGGGTGGAACGGATGCAAACCCAGCATAAATAGCTGGGCTAAGGATCTGTCGTCCCTGCGGGACTTCGGGGTCGGGCTTTACCTCGGACGGTATCAAAATTCGCCAGTGAAAGAATGCCAGTTTTTGTCCGGGGAGAGCACGCGCTTATTTGGAAAAGTCATAACCGTTCGTGGGTTATTTTTCCTTTGGGGTTTGCGGTAGGGGCGCTAAAATTCCGACGTCTATTCCTTGTCCGCCGGTGGTTTGATGGCAGTGGAGGGCGATAGTGTTGTTGCCGGGGTGCAGCGCGGCCAAGGCTTCTTTGGAAATGTCAAAATCATCGTAGTCGGTGATGAATCCGGGCTGTTTCAAGGCGAGGACGCCGTTGAGATATATTTCGACGTCTTCATCATGGAAGACCTGGAATTTCATTCCGGGAATATCTTCCGCCGCGAGGTTGAAATCCCGCCGCAGCCAAATGTCGGGCGAGTTCCAGATCGTGCCGACATAGATGCCCGGGGTTCCGTCCGTGCCGAAACCGCCCGCGCCATCCCGCCAGCCGGCGGGGTAAAACTTGGGTTTAAACCAGTTCTCTTCCGGCTGCTCGATGGTGTATTTCCAAACGACACGATCGTACAAGGCATCGGCCAGGACGACCTTCTTGGGAATTTCGTTGAAACCACTGTGGTTCGCGGCCAGCAACTGCGCGGGGTCCACCTTGGCCACGGCGCGGTCGTAAGTCAAAAGACCATCGGCCTCGGTTTCCACATCGGTCGTTTGGGTGTACACGGCGGCGCTTAACCCGCGAAGATTGTGCGAACGCCAAACTCGTTTGAGCATGCGGGTATATTGATCGGCAAGCTCGGTGGTATTGGTCAGCAGGACGTAGCCCCAAAAATTGGATGACCACATGTGACCATCCACGCGCACCGCGAGTCCGCCGAATTCGCCGAGCACAGACGCGCGATGCGGTTCGTTGGCGGGAGAATCCGGCCCGGGATAGCTGTGCATATCAATGAGGTCGCCGGCGCGCATATCGGTCCAGCCGCTGGCATTGTCCACGAGGCGCGACGCATCCAATTCCTTCAACCAGCCGGCCAAAGGCTCAGTGTCGTATTGGCCCCAGCCTTCGTTGAATAAAACCCAGACCACGATGGACGGATGATTTTCCAAACTCTTGACGATGTGCAGCACTTCATTTTCAAAATCGCGCTGGCTCGCCACCGTGGCGTTGTTGCCGCTGGGAAAGTCCTGCCAAACCATGAGTCCGAGCCGGTCGCACCAATAATACCAGCGGTCCGGTTCCACTTTCACGTGCTTGCGAGTGAAATTGAATCCGGTTTTTTTCAGGAACTCGATGTCGGAACGCAACGCGGCATCGGTCGGCGCGGTATAAACTCCATCCGGCCAAAAGCCCTGGTCGAGTGTGCCGATCTGAAAAATAAATTGGTCATTGAGCGCGATGCGGGTGAAGCCCTGCGCATCTTTTTTCAACGCGATTTTTCTCATGGCGAAATAACTGGAAACGGAATCCAGTGTCCGGTCGCCGCTTTTCAAAGTGACTTTCAAATCGTAGAGAAAGGGATCGTCCGGCGACCAAAGATGGGCGTCGGGCAAATTGATCGCCAACTCGGCGTTGGGCGCGCTCGTGCCGCGGGAGATTTCTTTTCCCCCGGCGGATACGACCGCCTCGACCGTCAGGTTTTCGGTAAAGCTATTTACGGAAGCCCAGAGGTGGACGGATTTGGTATCCACATCGGGAACAATTTTTACCCGGTCCACGCACATGACCGGCACCGGTTCCAGCCACACGGTTTGCCAGATGCCGGAGGTGGCGGTGTAAAAAATTCCTTCCGGTTTGCGCGATTGTTTGCCGCGCGGCTGGTCGCCCTCGGTCGGGTCGGTGACGCACACTAAAATATCCTCGGCGCCTTTCCAGGTGAGGGCGTCGGTGATGTCGAAGGTGAAGGGATCGTATCCGCCTTGATGCTCGCCGATGAGATGGCCGTTGACCCACACGTGGCAAAGCCAATCTACCGCCCCAAAATTCAAGCGCACCCGGCGGCCATTCCAGGAAGGCGGCACGGCAAACATTTTGTGATACCACAATTTGCTGTGTTCGCCGAAATTCGTCATGACACCGGACAACGCCGATTCGACGGGAAAGGGAACGAGTATCTTTCCGTCTGGCGAGGAAAAGTTGTTCGTCGTGTCGGGCGTGATGGCGTAATCCCAAAGGCCGTTTAAGTTTTGCCAATCGGGGCGGACGAGTTGTGGGCGCGGGTATTCCACCAGGGCATTGGTGGGGCTGACTTCCTTGGCCCAACGGGTCATCAGCGGCGCGCGCGCGGCGTGCCAGGAGTTGGAGTCGGCTGCCTGGGTGGGACGAGGACTGGTGAGAAGGAGCAGGAGAAAAATGGTGATGGCGAATAATGAGTTGGGTTCGCGCAAGGCCGGTAATTGGCAGGGCGAATGTGCCTTGAGGGAATGCGTGATTCGGTGTTTGGATTTTATTTCGGCTGACATTTTTTTATTTGCGCATGAACTTCGCGACGGCTTCGGTCCGCGAGCATACGTGCAGTTTTTCGTAAACGCGCCGGATATAATTGCGCACGGTATGAATGCTGACGCCCAGTTGGTCAGCGATTTCCTTGTAGGCAAGGCCGCCCGCGAGGCCGTCGAGCACGGAGCGTTCACGCGGGGAAAGTTCGGTGGTATTGTCGCCGCGAGTCGCGACGGTGTTGAACGACTGCACGACTTTTCGCGCGATGGAGGCGGACATCGGCGAGCCGCCGTCCTGCACGTCCTTGATGGCTTCGATCAATTTTTTCGGCGAGAGACGTTTGAGGAGATAACCTTTTGCGCCGGCGGCCAGGGCGCGGAAAATTTTTTCGGAATCCTCAAACACGGTGAGCATCAAAACCTGGGCATCGGGCACGATGGCGGTCAGGCGGCGGACACATTCGATGCCGTCCATTTCGCCGAGATTGATGTCCATGAGCACGACGTCGGGTTTATCGTGCGGCAGATGTTCGAGCGCTTCCTCCGCGCTGGCATAGACGCTCTTGCAATGGATTTCGGCGGCCTCGGCGAGGTAATCCTTGATGTGCTCGCGCAAATCGGCTTCGTCGTCAACGATGGAAACACTGATAATTTTTTTCATGGCTTGCCGCTTATTTTGGAATTCAACCGGACGTGGATTTTGACACTCGTGCCGGCGCCGGGGGTGCTCACGATACGGCATTCGCCGCCGATGTCTGCGAGACGTTGGCGCATGTTCACCAACCCATTGCCGCCGCGTTTGCCGCGCTTGCCGTTGCTGGACGGCGAGACGTTTTGGGCATCGAATCCGCGGCCGTTATCGGTGACGGTGATTTCACATTCGAGCGCCTTTACGGTCATATCAATTTTTACGTTTGTCGCGCCGGAATGAGTCAGGACATTGTTCAACGCTTCTTCAAAAGTGAGAAACAAATTATGGCGGGCTTCGGACGAGAGCAAGTGATTGGGCATTTCGCGCGGCAGTTGGACTTCGCACTGAATGGAAGTGTTTTGAAAATATTCGGCGGCATAGTGACTCAAGTAAGTTACTAGATTTTCCAAGGTATCATTGTGAGGATTCACGACCCAGACAATTTCATCCATGGTGCGTAGCAATTCGCGCGTTGTATGCGCGATTGAGGCGATCTTGGTTCCCAAAGGACCGGTCGCCTCGGCGGCGACTTGGGCATGCTCGCTGAGGAAGGAAATTTTGGCGAGCTTGGAACCGATTTCATCATGGAGATCGCGCGCGATGCGCATGCGCTCGCGTTCGACGGATTGCTGCTGCTCGAGGGTCGCGAGCGTGATGCGCAAACGCCGGTGCGAAACTACGCGGACGATTTGCACGATCACCGCGACCACTGCGAGGACGTATAAGCAAATCGCCCACACTTGAAAATAAAGCGGCGTGGGAACGATGAACGCAAAGGTTCTTTGCGCCTCCTGCCATTCGCCGTCGGGATCGCGAATGGCCACGCGAAAACGATAATCGCCATAGGGCAGGCGGCTGTAACGGGCGGAGCGAGCCGAGCCATCATCCACCCAATCGGAGTCGAAGCCATCCAGCCGATGCCGAAACCGAACTTCCGACGGCGCGGTGAAATCCAGGGCGGTGAAACGAATTTCCAGCGAGCGCAAATGCATGGGCGCGCGCACGACGGGATCGTTGGTGGGAGCGGGCATCCACATGCCGCCTTCCAAAAGTGAGATGGGTGTCTGGCCGTTGAAGGTTGCGGTTTCGAGATAGAGCGGAATCGCGGCGGCGACGGTTTCCGATTGGTGCGGGTCCACTTTGAGCACGCCTTCCGAAGTGGCGAACCACAATATGCCTTCTGGCGAACGCACCGAACGCGTTCCGCAAAATGCCGTCGCTGGTTCGGGCAAAGTCTTCGATTCAGAAACCAATTTGCATTCGAGCGGGATGGTGGGATCGCCGAGCGCTTTGGAAACATCGCTCCGGCTGACGCGGTAAATCCCACCGCCGGTTGAAAGCCATAAATTATTTGCGTTGTCCTCGACGATGCCGGCGACGGTGGTGTTGGGCAAACCGTTGTGGGTATTCCAATGAATCGTCGCGCCGTGATCGAGGCAAGTGAGGCCGCCTTCATCCATGCCGATCCAGAGACGCGACTTTTCACCTTCATGCAAAACCAGCACCGGACGCGCGCCGATATTTTGCGACAATTTGACGGCGGACAATTTATTTTTGTCTTCGTGAAGAATGGAACCTTCTTCCGTCCCCAGCCAAAGGCCGCCGGCGGTCGCGGGAATCATCGCTGTCACCGGCGCGGTCGGAAGCCCGGGTGTGGCGGCGTCGAGCTGGATCATTTTTTGATTCGTATAATATTGCAGGCCGTTGCCCGCAGTGCTCGTCCACAAAGTGCCTTCGCCGTCGAGACTCACGGCCAGAACGCTATCGTTGGCCAGGCCGTTGGCAGTAGTGAAATGAATCTCGCGATCGTTTTGCAAACCATACAATCCATCGCCCAAAGTGCCGGCCCAAATCGTCCCATCGCGCGCCACGCAAATGGAGGAAATGAGATTTTGAACCGCCAACCCCGCGCTGTCCACGCGCTCGAATCTTCCGGCTTCGCCGACAAAAAGTCCGCTGCGCAAGAGCCCGACAAAAACTCGCTCGCGCGAATCCAACGCGAGTGCCGTGGTCGAACCCGCGGGCAAACCTTGTCCGGCTTGAAAAACATGAACCGATTGCGGGCGTAATTGCAAAAGCCCTCCGCCCGAAGTTCCCAGCCAAAGATTTCCTTCCGAATCTTCGCAGATGGAACGAACATCGTACGGCCAGCGATTTTCTCCAAGGATCAGCGGTTGAAACCGGCCGTCCTCAAAGCAAAGCAACCCGCGCCCGCTCGTGCCGATCCACAGGCGTCCATCCCGGCCTTCGCACAAGCTCCAGATGCGCACCGAGCCGGAAGCCGAACTGTGAAAATAATTAAAGCGTTTGCCTTCCGCTAGGTTGATCAAATAAGTATCGCCGAACGCCCAAATATTTCCGCTTTGATCTTCATACGCGCCCAAATATTCAGGACTGCGTCCCTGGCTCTTGGCTTGAAAGTCGTAGGGGATGATTCGTCCTTCGACATACTGGCACATGCCCGACCGCGTGGTGATCCACACCGTTCCCGAGCGCGCCACGTGAACGCTGGAAATATATTCATCCGACAAACCATTCGCTTCCGTGAAGCGCTTGAAAGCTTGGCCCGTCCATAAATTCAGGCCAACTTTTCCGCCGACCCAAAGCTGGCCTTTTTTATCGAGCGCGAGGCACGTGACATCATCGTCCAGCAAACCTTGTTCTTTGGTGAAGTGCCGCAGTTTCCCTTGGAAGAATTGAAACAAACCTTGCTGTTGTGTGCCGATCCATAAACCGCCGTTGCTGTCCGCGCACAAGGCGGTCACATACACGGGATTGCTGTCCGCAACCGGTTCTAATTTAATCTCGGTAAATTTGGCGCCGTCAAACCGGACCAATCCCGCGCTGGTTCCGACCCACAAAAAACCGTTGCTGGTCTGGGCCACAGTCGTCACGACCTCCGACGGCAAGCCATCCGCCTTTTGCCAAATCCGCATGGCGCCGGAGGTCGCGGACAAATCCGATTCCGAACCGGCGGCGCGCCCGGTTTGGGCCGCGATCCAGAGCAGGCAAAAAAGCAAAAGTTTATGAATTTGCCGGTTCATACTGAAAACATATCAATCAATTTAGCAGATGCGTAAAGTATTAAGCTATCCTGCGCGGGATTTCACGAGGCCGCACGATTTTCAATTTCCTTTGCCAGTCCCGCACTTTTCGTGTTTGTTCTAAATTAATACCGGCTTTTTAGATGGCAAGGCAGCCAACCAGGAAATGAAACAGTCCCGTTCAAAACGCCCTTCGAAACGAACTCAACCAACGAAGGCTGCGGAAATTTCCATTTCACCCGCACGCCGCTGGATTTTTCGGATCGTGGCGGTGATGCTGGTACCATTGCTGATGCTCGCCGCGTTGGAAGGCGGTCTGCACGTGGCGGGCGTCGGACATGATCTGTCGTTTTTTCTTCCGATGGAAATCAACGGCAAAAGTTCACTCGTCGAAAATGACCGGTTCGGCTGGCGTTTTTTTGGACCGGAGATGGCGCGCACACCGTTTCCCTTCGTCATGTCAAAAGTCAAACCGCCGGATACCACGCGGGTATTTGTGTTCGGCGAATCCGCGGCCTTCGGCGATCCGCAGCCGGAATTTGGGATGAGCCGCATCCTGGAAACTTTGTTGAACGCGCGTTTTCCTGATCGTCATTTTGAAGTGATCAACACCGCCATGACCGCGATCAATTCGCATGTCATCCTGCCCATCGCTCGCGACAGTGCCAAACAGCACGGCGATTTCTGGGTGCTTTACATCGGCAACAATGAAGTCGTGGGACCTTACGGCGCGGGCACAGTTTTCGGAGCCAAAGCTCCGAGCCTCGCGATGGTTCGTGCCGCTGTGGCTTTCAAAGGCACGCGCATCGGGCAGGCGTTCGGCACTCTGGCTCGCCACGCGCAAAACCGAACCGCCAATGACAGCGAGTGGGGTGGCATGAAAATGTTCGAGCAAAATCATGTCCGGCAGGACGACCCACGCATGGCCACGGTTTATGATAGCTTTGAAAAAAATCTGGCTGACATCATTGACGTCGGCGTTCGCAGCGGCGCAAAAGTGGTGGTAAGCACGGTGGCGCGCAACCTCAAGGATTGCGGGCCGTTCGCGTCTGATCATAAACCCGGGCTGTCGGCGAAAGATCTGGCGCATTGGGAAAATTTTTACGAAGAAGGAATTCGCGCCCAACAGGAGAAGCGCATCGCCGATGCCATCAGTAACTATCAGCAAGCTTTGAAAATTGACGACACATTTGCCGAAATTCATTTCCGCCTTGGCCAATGTCTTTTGCTTGCGGGACAAAGTGCGGACGCGAAGCAACAATTCAAACTGGCCTGCGATGACGATACCCTCCGGTTTCGCGCGGATGATCGCATCAATAAAATCATTCGCGACGTGGCGGCCAATTCAAAAACGGCGGGAGTGCAGTTGGCCGATTCGGATGCGGCGATTTGCGCGCAAAGTCCCAATGAAATATCTGGCGAAGAATTTCTTTACGAGCATGTTCACCTGAACTTCAAAGGAAATTATGCCGTGGCGCGCGTCCTCGCGGAATCGGTAGGCAACGCATTTACCGGTGGCGATACGCATCCGTGGCTGACCGCCGACCAATGTGCCGACCGCCTTGGCTGGAACGATTTCACCCGGCGCAAGGCGGACATGGAAATTCTCAGCCGCCTTAGCAATCCGCCATTCAATGAACAAGCCAATCATCGGGAAATTTACGAACGGCTGGTTCAGCAAATCGAACAGCTTCAACCGGCGATGCTTCCTGATGCGTTGCGACAAGACGAATCACGCACCAAAACCGCAGCCGACGCCGCGCCCAGCGATTGGATTCTTCAACGCAACCTCGCGATTTTGCAGCAGCAGACCGGAGACAATGCGGACGCGATCGAATCGTTGCACCGCGTTGTGAATCTTCAGCCGCAAAATCCAGATAATTGGCAGGCGTGGGGTTTGGGATTGGAAGCGGCCAAGCGTGATGACGAAGCCGTCGCGGCATTTCAAGAGGCGGCTCGCTTGCACCCTGAATCCGTGGTCAGCCTAAACAGTCTGGCCGAGCTTTACGCGCGTCAAAATAAAACGAATCAAGCCGCTGCAGAATTTCAGGAAGTCTTGCGGAGGAAACCTTACTGGGGTCCGGCTCATTTAGGATTGGGCAAAGAACTTGAGTTGATGGGCAAGACCAACGAAGCCAATCACGAATTCGAGGAAGCGCTTCGCAACCGAATCATCAGCCCGGAATCATTCAATACGCTGGCCAAGTTTTCGTTTTTGCGCGGCTGGTATGCTGCTGCCGTCACAAATTATTCCGATTCGCTCAAGCTCTATCCTTCCGATCCCGAAACTCATGTGAATCTCGGTTTGGCCTTGGACCAGCTGGGCCGTCGCACGGAAGCCAAAGAGCATTATCAGGAAGCCATCCGATTAAAACCGAATCTCACCGAGGCGCATTTTTGCCTTGGGCTGGAGTTTGGCCAGGACGGGGATGCCGCCGGAGCCGCCGCGCAATTTACTGAAACCGTCCGGTTGAAACCAGAGTTGATCGAAGCGCGTTTGAATCTGGGAATCGCTTTGGCAAATGAACAACACAATCGCCAGGCGATGGAACAATTCAATGAAGTATTGCGCCGCGATCCGAACAATCCCATCGCGCTGGCTCAGATTAAAAAAATAAGCGCACGTTTGGATAAGCCCGCAAACCAGTAATTAGGCCGACCCGAATTTTGGGCCCCTTCTCCACTTTTTCGGGTCGCTTCGAAGTTAGTAAGTCAAACCGGTTTAACGCCGCTAAGTTTCTGTTACTACACAAATTCCGCATAAGCACCCCCCCGGTTTGACGCCGGATTTTAAAGGATATTTTCCGCTGAAACTTTGTGGCCATTTCATGCCACATGACGGAATCGGCTTCCGTGCTATGGTTTTTCAAAGCCTACATGAATCGTTCTGTGAAGCGTCGTCATCTTTGCGCCCCACAGAGGCAACTGGCACGCGTAAAACTAGAATTCAAGCACCGGACATTAAACAGCTCGAGCACTCGACCGTGGATAGCAGATAAAAAACCCGCCGACCAACTATGAAAAAACAACCGACCTGTAACTCATCGCAAACTGGATTTGCGCGCGCAACTTCCAGATTTTTGATTGCCCTGGCGTTGCCTTTGATCGCTTTGGCCAGCCCACTCTCAGCCCAGACCCTAGTGCATCGGTATAGCTTTGCCACTGATGCCACAGATTCCGTTGGCGGTGCTAATGGCACGTTGAACCCGGGCAATAATGCCGCGACCATTAACAATGGCTTAATGCTTCCCGGAACGGGCACTTCCGCCAATCCTTCGGGCTATGTTTCCCTGCCCAACGCACTTCTCACCAACGACACTTCAATCACCGTCGAATGCTGGGTGACCCAGAACACCGCCAACACTTGGGCGGAAATCTGGTCTTTCGGCGTCAACGGCGGCTCAGTCAACTTTGGCTTGATCCCGCATCCCGGCAACAATGGCAATAACATGGAAGTGGCCTTCACGCCCAATAGCAATGAACGCGATTTGCAGACAACTTTTGCTTTCCCTAATAACACGCAGGAATACGTCGCGGTTACTTACAACAACGCCAATCTTACCGGCAGCCTGTTCCTTAACGGGGCTCTGAATGCCTCGACGGTGTTGCCTAATGCGACTTACTCGCCCGGCACTTACAAGACCACCTTGGATACGTTCGGCCTGGATCCGTTCGGCGGCGATGCCCAGTTCAACGGAACCATTGCTGAATTGCGCATTTGGAATGGCGTGGTTTCGCAACGGTATTTGTCCGCCTCCGCTTTGCTGGGGCCAGGCGTCCTGGTTTCAAATGTAACTCCCACGTCGGTGACTCTTAAAACGACTCCCGCGATTGTGATCACGGGAACCGAACAAGCCACAGCTAACGTGACCTTGCAGCAAACCGGCACGAACGCATTGCTCGCGACTCTCGATGCCACTAATTGGACCAGCGCCAATCCAAATGTCCTCTCGGTGAACTCCAGCGGCCTCATTACCGGCGTCGGTGCGGGCACGACCACGGTGAGCGCCACTATCAATGGCACGACCGCAACCAGCGGCAGCATCACCGTCACTCCTCAAACGCTCACGCATCGTTATAGCTTTGCCACCGACGCCACGGATTCCGTCGGCGGCGCCAATGGAACATTGGTTGCGCCCACCAACGGGAGCCCAGCCACTATCTCGAACGGCTTGAATCTGCCCGGCACTACGACCGGTGGGTTTGGCGCTTCCGGTTATGTCTCTTTGCCAAATGGAATCGTTCAGGGCGATAGTTCAGTTACCGTCGAATGCTGGGTGACACAGAACGCAGCCAATACCTGGGCGGAAATCTGGGACCTCGGCAGCAGCACCTCAATTAACTTCGGCCTGATTCCTGTCAGCCCCACGCCAAATATGCGCGTCGCTTTTGAACCCAACGGCGGTGAAAACGATGTGGTGGCTCCCGCTTTGGTTTCCGGTTCGCAACAATATCTCGTCACGACTTACAACAATTCCACCCTCAATGGACGCCTCTATCTGAACGGTCTCCTTGACGGATCAACCACTTTCCCGAACACCACTTATTCTCCCGGTAGTTACGGTGGAACCAATGGCACGACCGAAAACATGCTCGGCAATGATGTGTTCGGCGATGATCAGTTCAACGGCACGATCAAAGAGTTCCGCATCTGGAGCGGCGCAGTGACACCATTGTATGTCGCGGTGAGCGCGGCTGCCGGTCCCAGCGTGGTGGTGGCAAACCTGACGCCTTCTCAAGTGACGGTTTCGGTTTCGAATACGACCATGATCGGAACGCAAACGCAGCAGGCGACGGTTGCGGCCAACTTTGCTGATGCAACGGGCGTCACTGTCACCAGCGCGGCCACTAACTGGACGAGCAGCAGCACGAATATTCTCACGGTCAGTTCCACCGGCTTGATCACCGCTCAAAGCGGCGGCACAGCCACCGTCAGCGCCACCGTCGGCGGCGTAACGGCCACCAGCCCGTCCATTACCGTAGCCTTGACGGCTCCGAGAATTACCAGCCAGCCGGTCACTTTGCAGAGTTTGGTGGTTGGCGATACGGCCAACTTCAGTGTCCAGGCCGTTGGTGGAAATTTGTCCTATCAATGGAGTGATGGCGCGAATGCCATTGCAGGCGCGACCAACGCCACGCTGACTCTGACCAACGTGCAGGTTTCCAGCGCCGGCAATTATACGGTGCTCGTCACCAATTCGCTCGGCAGCACCAACAGCACCATTTCGGTCCTCACAGTTGTGCCTTCGGTTTTGCAACATCGTTATAGTTTCGTGAGTGACGCCTCGGACTCCGTGGGTAATGCAAATGGAACGCTGGTTCCCGGCAATAATCCGGCGACCATCAGCAACGGTTTGATGCTTCCGGGCACCGGCACGTCCGGCACGCCTTCGGGTTACGTTTCTCTCCCCAACAATCTTCTTTCCGGCGACACTTCGGTGACGGTGGAATGCTGGGTGACGGAAAATCAGGCCAACACCTGGGCGGAAATCTGGTCCTTCGGCGTCAACGGCGGCTCGGTCAACTTCGGATTAATTCCTTCGAGCCCAACGCCGAATATCAAAGTGGCTTTCACTCCGAACGGTGGAGAGAATGACATCAATTCGCCGATCTCGCTGCCGGTGGGTTCGCAGCAATACGTCGCGGTCACCTACAACAATGGCAATCTGACCGGCAGCCTCTTCCTCAATGGCGCGCTCAATGCCTCGACGGTGTTGCCAAATGCGACTTATTCGCCGGGCACTTATAACACGACTCTGGATACTCTTGGGTCGGATCCGTTTGGCGGTGACGCCCAATTCAACGGAACCATCAATGAACTGCGTATCTGGAAGGGCGTCGTTTCTCCGCTCTATCTCGCG
Organism: Verrucomicrobiia bacterium; assembly: GCA_036268055.1. Lineage (NCBI taxonomy): Bacteria > Pseudomonadati > Verrucomicrobiota > Verrucomicrobiia > Verrucomicrobiia bacterium. The sequence goes on along the minus strand of DATAUW010000012.1, from coordinate 89,537 downwards.
GTCAGCAGCGTCGCCGGTCCGAGTGTCATCGCGACGAATCTGACGCCCACGGAAGTGGATGTCACCGAGACGAACGCGACGTTGATCGTCGGTCAAACTGAAATCGCGACCGCCACGGCGAACTTCGCCGGTGCGCCGGGTGTCCTGGTGACGCCATTTATCACCAACTGGGTCAGCAGCGCACCGGGCGTCGTCTCGGTGAATAGCAATGGTGTGATCACGGCTGTTTCCAGCGGCTCCGCTACCATCAGCGCCACCTTGGCCGGTGTAACGGGAACGAGCACGGCCGTGACGGTTCCGGCGAGTGCGCCAGTCATCGTGACCGAGCCGGCGGATTCAGACAGTCTTTTGGTGGGCGGCACGCTCAACGCAACCATCGGCGTGGTGGGCAACGAACCCATCACGTTCTTCTGGTTCTTCAATAATGGCGCTCAACCCATCAGCATTTCCACCTCGCCCACTTTGACCATACCAAACGTGCAGTTGGCCAATGCCGGCAGTTATACTTGCTTGGTCAGTAATCAAATCGGCACGATCGGCACGACTCCGCTGGTCCTGACAGTCACCGCGCCGACCACTTATCAGCAGGCCTTGTTGCAACTCGGCCCACTCGGTTACTGGCCGCTGAACGAAACCTCCGGAACCATCGCGTATGACGCCGCTGGTTCTTATAATGGAACCTACGAGGGCCAAATAACTCAAGGTCAACCCGGGCCTACGAATGCGTTCTTCGGTGATTCAAGTCTCTCGGCGTTCTTTGATGGATCAACCAGCATCGTGGATATTCCCGAAGGTCCGTTTAATATTACGAACGCGATCACGGTCGTGACCTGGGTGAACGTGCTGGCCAGCCCGACCCATTTCACAGACGCCTTCGGACACGGCGATACCTCCTGGCGCATAAGCGTCAATCAAAATTCCCCGCCGCAACCCGGCGCCGCCGACGGCAGCGCGCCCGATGTGACCGACGGAACCGGGATTTCTCTCAATGCCTGGCACATGCTTGCCTACACCTATACTGGCGGCGTGGGTGCCGGTCTTGGCACTCTCTACGTGGACGGCGCGCCGGTGGGCACCGAAGACTTCACGGCTCCTCCGATTGGAAACAATCTGGACGTGTGGATCGGCGGCGCGCCTGATTATGGTCTCGGCAACAGCGGGCGCTTGATCCCGGCTGAGATCGCGCATTGCGCCATTTTCGCTCATGCCCTTTCGGCGGAGGCGATTCAGGGGCTTTACAACGGCGTATTCACCGCCCCGGTGTCGTTGACGATTACGCGTTCCGGCCAGAATGTCGTCATCACCTGGCCAACCGGCGTCCTCTTGCAGGCACCGACAGTGAATGGTCCGTGGACGACGAATTCCGCCACCTCTCCGTTCACCACCTCGGCGGCGAGTGGGACCGAATTCTATAAAGTATTGGTTAGCCACTAAAATGCGGCAGTAACGATTAGCAAAGACAATTCAACGGCGGTCGGGGCTTCGGCCCCGGCTGCCATTTCCAACAATGAACATCCATTCTCACATCCGTCGTGGTCCGAACGGCCGGCGCGCCGTAAAGGTTTCCCAGGCATTCACCCTCATCGAACTTTTGGTGGTCATTGCGATTATTGCGATTCTGGCCGGACTGCTGTTACCCGCCTTTGCCCGGGCAAAGTCAAAAGCCAAACAGACTGCCTGTGTCAATAACATGAGGCAACTGGGCTACTCATCGGCCATGTATGTGGGGGATGCGCACCAATATCCGAGTTGTTACTCGCCGAATCTCCAGATTTACGTTTGGGCTCCACGGTTATTGCCCTATGTCGGCAACAATCGCGGAGTGTTCTATTGTCCGGCGGCCAAGCCGGAAAGTGCCTGGGATACCAATGCGAATAAGACCCTGGTGCCGCGCATCGGCGAAAACGGAAAAATTGATTCCTTCGCCATTTCGTCCGGCGACGGGAGCGGAAACGGAACGCGTTTTTCGATCGGCTATAACGATTGGGGATTGAGCCAGTCATTGGCGCTGGGAATGGGCGGAGACGTGGGCAGTCGCGCCATCTCTGACAGCACCTTGGTAAGCCCATCCCAAATGATCGCGATGGGTGAAACTCGAAGCGATGTTACCTCGATTGAATTTGGCGCCAACGTGGATCCGCAAGTGAGCAATCAACAAAATCCCACCGTCCACAATCAATGTCCCTGCAACCGGCATAATTATCACACGGATATAAACTTCGCCGATGGTCATGCCGAAAGTCCGTTGCGCAGCGATGTGATTGACCCCAACAACCAGAATTGGCGGGCCGACTGGTGCAATGACCACAACCCCCATTTGGCCGATGCGAGCTGGACCGTTCCCAATACCACCGCTCTGGAACAATAAAGTTCCCACCCGGCAAGGCGGAGCTTCCTGCCCATCGGGCGGATTATGGTTGAACGCCGGTCTTCTCCAAATTCGGCGCCCTCAACGAAATAATTTCGGCGTGAGTTCTATCAGATAGTTTCGCCAGACTGGCCACGTGTGGCCACCCTCGCTAAGATGCCATTGGTATTGAATGTTGTGCGCCTTCAGCGTAGCGATAAAATCTTCGTTGCGTTTGCGCAGAAAATCATCTTTGCCATCGCCGACCCAAAGCAGTTTCAATTTCTGATTGATCGCCGGGTCGTTTAAAGCGGAGGCGATGGCATCGTCAGACGGAGCGGCAGAACTGAAACCGCCAATCCAGGCAAATAGATCCGGATGATTCAATCCGATCGTCAACGATTGGCCGCCGCCCATGCTCAGTCCGACAATCGCCCGGTTTGCCGCGCCGCCTTTGACCCGATATTCCTGCTCGGCGAACGGCATGACATCTTCCAGCAAATCGCGCTCGAACAATTTGGTGTTTTGATCCAGCGGCGGCCCGTTTGTGCCCATGCCGGGACGCACTGCGTGTCCATCCATCATGACGATAATCATTGGTTCCGCCCGTCCCTGGGCGATTAAATTGTCGAGGATCCAGTTCGCTTTGCCGTGGACGGTCCACGTCATTTGGTTGTCGCCCGAGCCGTGTTGCAGATAGAGCACGGGAAACTTTTTGTCTGGCTCGTGTTCATAATTGGGCGGGGTGTAAACATCGAAGGCCCGCATGCGTCCGAGTGATTTTGAAAAATAGGTGTGCTCGTGAACGGTCCCGTGCGGCACGTCCTGAAAATCCCAGAGCAACGGCGGCTCGCCGCGGATTTGCAAAATACTCGTGACTGGCAGACGCATCGGTTTGATCATCGAATTGCCGGGATCAATCATCGTCAAGCCGTCCACTTGAAAACTATATTCCCAGACGCCGGGTTCGACCGGCCCCACCGTGACGCTCCAGACACTATTCGAGTCCTTGCTCATCGCGGCGCGCCCATTGGGCCATTGTCCGTTCACGGAAACTTCCTGCGCCCTGGGCGCGCGCAAGCGAAACGTGACCATGCGGCCGGCTTCGATATCGGGCGAGAGCGTCATCGGCGGCGGCCCGCGGCGAATGGCGTTGGTGGGTTGCGCAAAAACCGAAGTCAGCGCGAGACTGAAGAGCGTTGAAAATAAAAGTTTCTTCATAAGGTTGCGTGGTGAACGGTCAAAAGATAAACATCCGGGCGCTACTTGTAAATACGCCGTTCAGGAGATGGCGAACTCCGGGCACGGTCTTTAAGCGGTGTCAAACGAGCTTGCCCCGAACTTTAATCCGAGCTTAAAATACAAAGGTGGAAACATATTGCGGCAAGCTGGAAGTTTTCAGAAACGGCCTCTGCTGATGTCAATATGTTCGCAACTTTTGCGCTCGTAGCTCAGCTGGATAGAGCATCTGCCTTCTAAGCAGGCGGTCGTGGGTTCGAATCCCGCCGAGCGCACCATTTTGACAACTTCCCGAAGTGGTGCTTTTTTGTTTTGGACCAAAAAATAAAAAAATCCCATTTACCTTGTCCTGAATCAGCGTGCCGATTCGTTCATTAGAAAACAAACGATTCAAACCAATGAAAACAAAGAGCAAAAAATCGACGGCGCTTCCAGCCATTGTTCCACGCGCCATCTGGAAGAAAGCCCGGCAAAAATTGCTGGTGAAGGAGAAGCAACTCACGCGCGCGCTCGATAAGCTCGCCGCCGAACGCCGGCGATTGCCCATGACACCGGTTGCGGAAAATTACGCCTTCAAAAATACAGCGGGCGAGGCGAATCTGCTCGATCTGTTTGAAGGCCGGCGTCAGCTTGTGATTTACCATCACATGTGGCTGGGCGCGCCGGATTATTGCAGCGGATGTGCGTCCATAGTGGATAATTTTCCCCGGCTCGAACATCTGCACGCCCGGAACACATCTCTCGTGCAGGTATCCGACGGCCCCTGGTCAGAGATCAAGGCCTTCCAGAAACGCATGGGATGGACGCTGCCGTGGTATTCGTCGCAAGGCACCACGTTCAATCGCGATTGCGGAGTGGAGGAAGGCAGTTTCGGCCTCAGCATTTTTCTGCGCGCGGACGATTCGGTCTTCCAAACTTATTTCACCACCAGCCGCGGCGTTGACCGGCTCCGGTTCGATTTCAACCTGCTCGACCTGACCCCGCTTGGCCGCCAGGAAACGTGGGAAGACTCGCCCAAAGGCTGGCCGCAGACTCCGCCATATAAATGGTGGCGGCTGCATGATGAATACGAACAAACCCCAAAACGCAAACGCGCATAAATTCTATCGGCGCAAAAAAGTAATATAGTGGCTCAACCGCGCGGCAAAATTTTTGCCGCGCCATGCCATTATAAAATCAGTCGGAAATTTTAATTGTGATTCCTCGCGCCATGAGGATAAATGCAGCCGGTGAGAAAAATATTTTTCGCAACCGGCCCATGGCACTGAGGTGAACCAGAAATACGATTGTCCCAACTGCGGCGGCGCTCTGCTTTTCCAGTCCAGCGTGGCCGTCTTTGCGGTGTGCCCGTATTGCCGCTCGATGGTCGTGCGCCACGATGTGAACGTGGAGGCCATCGGCCAGATGGCCGCTCTTCCGCCCGATCTCAGCCCCTTGCAAATCGGCACGAAGGGTGAATTTGCTGGCCGCCCTTTTACGCTGATCGGGCGCGTCCGCCTCGCGTATGCCGATGGCAGTTGGACGGAATGGTGCGCGTCTTTTTCGGACGGCAAGATTGGCTGGCTCGGCGAGACGCAGGGATTTTTCACCATCGGTTTTGAAATCGAATTGCCGCAAGGCTTTCCCACCCGCGAAGGCGGTTTGAAATTGCGCAGCCCGGCCGGAATCGAAAATCACGCCTACATCGTTACTGATCGCAAGCAGACGACCTGTCTCTGGGGCGAGGGCGAATTGCCGTTCGTCGCGAAGCCGGGACGCGAGGCCACAAATATTGATCTCACCGGTTCAGAAAATCGTTTCGCCAGCGCGGAATATGCCGATGGCGAAATCCGGTTGTTCGTCGGACGTTACGCGCGGTTCAATGATTTAAATTTTTCCAACCTGCGGCCTGTTCCCGGCTGGTCGGAAGAAATCATCGAACCGATCCACAACCAAACCACAGCGTTGAATTGCCCGAACTGCGGCTCGACCGTGCAGTTGCGCGCGCCGGGCGCGGCGATGTCCGCCGCGTGTGGTTCGTGCGGTTCACTCATTGATACTTCGACGCCCGACTTGCGGCTCATTCGCACGGCGATAAAAAATCAGCGCATGACGCCGGTAATTCCCATCGGCCGACGGGGGACTTTGTCGGGCACGAATTATGAAGTCATCGGTTTCCAGCACGTGAGGGACAGTTTTAGCGGCTGGTTTGAATATCTGCTTTTCAACCCGTGGCAGGGCTTTATATGGCTCGTGAGTTATAATGGCCATTGGACTTTGGTGAATCGCCTTTACGAACGGCCCAAGGCCGCCGGTTTCGGCAATTCGGAACACGCAATCTTTGAAGACGAGCGTTACCGCCTCTTCGATAAAACTGAAGTCACGACGGATTACGTCGCGGGCGAATTTTATTGGAAGGTGGGCGTCGGCCAGAGAGTTCAAGTCGCCGATTATGTGAAGCCGCCCCAAATTCTTTCGCGCGAATCCTATCCCGGCCTCGACGAAGAAACCTGGTCACAGGGCGAATACATTTCTCCCGAGATCATCCAAAAGACGTTCAATCTTGAAGGGCCGCTACGCGAACGGAGTGGCGTCTATCTGAACCAGTTGAATCCGCATTGGGAGAAAGCACGGCAGTTATTTTGGCTCGTGCCGGTGCTTATCGTGATCCTCGCGGCGATTCAAATGATCTCCAGCCTGCGCGCCGCCCGCCGGAATATTTACGAAGGTTCGTTCACCTATCAAGGTGGCACGACGAATGCCACGATTGTGACGCCTCCGTTTGAAATCAAAGGCGGCAACCAGGCGTTGAACGTGACGTTCACTGCGCCGGTAAATAATAACTGGATCGAATTTGACGCCGAACTTGTCAATACGAACACGCTCGTGGCCGCCGCCACTTTCGTACAGGGCGTAGAATATTATTCCGGCTACGACGATGGCCCGTGGCACGAAGGCAAACAGAAAGAGGAAGTGCTCGTTCCCAATATCGCGCCCGGCGTGTATTATTTTACGCTGGATGTCTCGGCGGATTCTTCGGTCCAGACAATGCCATTCACCATCACCGTAGTGCGGGATGTCGTCGTCTGGTCGAATTTTTGGATCGCTCTCGGTGTATTGCTCCTCTATCCGCTTTACCGCTGGACGCGGGCCATCGCCTTCGAGCGCGCGCGCTGGGCGAACAGCGATTTTTCTCCCTTTCCGACTTTCGGCGGCAGTGATGACGATGATTAATTTATGAAAATACACCATCCACTTTTTATCCCATTCGCATTCGTGCTGATGGGCGGACTCGCGCTTGCGAATCACAATGGCTGGAGCCTCATCCGCACCGTTGCCGCGCATACGTGGCAACGCACCAACCCGGCCACCCAGCACAAATGATCGCGTGACTGATCGCCGCATCAAATTTTTGCTGCTCGCCTCCGTGTTCGCCATCGCGACGTGCGGGCTCATTTACGAATTGATCGCGGGCACGCTCGCGAGTTATTTGCTCGGCGATTCCGTCACGCAATTTTCCACCATCATCGGGACGTATCTGTTCGCGATGGGCATCGGCTCCTATCTCTCAAAGTTCATCAACAAAAATGCCGTCGCCGTGTTCATCCAGGTTGAATTGATTATCGGTCTGGTTGGCGGCTGCTCGGCGGGTTTGTTGTTCCTGTTGTTCGCCGAGGTGGATTCATTTCGCGTCCTGCTCTATGCGATCGTCACGATCATCGGCACGCTGGTGGGGTTGGAAATTCCCTTGCTCCTGCGCATCCTCAAAGGACGGTTTGAATTCAAGGAACTTGTCTCGCAAGTTTTTACTTTCGATTACATCGGCGCGTTGCTCGCCTCGCTCCTCTTTCCGCTCGTGCTGGTGCCGCATCTGGGTTTGGTGCGCTCCAGTTTTTTATTCGGCGGCCTCAATGTCATTGTCGCGATGACCACGCTTCATCTCCTGCGAAAGCACGTCGCCTGGGCGCGCTCATTGTTCAGTGCGGGCGTGGTGATTTTCGTGGCGCTGACCGTGGGATTTATTTATTCGGAACGCTTGCTCGCGTGGTCGGAAAAAACCGCTTACGTGGACACCGTCATTTTCGCGCGCTCGACGCCTTATCAACGCATCGTCATCACACGCGAGGCTGAAGATCTGCGGCTCTATCTCAACGGCAATCTCCAATTCAGTTCGCGCGATGAATATCGCTATCACGAAGCGCTCGTGCATCCCGGGCTCGCGCGGCTCGCGCAACCGCACGATGTCCTCGTGCTCGGCGGCGGCGATGGCATCGCCGTGCGTGAACTTTTAAAATATCCATCCATCACCAACGTCGTCCTCGTGGATCTTGATCCCGAGATGACGCATTTGTTTTCGACGCAGGAAATGTTGCTGAAGATCAACGAGTCGGCGCTGCTCTCTCCGCGTGTGCATGTCAAGAACGGCGACGCGTTCACGTGGCTGAAATCGAACACCAATCAATTCGATTATATCGTCGCCGATTTTCCCGACCCGTCGAATTTTTCGCTCGGCAAACTATTCACCACCGCCTTTTACGAGCGCGTAAAACCTGCGTTGCGTCCGCATGGCGCGATGGTTGTGCAATGCACCTCGCCGTGGGTCGCGCGAAAATCTTTTTGGTGCGTGGACGAGACGTTGCGCGCGAGCGGTTTCGTGACTGAACCGTATCATCTCTATGTGCCGTCGTTTGGCGAATGGGGTTTCATCCTGGCCTCGCATGAGCCTCTGCCGCAAGCGCTTCATCTTCCCGAAGGCTTGAAATTTGTCAGCGATGCCAGCACGCGCGACATGTTTCATTTCCCGCCCGACATGGGGCCGGTGCAGGTAGAGGCGAACCGGCTCAACAACCAAATGCTCGTGCGTTATTTCGAAGAGGAATGGGCGCATTACGTCCACTAGATGAACGCCCCGCACAAATCGCATTCGCAAAAAATTTCCCGGCGCGCCTTCGTGGCCACCGCTGCGGCGGGCGCGGGCGTGGTCATGACCGCGCCTTTTATTCGCAAGAGCAAAACGCGGATGATCACCGGCTCGATCGTCGGCGCCAATTCCGCGCTCGGCCATGCAATGCGTGATGGAAAATTTCCCGCAGTGTCCGAGACGCGCGAAGCGGGCATCGTCGTCGCGGGTGGCGGCATCGGTGGGCTTGCGGCGGCGCGCCAACTGCAACGGCGCGGCTGCGAGGATTTTGTGTTGCTGGAATTGGAATCGCGCGCGGGCGGCAATGCGATGAGCGGGCGAAATGAAACCTCCGCATTTCCCTGGGGCGCGCATTACGTTCCCATCGCGGGGAGCGACATGCCCGAAGTCGCGCAACTTTTCAGCGAACTCGGAATCATCCGCGGCCACGACATGAACGGCCTGCCGATTTATGACGAAGAATATCTTTGCGCCGATCCGATGGAGCGATTGTTTATTCGAGGACGCTGGCAGGAAGGTTTTGTTCCGCAACTCGGTGTGAGCCCCGCCGACCAGCATGTCATCGAAACATTTTTCGACGAGATGAAGCGTTTGCAAAATGCCCGTGGCAGCGATGGCCGCCGCGCCTTCACGATTCCCGTGGATGCCAGCTCGCGCGACGAAGCATTCACGCGCCTTGACCGGATGACGATGGCCGATTATTTGCGCGAGAAAAGCTGGAGCGATTGCGCGCCGTTGCGGTGGTATGTGAATTATTGTTGCCGCGATGATTACGGCGCGGGGATCGAACAGATTTCAGCATGGGCGGGTGTGCATTATTTTGCCTCGCGCGATGGGCGCGCCGCGAACGCCGCGAGTTACGCGGTCGTTACCTGGCCCGAAGGCAACGGCTGGCTTGCCAACAAATTGCAGGAGCCGATCGCCGCGCACATTAAAAGTTCCTGCGCGGTGTGGAACGTCGAGCATTCCGGCGATGCGTTGCTCGTGGATTATTTCGACAACACCCGGCAGAAAAGCATTCGCCTGCGCGCACGCGGAATGATTTGGGCCGCGCCAAATTTTATCGCGCGTCGTGTCATTCGTGAACTGCGCGAGAAAACCAATAGCGAGTCTGCCACAGTTTATTCGCCGTGGATGGTTGCCAATCTCACTCTCGATGCCATGCCCGCCGGTTCCGGCATGGAACTTTGCTGGGACAATGTGATTCACGATAGCGACTCGCTCGGCTACGTGGTCGCCACGCACCAGAATTTCACGCCCGTTCCGCGCGCGACGGTCATCACTTATTATCAACCGCTCGATGCCGCCGAACCCGCCGCCGCGCGGCAGGAAGCTTTGCAACGCACCTACGCCGATTGGTCCGCGCGCATTCTCTCCGATTTAAGCAAGGCGCACCCCGAACTTCCGAAGCATGTAAAGCAACTCGACGTTTGGCTTTGGGGCCACGCGATGGTGCGGCCAGTGCCCGGTTTTATTTGGGGACATGCGCGCCAATCCATGCAGCAGCCCATCGGGAACCTTGCCTTTGCGCACTCAGATCTAAGTGGCATTTCGATTTTCGAGGAGGCTTACACGCGAGGTTATCGTGCGGCGGATTTTGTTTTCGATAATTTATCCCGCGCTGCAAAACACACTTAATAAAATGCGCTCACTTTCACTGCACACGTTGTTGGAGTTTTACGACTGCAATCCGGCCGAGCTAAAACACTCGCGCCAGGTCAAAACGCTCATGCACGAATCCGTTCTCAAAGGCGGCGGCACGATTGTCAAAGAGGTGTTTCACAATTTCAGTCCTTACGGCGTGAGCGGGGTCATCGTTATCACCGAATCGCACGTGACGATTCACACGTGGCCGGAGCATGGTTACGCGGCGGTGGATATTTTTTCGTGCAGCGCGAAGCTCGACCACGACGCGATTCGCGACGCCTTGAAACGCGGTCTTTCCTCCGCGCGCGTCAAATCAAAATCTTTCTCCCGCGGCCCGCGCAGCAAAAAAGCCCGCGCAATGCCCGCTTAATAAGGGTTTACAAAAGCGGGGCGCGCATTTCCTTTGATCAGGGTTGCGCCGCCATCAAATCATCCACCGCCTTCGACAAGTCCACGAGATACTCATCGCCCTTGGGCGTCTTCGTGAGCGCCGCTAGAATGTAATGCCGTCCCGGACCCGTGATGACCGCGCTGTCGTGCAGCCAATCCTCCCAGGAACCCCATTTGCGAATAATTTCCAAGCCGCGCCCATCGAGACCCTTGACGAACTTGATGTCATCCGCCGGAATATCCGGCGATAGAAAAATCTCGCGCATCGTTTTGGATGCCGCGGGCGAAACGAGCTTGCCCTGTTCGAGCATCAGGAAATAACGCAGGAGTTGGCGCACCGTCGCCGCGTGGGAATTATTGCCGACCGGGTCGGGATAACGCTCGCCCGTCACGCCGTAATGTTTGCCAACCCAAATGCCGCCGCCGTGGTTCGCGTCATATAAATTATATTGCTGCAATACGCGCTGGATTTCCTTGAGGCCAAGTTGCTGCGAAAATTTCGCGGCCAGGTCATTGTCCGAAGCCTTGGCCATTAGGCCAAGCTCGTGACGGGTCGGTTGATCGAGGTTCGTCGCCGCGCCGGGATGTAGTTGAAAATACGCGAGCAGGATTCCGATCTTGGGCACGCTTGCGCCATACTCCTCCTGATCGGGATGAATGGCCGCCCAGCGCAGCGTCCGCAAATCCAGCACGCCCACCGAAGTTTGTTCCGTGGCCAATCCATATTTCGCGCGGATCTCCGCGTCTATTTTTTCCAATGCCGATTGCAGCGCCGGATCCACCGGCGTGTTGAAATCGAGCACATAATTCTCGAAATTCGCGTTCGTACCCGGAGCCGCAAGCGCACAACCCGCCATCGCCAATGCCCCCGCCGAAACCATCGCCAGAAACACAAACTGATTTGTCATCATCTTGTTATACGCGTTTCCCTCGCAATCTCAAGTTGTGAACTTCCCTAAGTGCGGGCATCTGAGCACTGTTCTTGAAGTAGAGTGGCTTGGTCACATTTCGATCATTGTCGCCCTCCACAAATAAGAAAGCGCGGACGACGTGAAGTCATCCGCGCTTGCGAGATTAGTCGTGCGAATTATTCTTTGACGCTGATGTTATTCACCACATCCTTCACGCCTTCGGTACTTTTTGCCAGGATTCCGGCCTGCGATTTTTGCGCCCGCGTATCCACGAAACCGCTCAGTTGCACGGTGCCTTTGAAAGTAGTCACATGCACATCGGGATATTTGTACATGGTGTCGTTGCCCAGCGAACCCTTCACCCGGGAAGTCGTGGCCGCGTCGTCAATGTGTTCGCCCGTGCTTTGATTATAACGGTCGCCCGCACAGCCGGTGACTCCCACAACGGTGACCGTGGCAAGAAACAGGGCGGCGGTTAAGCAGTTAATTCTTTTCATATTAGTAGGTTGTTAATTTATTTGCGTATCGTGAGTCTATTAGCTCTCATCGTGCCAACTAGGCGCATACTCTACAAGCGGGCAAAAAGCCTGAATTTATTCGTTTAAACTGTAGAACAAACATTTTCGACTTAGTTCCATTCGCATTTTGCAGCACCGCCCGGTTGCGAAATGCGCCGGTTTGGTTTTCACGCAAAGTTGTTTTGCGGGAATAGCTTTGTTTTAGGGGGATAATTAGTGCTCGCGGAAAAGCGCCCATCGGCATACTGCCTGCTGAACCAAGGTTTACCTGTAAGACATCATTTATGAAGCTGTCCTTTAAACCGCATCATCTGAAGCGCTATAAAGATATTGCGCTTTTGCTTTTCAAATATGGCCGATCCGACTTGGCTAAGGAATTCGACTTGGAAAGCCTTGCCGGGGCTGGGGCGCTTCCTTCAAAACCGGGCGAGCCCCGACCAGACGAGCTGGCCGATGATTTGGAAAAGATGGGACCGACTTTCGTCAAGCTTGGTCAACTGCTTTCCAGCCGCCCCGATCTTTTACCTGAGCCCTATCTCAAAGCGCTCTCGCGTCTCCAGGACAAAGTAAAACCATTTCCGTATGCGGACGTGGAACGCATCGTCGCGGGCGAATTGGGCACGCGCATCTCCAAGGCATTTTCATTTTTTGAAGAACAACAAATGGCGGCGGCTTCGCTTGGGCAAGTCCACCGCGCCGCGTTGCGCGATGGCCGGCCCGTAGTGGTGAAAGTGCAGCGGCCGGATATTCGTACGCAAATCGCCGAAGACTTTGAGGCGTTGGAGGAGATCGCGGCATTTTTTGACGAGCACACCGACGTCGGCCACCGTTATCAATTCGTAAAGGTTCTTTCTGAGTTCAAGGTCACGCTCATGCAGGAACTCGATTATCAACGCGAAGCCGCGAACCTTACGACGCTCTCCGCAAACCTTCGCGAGTTCGATCGCATTTTGGTGCCCTTGCCAGTCCAGGGTTATTGCTCGCGCGATGTGCTCACGATGGATTACGTAAGCGGAACGAAGATCACGAGCCTCAGTCCGCTCGTGCGCCTCGACATCGAAGGCGATGCCCTCGCTGAACAATTATTCGAGGCCTATCTCAAGCAGGTTTTGGTGGACGGTTTTTTTCATGCGGATCCGCATCCCGGGAATGTTTTTTTGACTGAAGATAGCAAACTCGCCCTGCTTGATCTGGGCATGGTCGGCCGCGTAACGCCTGGCATGCAGGAAAATCTTTTGCGGCTGCTGCTTGCGGTCAGCGATGGCAACGGTGATGACGTCGCCAAAATTGTCCTGCGCGTCAGTCAGACGACGGACGACTTCGACGATACGGATTTTCGCAAACAAGTCGGGCTCCTGGTCGCGGAGCAAAACAACAAAAGCATCCAGCAAAAAGACGTTGGCCTTTCGCTGTTGCAGGTGGGACGCATCTCCGCCGAAACCGGCCTCTATTGCCCATCCGAACTGACCATCCTGGGCAAGACGCTGATGCAGCTCGACCAAATCGGAAAAATTCTGTCGCCAAACTTTAATCCAAACGCCTCGATCCGCCGCAACTCGACAAAGATCATGACGAATCGCTTGCTCAGGAATGCGTCGCCCGCGAAACTATTCGGCTCATTCCTGGAGATGAAGGATTTTGTGGGCGGCTTGCCGGAACGCGTCAACAAACTCCTCGATGCCGCCGCCAACGCGGAATTGCAACTGAACGTCAAGACTCCCGATGCCCATCATTTGCTCAACGGTTTTGAAAAAATCGCCAACCGCATCACCACCGGCGTCATCCTGGCCGCCCTGATCATCGGCGCCTCGCTGCTCATGCAAGTGAACAGCGCGGGCTTCAAGCTGTTCGGCTATCCGGGGGTGGCAATGGTCTGTTTTCTCATCGCCTTGATAGGGTCCGGCTGGTTGATTTTGACGATCCTCATCAAAGATTATAAAGACAAGCGCAAGCGCCGCAATGAATGACCTGCCCCGGCAAATTGCCTATGAAGCCGCATTTTGCACCCCAAGCCAGAGGTTCAGAAAAATTTAGTCCATGCTCTCAACTGGTTATCGCGCGTTAGCGCTTGGCACTTCTCCTGCGAAGATACAACGGTCCGCGAGTCTGAATGGATAATCGAAAAAATTTATGCGTGCTGTAAAAAAAGTCAGTGCTCACGATGAATCGGTTTCATCCGGTTTCAGCACGTGGCATAAGGGAGAAGACCTTGACGAAGATAAATTAACCAGCCGCGCACCCGCCCATTCGCTCGCGTCCCACGTGAGCATTTTGACGGCGCTGGGCATTATCGGGTTTCTATATTTTGCGCGCACGGTTTTTTTGCCGGTGTCGCTGGCCGCAGTCGGCGCGATGGCGCTCAAGCCGCTTCTCCTTTGGCAGATGCGGTGGCGCGTCCCGCGCGTGGTCGGCGCCGGCGTGATCGTCGGCGTCCTGCTCGCGATCCTCGCTTTCGGATTTGTGGAATTGAGCCAGCCCGCCATGAAGTGGATCAGCAACGCGCCGCAGAGCATCGGGCAGTTGCGCGAACGCATGGATAAAATGCTGCCCACGGAAAAAATCAAACAGGCCACGGATATGCTCAGTCAAACCGGCGAATCAACAACCAAACAAGCCCCGGTACAGGTTAAGGAAGCTTCCGATCCGACCAAGGCCATCAACTGGACGGCGGGGTTTTTGGGCGGCTTTATCGAGACCACGATTTTGCTCTATATGTTTCTCGCGATGGGCGACGCTTTTTTGAACAAGATCTTTGACGGCGATGGCATCCGTGACAAGCATCGCGCAGTAAGCATCGCCCAGGAAGTCCAGCAGACCATCTCGAATTATCTCTTCACGGTTTCGTGGATCAATTTCACGTTGGGAATTTGTGTCGGCACCGGATTGTATTTTCTTGGCGTTCCCAACGCGGCGCTGTGGGGATTGCTCGCGGCGCTGTTGAATTACATTCCTTATTTTGGCCCCATCGTCGGGATCATCATCATCGCCGCAGTCGGCGTGCTCACGGCGGATTCGTTGCCGAAAGGCCTGTTGCCGGCGGCGTGGTATTTGATTTTGCACATCGCTGAAGCGGATTTCATCACGCCGATTTTACTGGGAAAACATTTCACGATGAGTCCGCTGGTCATTTTTGTCGCGCTGCTTTTCGGAATATGTTTGTGGGGCGTGCTGGGCGCGCTGCTCGCCGTGCCCATCTTGATCTCGATGAAAGTCATTTGCCAGCGGGTGCCCGCGTTCTCGTTTGGCTGCCGGTTTTTATAAACGAACCTCCCTGCTCTCGTGAAAACAGATAAAACGCACTTGTCTGACCATCGCCGTTCTGAAGAATTGACTTTTCGCAGAAGTGATTCCAGTGACGCGCCACTTCCCTCAAAAAATTCCGAGCCCGCCAACAAATCAAAACCGCGCGGGTTGAAGAAACGCTGGCAACATCTGGGCCTCAAGATCCAAATCACAATAATTTCCATCATTGTTCTGCTCGGCGCCTTGCGCATCGCGATGCCTTACATCGTGAGGGATTACGTCAATAAACAACTCGCCAAGTTGCCCGAATATACCGGCCACGTGAACGCGATTGATATTCATCTTTGGCGCGGGGCGTATAAAATCCGCGACCTGCAAATCTCCAAAACCGGCGGCGCCGTGCCCGTCCCGTTTTTTTCTGCGCCCGCGATTGATATTTCATTACAATGGCGCGAACTCTTTCACGGCTCGGTGGTGGGCGAGATCGCGGTGGAAGAACCGCAATTAAACTTCGTCTCCGGTCCCACCGACAAGGAAAGCCAATCCGGCAAAGGTCAGCCCTGGGAAAAAACCGTGCAGAGTTTTTATCCGTTCGATTTGAACCAATTTGAAATCCGCAATGGCAACGTGCATTTCAAAGATTTCTTCAAATCCAAGCCGGTGGATATTTACATCACCAATCTTTATCTCGTGGCGACAAACCTCACCAATACGCGCGATAAAAAGGAAAAACTTCCGGCGGGCGTCACCGCGCGCGCGCAGGCGCTGGGCGATGGCCAGTTTACCATGGCGGTGAAGCTCGACCCGCTGGCATTGCGCCCGACTTATGAAATCAATGCCACGCTCACAAATGTGGACCTGACCGCGCTGAATGATTTTCTCCGGGCGTACGCAAAAGCGGATGTCGAGAAAGGGCGGTTTTCGCTTTTCACTTCTGTGGCGTCGGTGGATGGAAATTATCAGGGCTTCATCAAAGTCCTGTTTCAAAACCTGGATGTGTTCGCGTGGGACAAAGAACGGAAGAAAAACATTTTGCAAATTTTCTGGGAAGGAATCCTTGGGACTTTGAGCGCCGGATTTAAAAATCATCCGCATGATCAGCTCGCCACGCAGATTCCGATTTCGGGAAGTTACACGAACAGCCACGTGGGAGTTTTTCCCGCTGTGGGCAATTTGTTGAAGAATGCCTTCATCCGCGCGCTGGTGCCGAACATCGGCAAGCCCGTCCAGGTGCAGGACGTGGAAAAGAAGGTGGGAAATTCCCCATCGCCCTCCAGTGGCGAAGCGCTTCCGTCCAAAGCGAAGTGAGGACGTAATTTACAGTTTAGCGGCGTTATTTCTGTTGATGCAACAAGCCCGTTAAAGTGGCTGCCGGTGGCGTCACTGGCGTTTCCCGGTCGGAGAGGTTGAAAAGTTTAAAACCCACTTGCTCTAACTTCACGTTGCCAGCCGTCGTGAGAGAATTTGGAAACACATCTTGCAGAAAGCTTCGATTCAACCGCATGAGATTCGCCACGCCGAATGGCACATGGTCTTTGCCGGCTGGGGACTGCGCCGCATGAGTGCGCGCTGCCATGAGTTTCAACGTCTGCGGCGAGGCGTGGAATTTATTAAGCAATTCTTGTGTGCATAATTTTTTATCCAGCAGCAAGAGATTGAATATGGCGGTCAGTTTTTCGAGCACAGGCTTATGCTCCAGAGACTTTATAGATTCATCCTGGTTAAGATGCTCGGTGATTTTCATCACAACTTCCTGCAATGGTGAGGCCAACTGGTTCGTGTCTCGGCTTAGTTTATTTACCAGATCTTGAATCTCTACAAAATTGTCCTTTGAAAATTTCAAAGCCTCTAAATCATCCTCAGGCAAAGAAGTCTCAACCATCCGGTACACGATGACAATCGGCCCGGCCGGGGCAGCATTGCTTTGCGCAGTGGTGACCGTCTGTTTGGTTGTGCTGCCGCCACCGCCATTGTTACCGCCACCGCCGCCGCTGTTCGAACCGCTGCCGCCTCCGTTATTGGCACTACTTCCGCTGCCACCGCCGCCGCTTCCACTACTGCCGCTGTTACCGCCCCCACCTCCACCCCCTCCGCCACCGCCGCCTCCACCACCACCCGAACCTGTGCTGGTAGTCGTGGTTACTGTAGTCGTGGTAACGCCGTTGGTATTGGTGGCTTGCTGGACCTGAGAACTTTGATTTCTTTGGAAATATTGGCCTGTGCCCGCGGCGACGGCTGCGGCGATCGTCGTGGAATCCTGATTCATATCAATCTCCGCCAAATACATTTCGGGAGTGCGATGAATAGCCACGGTTTGTTTGGCCAGGAATTGCACGGCGGAAATGGCATATTCCTCGTCGGGATCGGGCAACGTCTCCACATCATAGATGACTTTCGCCAAATCAGGCTGGCCCAAAAAATCAGGATAAGCATCGCGCAAAACCCAGCGGTTCAAACGCGCCGGAGAAGTGGCGCCAATCGTGGATTTATCTAAGTTAATCGTTTCGGGAGAAAGGGTCTTCGCCGACACAAACGGGGCAAGCGCATCAACCATTTGCTTTCTGTTTCCAATTTCATAGGAAGTCAAAGCCCGTTCAACGGCATCGAGCAGGATACTCTCAGCCCGATCAGAATCGAATTGCTTAGTTTGAAAACTATTTAGTGTCTGCTGATCTGGCTCCAATAAACCGGTCCATAATTGTTCAAGGGGTTGGTTATCTTCGCGCTTTTCTGTCAGAGCCGAAACAAGTCCGACCACATCGTTAATGCGTACCGGGCGCACCTCGGATACCAATCTCAGGTCAATTTTTTTCCCCTGGACCAATTTGTTCAGGAGCTTTACCAAATCAAACGGCAGCGCATTTACCTTGTCGCTGTTTTCAATATAGGCTGTCAACGCATAGGCCAGCTCTGGCGGCGCCTGGCGGTCCGCCCTGGCTTGCTTGTCCGCTTCCGCCACCAACTGAAACAACTTTATCGCCACTGCGTTCGTGGGATATTGCAGCTGCCGGGCAAAGGCATCGAAATCCCGAAAACCAAACTGATTCATGTCCGTGGCTAAAGGACTTAGAACTTGTGGAAAACCCGTCATCAGAAGCCCGTGCGCCACAAATTGCGCATTGGGGCTTCCATCGGCGGCATGCTTAAGCAGTCCTACGGGCACACCATTCGCATCCAGATGATTAGTCAACTGGCTCAGTTCCGCGACCGGTAACTGGATAAAATTATCCATCGCTTTGATCACGACGTCATGAAGGGCATTCGATAGATCGTTTTGGTTTTCATACGCTTCCCGATCTTTGGCCAACGCTGCGGCTGTCGCCTTTGAATTATTCAAGAGATCAGCCATGACCGGACTTTCCCCGGACAAAAGAGTAGTGACAAATGTGCGAGGATTCTTGACATCATTGGTCGTCAACGTGAGTGAAATAGTGGCAAAGTTTGTATCCAGCCTGCCCACTAAAAATGAAGCCGGAAGATTGACCCGCACACCTTCGGGATTGGGATGGTCCGGGCCGACTTTTTGCATAGTGACACTCGTGTAACAACCCGCCAGCAATAGAATCGCAAGGAATCCAGCGATTGCGGCCACGCAGTTTTTAATCGAAGCAATTTTCATTTGGGCTAAGAGCCGGATAGAGATAGCGCAGGGTTTACATTATTTCGCCGCATTAACATCAACCCGATCAAGATCGGGAGCGGATGCGCCCACCAAACCCCAGTCGTGATTTACTTTCACAATTTTAAATAAAAATACCGTCGGTTTAGTTAGATTGGTTTCCATCGGATTTAGGTTTAGGAAATCTTTAAGCGTGATTGGAACTCTCTCTGCTTCTCCAAGTTCAGATGAAGTAGATTCGATGAGAGCGGGATTAGAAGAAACCGCTTTAGTAGCAGTAAGAGCCACCTGGGCCGCCGCTTGCACAATAGCTGCGGGAACCGCAGAAGAATCTGTGGCAGCAGTCGAATCGGTCATCACGCCGTTCGTGAAAATGAGGCTCGTATTGTTTACCGCCAGAAAAGAGAAGGCGTTCGCCTGATTTTTCTTGGTGTGGTCCGCAAGGTAGAGCACTGAAGTGGCCCAATTTGAATTCGTATCCCGCTGAACCAGGATATACGGCGACGTATCGTAATAACGGATTCCTTCGCCCGCTTCGTCGTCTGCTTTAGTCGTGATACGGCGGTAAGAGACATTGGCGCAGCCGAGTTCAAATAAAATCGCCGACAGCAGAAAAACGGATAGACCCAGCCTCAAGAGCATGCTGGCTGGCCGGTTAAAAACCTTTTTATTGTTTTTAAAAGGCTTCATTTTGTTTGGAAAAATAGTTCTAAGCCACTTGGAAAACCCGGGCGAAGTTTTAGCGCACCATTAGATAATGACAAGCATTTTGTTTTCTTATTAATTCCATCTAGCGAACATTTTAAAGAGTTTGCCAGCGGGAATATGCGCTTCCGTCAATGTCTATCTTAAGTGGCGTCTAGTTGTGGCAGAATTTTTCTTTAAATCCCTATAAGCACAAACGCTGGACTGAAGAATTCTGGCCGATTCGTTGTTTTGTCCGGATTCGGCACCTCATGGAATTATCAACGGGCGTTACCGTCACTTGGAGGGCAAGCGATTATCGTTCGTCCAAAAATTTTGCCGCATCTTTTTATGTTTCGAGGGATTGGCACGCTCCCGCAAATTGCCTTTCTTATTTCGCGAATAATCAGCAATGGCGGGTTATTTCATCGGAAATTTTTGCCGGCCACAAATTCGCAATGCACTAATAATAAGCAATTTACAAATATATTACTTCTCTTGGCATTTCATCAGCTAATGAGATTGCCGTAAACGCGAGTTACTAAATGCACCAACAAACTAACCACATCGAAATATGAGAAAGCAACTTATACTGGGAGGAACGATTCTGATGGCCGCCGCCACCCCGCTGCTGGCCGACAATCAGCCCGCCGCGGCAAATCAAAACACCATTCCTGATGCGCCGGCTCCTACTCTGGCCTACGATCAAGTCCATGCACAACCTTCCGGCCAACCCTCTGGCCAAACTGATCGGGGTCTCTTCTACAAGAACCCTGATGATCTCTATCAAGCAAACGAATTCTCGGTGGATTTGTTCGGAACGGATGCGTTGGATAAACATACCATTGATCATCCCTCCGGCCATCGTATCCGGCACGATTCGCGGCTCGGCGCGGGTCTTGGGGTTAATTATTTTTTCCTCCGCTACCTGGGCGTGGGCGCTGAGGCTTACTCGGAAGATACCCGCCACAACTTCGTGGATAATGTCTCCGGCAGTTTGATCGGGCGCCTTCCCATCGGAAATTCCGGTTTTGCGCCTTATGCGTTCGCTGGTGGCGGTCATCAATTTGACCCGGTGATCGCTAGTTTCGGCCATGTCGGCGGCGGCTTGGAATACCGTTTCATCCATAATGTCGGCATCTTCGTGGATGCCCGCTGGGTATGGACCGACCGCGACCGCGACTATGGCCTGGGCCGGGCTGGCGTGCGTGTCGCTTTCTAAAAATTTACAAAACCCGCTAAAATCCCCCTACGCCCCGGCGGAAAGAGAACCGCCGGGGTCTTCTTTTATATAAAACGCGCTCGTGGTTTTATCCTGACCTGCGGTCCATTGAAGAATTTTTTCTGCACTCTGACGCTTCTATTCTGACCAAGCTTCTTCTCGCAAGTGGCAAGAAGGAGGATCAAATCAGCTTGTGATCGGTACAAACCATTAACCTTTGAGAATTATGGAATCTCTGGGATGAAGCACGTTATTACAGTGATCATTCGTTTACTATCCTCTCGGAACATTTTTACCCGTGTTTAATTCGTGTTACACCTGTGGCTAAAAAAAGACCCGGCGGACCAAAAGTCGCCGGGCTTTGAACGGACGTTTTACCGAAAGATTAGTGCTGCGTGCCAGCGCCGGGGCCAACTACCGGAACACCGTTGGAAGTCGCGGGAATAAAAAATCCATTCGTGCCATTTCCACCGTTAGGAGTGCGATTAAATCCATTGGTCACTCCGCCCCGGATTCCACCGTTGCCATTATTGACCGCTGGGTTTTGAATATTTGGATTCGACGAGATAGGATTATTCGGATTGATCGAACCCGGCGTGTTGATCGTCCCTGGTGTATTCGGATTATTTAAAGAACCCGGAGGAGTCAGGTTGGGATTATTGGGCGACGTCAGATTTGGATTCGCTGGAGGCGTCAAATTAGGATTGTTCGGCGACGTTAAGTTGGGGTTGCTTGGCGGCGTGAGGTTAAGACTCGTGGGCGACGTCAGATTTGGATTACTCGGCGGTGTCAGGTTCGGGCTATTGGGAACCGGCGTATTGGGCACTGTCGTGTTTGGACTCATCGGTGTTCCAGTGCGCGGCGGCGTGCCCGCCGCTCCACCGCCTACAACAACTCCCGGCGCCGCGTAGGCGTTAAGACCAAAAGTCACAAGCGCGGCTCCGCACATTGAAGCGGCCCTCTTGAATATAGTTTGAGTTTTCATTTTGCTTTCTGGTTATTCATCGCGAGGTGCGACGATGGGTTGACTTGCTTGATAAATTTAAATTCGCGCTGAGAAAATGGTGTTCAAATCCAGCCGAGCATCACCATCATTAATAGAATGAGGACAACGGTTCCCAAGGTGCCACTGGGCGCATATCCCCATGACCGGCTGTGCGGCCAGGTCGGTAGTGCACCGATGAGAAGAAGCACTAGAACAATTAGTAATATCGTGCCGATCATATTTTGCCTTTCATTAATTCTTATCAAGCTGGCGCGATGCCAACCATAACCACGGCGTTTTGACGCCAATTTATGTCTATTCGCCCCGGTTAAATCAAATTCCCCATTTTTAGAAAGCAAAACGCAATTATTTCGAAAGCAAATTGCCGCGAACACGTTTGAATTGTTGCCTCTCGCAATTTGCCGCACAACCTACGGCCTAGCTGCATTTCGCAATTTCTTTTTTTGCGTAAATTATTTTGGCCGAGCTTTCTCCGCACAAACTCGTCTCTAATTCTTCTCTTAAGCTGGCATTTCGAGTGCTAAAGCAGCGTGACAAAATTCTACGGTGAAAACATTTCATTGCGATAACTGCGGCAGCCTCGTTTTTTTCGAGAACGTCAAGTGCGTCAAATGCGGCCACGTTCTCGGTTTCCTACCGGCTGCCGGCGAACTGGGCGCGCTTGTGCCTGAAGGCGGCCAATCCTGGCGGCCCATTGCTAGCGCTTTTAGAAATCAGCTCTATCGCCAATGCCAAAACAGCAGCGAGCATGAAGTGTGTAATTGGATGGTCTTAATGGCTGACCCCAATCCCTTTTGCGAATCCTGCCGCCTCAACGAGATGATTCCCGATTTGTCTATCGCCGAAAATCTCGAGCGCTGGCGCAAACTCGAAAAGGCCAAGCGCCGACTGGTTTATACCTTAATGCACTTGGGACTTCCGACCGAAGGCGCGCCTGCCGAAAATCGTCCCTCATTGCGTTTTAAATTTATTGCCGACGTACCCGGCGGACCGCCAGCCCTCACTGGTCATTTGAACGGCTTGATCACCTTGAATATCGCCGAAGCGGACGACGCCGAACGCGAGCGCCGCCGCGTCGGTTTTCACGAACCCTATCGCACGCTCCTTGGCCATTTCCGGCACGAGGTCGCGCATTATTATTGGGATCGGCTTATCGCGAACAGCCAATGGCTCGCGCATTTTCGTGAATTATTCGGCGATGAAACCACCGATTACGCCGCCGCGCTCAAGCGTCATCACGCGCAAGGGCCACCACCCGATTGGCAAACCCATTTTGTCAGCGCGTATGCGACGACGCATCCGTGGGAAGACTGGGCGGAGACCGGCGCGCATTATTTTCATATCGTGGATATGGTCGAGACGGCGCACAGTTTCGGCGTCTCGCTCAAGCCGAATCACCCCGCCGCCAAATCCATGTCCACTGATCTCAAGCGCGTTGACGACCGCGACGCCGATTTTGAAACCATCCTCGCCAGTTGGTTTCCGTTGACCCACGCGCTCAACTCCCTTAATCGCGGCATGGGTCTGCTCGATGCCTATCCCTTCGTTTTATCCGATCCCGCGATTGAGAAATTAAAATTTGTCCACGAAGTCTTCCGCAATTCCCGCATCGGAAAATAACAATCGGTAAGCGTTTCCGGTTTTTTATTCCCAAAGTACCAATCTATTTCAGGATGGGGCCTGAAAACCGAAAACGTAAACCTTAACTTTTCCTCTTTTCGCATTCTGCCACTCACTAAAACCCCCATCTTCGCATCTTGCATTCTGCGGAAATCGGCCCGCGCGAGGAATGTTTCATTTCCCTAATATTTTTGCCAATCGCTGTCAGCCAGGCTCGTGGCACATCTCTAGCGTTAAATGATAGCATGACGAACAATTCTCGATACCAGATTTCCAGCAGATGTGACGGTCCAAATATGGTCCCTCATTTCGGCAAAGCCAGCCGTTGGAACAACCTCGTGGAAACGATGAAGACCCACTTCTCGCGTTTGCTTCAGAACCAGATCGTGAACAATCTCTCCACTCCCACGAACCTCAAATCTAAATCGGGCGGCGCCAGGAAGAGTCGTTTCTCCCATATTTACGGTCCGGGAGCCATGCCCGTTTCGGCTTTCAATTCGCAGCTTGGCTAAATCGCAACGGTCGCATTCAACTTCGATCTCAATAGCGTATGAACCATTAAGGGCATCATGAAAAAAACATCCATGAAAGTGTCGCGCGTCAATTTTAAACGTAAAAGCTCGCTTAAAATTAAACCGGTAAAATCTCTTTCGCGCCGGCCGAAATTTTCTCCGCAGCCGAACGAAGAAAAAATCATCAATCTGACGCGCCTGTTGAAGCCGGAAGCGCCTACTCTCGCACCCGCGGAACCTGCCGTGCGCCGCGATGACCGCCGTCCTTACGATGGAAACACTGCTTTCAAACTGTACCTTCGCGAGGTTGGCCAAACCCGCCTGCTCACGCCCGCCGAAGAAGTGACGCTCGCCCGCCGAATCAAACGCGGCGACCGGGTCGCGCGCGAGCAGATGATCAAAGCCAATCTGCGGCTCGTCGTAAAAATCGCCCACGGTTACGAGGATTGCGGCATGCCGCTGCTCGATTTGATCAGCGAGGGCAACGTCGGCTTGATGAAGGCGGTCGAGCGTTTTGATCCCACCAAGGGCGCCAAACTTTCAACCTACAGCGCGTGGTGGATCAAGCAATCCATCAAGCGCGCGCTCGCCAATCAATCCAAAACCATCCGCCTGCCGATTCATGTCGTGGATAAACTGTTTCGCATCCGCCGCGCCGCTGTGAAGATGCAACAGGAACTCGGACACGAACCGACCGATGAAGAATTGGGTGGCGAGTTGGGCATGCGCCCGGCCAAGATCGCGCAACTCCGCACCGCGGCCATCCGCCCCATCTCGCTCGAAACTCCTTTCGATGGCGACGAAGATTCCAACCAAATCTCGGAGACGGTCAAAGACGAAAATGCCAATACGCCCTACGAGCAGCTTGAACAGAAGACGAACACCAATATGGTTCGTCAGTTGACTTCGACGCTCGCACCGCGTGAATTGGAAATTCTTCGCTGCCGTTTCGGCCTGGACGGCGAGAATGAAAAAACGCTCGATGAAGTCGGCCACAAATTCGGCCTGACGCGCGAACGCATCCGCCAGATTCAAAACGTGGCGTTGAAAAAACTTCGCAAGAGCGTGGAAAAACTTGAGGGCGGCATTCGTTTCGCCGCGTGACGAATTTTAAACCATCAACTTTTTGACAAGCTCATGATCACTGACGCGCGGAAACTGCGGACGCATCTTTGGCGGAATCTTTTGACCAAATGGCGCGAATCACAGACTCATCGCCCAGGCCATTGGGAACGGTTGGACTTGGATTATTCGCGTAATACCAGTTTCGATGGTCGAGCGGCGAACGCACCACGCGGCTGCCAGGCATTTCAAGCCAGCCGTTAGTATCGGTCTTGCGCACCCAGTCCCAGGCGTAGTTCAGCCAATTACTGCGATATTCGGCGTTCTGATGCGCAAACCAGCTAATCTCGTCGTAGCCCCAAACCCAGTTGAAACTTCCCGGCTCGTTCGGCTTGCTTGGATGCCGACTCACGCCGTAATTATCCAGTTCAACCAGGTAAGGCAAATGTTCGCAGGACCAACCGCTGTAGGTCAGGCCGCCTTTGCTGTGGCCGTAAATTCCATCCGAGAATCCGACTTTCAAAATCGCTTCCTCCGGTTTGTCGGGAACTTCCATCACGCGCAAGGGAAACGCGTGGAAGTCCAACAACAATTTTCCTTGTCGCGCTAGGCCGCCGCTGGGCGTGTGGCCGTTGCACAAAACCATGTGGCGCCGCGCATGTTCCGTCGCGTAATTCCGCGTCATGGTCAGGACCTGTTCCCAGCTTGCATTTCCGCGATCATTTTTTGCCATCAACTCCACCTGCCCCCAATGAATTCCCTCGAAACCAAGATCAATATAGGAGCGAGCGAGGAAATAAAACCATAGCTTCGTCTCGGGCTTGCTGACGTCCGGCACGGCCGCGTTCTGGTTCCATTTGCGGCCCTGGCCTTCGGGATAAATGATGTCTTCGTAGCGGAAATTTCTTTTTTCCACCGGCAGGTTAAAGGCCTCAAACGCCCACGCGGGAACCGGCACTTGTTTTACCTGGCGGCTCACGATTTCAAAGATGCACGCTTCGAGAACAATGTCCGGGTCCGCCGCATGCACCAGCGGCACTTGCTCCTTCGCGCGCGTGAAGTTGCTCAACAGGTTCGCTTCCCCGCCCCACAGGCAAATGCTCCGGCCAATATATTTCGCGCCCATGTCTTTGAGCATGCGAATATTTTCCTTCAGGTCGCCCTGGCCATTCAACATTCCCTGCATGGTGATGGAACGCGCCAGATAATTTTCCAACACCTCGCGCGAAATGGTTTTGTCAAAAGCGTAACCGCCGGTACGGGCGGTTGCCGGCGGTGATTTCATATCCTCGCCGCTCGCCGTGATGCTCGTTAAAATAAAACTGCCTGCGAGCATCGCTGCGCAAAAAAATATTTTCCACTTTCCAATGGATCGCGCCGATATCCGCGCTCCACTCACAAACGAATCTTTCATAAAATATTTTTGCGAATCAGTTCGCGTGTTGGGTGATGAAATCCACCGCCACGCCCGGATCCTTCGGCTCCAGCGGATAATGTCCAGCGCCGTCTTCGATCACGACGTTGATGTGCCCGCCGAACTTTTGGTAACGCTCTTCGGCCACGCGCGTATTGGTCGCCAGAAACGGGTCCAGGCTGCCGCAAATGTGTAACACCGGCACGCCGGCTTTCGCCAGCGGTTCCAGGTTCGCCAGCGGCTGGGTCTTCGCGAGATTGCTGCGCATCTGC
This sequence comes from Verrucomicrobiia bacterium, assembly GCA_036268055.1. NCBI lineage: Bacteria > Pseudomonadati > Verrucomicrobiota > Verrucomicrobiia > Verrucomicrobiia bacterium. The sequence continues at coordinate 62,931 of DATAUW010000012.1, read as the reverse complement.
GGATTTGCGGCATAGATGCAGGAGACTTTGTCGGGATTTTCAATCGCCCACGCATACACTTCACCCGCCGCTTCGCCCGCGCCTTCCATCACCGGCTTTTTGGAAAAGCCTGCGTCGGTCAGATGTTTATAAACAATGTTCCAGTTCGCGACTTGCGGCCCATCGTAATTGTAAGGAACCGGCCCGGTGACGATGTGAAAACCCTTGGCGAGCAGGGCGAGGTCCACCGCCGCGTCGCGCCGCAAGAAATCCGCGCGAAAAACCCAGGGCATTCCCGCCGCGGAAGTTTTTGGCGCGATGACACAAATCGTGCCTTCCACGCCGGGCAATTCAAAATCGTACCGGTCATAACAATTCGTGAACACCGGGCCGCGACACGCGATGTAAGTGCCTTCTTTCGGAAAATCGCGATACATGTTTTCGATGCTGTAAAAAAAACTGTGCCGCGAGCGGTGACCGGTATACTCAGGCGGCGTTGCGAGCGTTTCATTCACACTCGTCTCAATAAAATCCGCGATGGGTTTTGGATCGTGCAGGCTGTGGGGATGATGCCCGCGTCCTTCCTTCATCATCACACTGATGCGCCCGCCGAATTGCTGGTAAATATTTTCCATCGGGTCCGACACGCGGCCCCGCAATGGATCAATGCTGCCGACCACATGCATCAACGGCACGTTGTTGGTCGCCAGTTCGCCGAGCTTCGTCATGATCTGAAAACTGCCGCCGGGATTATCCGCGTAGATGCACGCGGCTTCGTCGGGATGCATCGTCGCCCAGGTGTAGGAGAATTCCCCGCCGCGGCTCATGCCCACGAACGCCGGTTTTTTCGCGAGCCCATGTTTTACGAGAAAATCGTACCAGGCTTCCCACGTCTTTCCGGGACGCAACGTCGCGCTCGACTCCACGTAGGCGATGTGAAAACCGCGGTGCAACAATTCCACTTCGGTTTGCGGTTGATGGTCCCAATAGCAGCCGCGCCACGACCAGGGATTGCCCGCCGCCGCCGTTTTCGGCACGACGACGATGCAGCGGCGCTGCCCGTCAATATTATGGCGGATGCCGTCCTTCTCATCGTCCTGCGCCTTGATGGGTTTGATCTCCAGCGTTTGCTCGTCCATCAAAAAGTCATAGCGATCAAAGCCATGCCACGAGGTTTTTTCTCCGGTGAAAGCCGATGAAGTTTCGAACGCCGCCGGCGTGTCCGCCGCGTTGCCCACTCGCATAAATCCCACGACGCCCAGCGCGATCATTCCCGCGGCGTAAAATTTAGCCACCTTTTGAAAACCGGCCCGCGTTACCAGAGACATTCCTTCCGTCATAATATTTATTGGTTGCGTACAACAATTCCCCACCGCTTTCCCGCGCGTTCTTCAGCGCGGAAGAAGCTGCGTCAATGAACGGAACCCGACATGGATTCCGTCATTTTATTTTGCGCCTCCGCCGAAAGTTCCCCACGCAAAAGTTTCGTCCCCGAGCCGACCAGCTTGAGGTAATAATCACTCGGCAAACCTTCGAGCGTGATGAACTTGGATTCCGTTCCCACCGGCACATTGTTGGCGCACTTGAAGATCGCCGTGCCCTCATCCACTTCGTCGAACATCGCCACATAGACCATCGAAGCTCCGGCTTCCTTGGCATCGGTAAATTGTTTCCACAAAAAATTCCCGCGCTGGCGGGGAATCTGGTTGGACTTCCCGTAGGTGTACATGTTGTGCCAGCTAAACCCGGGGAAAACCACCGGCAGAAAATCAATCTTCCGCTGGCGGCACCAGGCTTGATCGGGTTTCAACAAATTGTCCGCATAATCCTCTGCCTCTTCCAAATTCTTGTATCGCCCGACCGTCCACGGGCTCACGATGTCCGCCATCGCAATCACTTCGAGCAATTTTGGATCGCTCATGGCGTCCATGTTCAGATTGCGCCAATGCGCGGGCACACCAAGCATCACCGTGCAGCCATCCTGTTTTAAAAATTCGACGAGTTGCTTGCATTCATCCAGCGTGTAACGGCGGCGATCACTGAATCCCACGCCCCATACCGAGACGACCGGCTTGCCGTGATGATGCAGATACGCGGGGTCTTCCGTGATGGCCATCTTGCGGCGCAGCATCCGCCAATCATCCATGACTTCGTGGATGCGGCCTTCGTCCAGCCCGCTCAAGTCATACATCACGGCGTACGCGCGGCCATGCGTATTCGCGCCTTCGCGGCAGTTGGCCAGCACCTGATTGCAATGCTCCTGGCTTTCGGGGTTTCTGAGGCCGTTGACGAATCGCTGCACAAATACGCCGTCAATTCCATACTGCTCCATCCACTCGAAATGCCGCAGCACCGTCGGCCTGCGAAACGAACTGAACACGTCCGCCGGGCGTCCATCGGCCAATTTAAAATCCGTCGCGTAACGCTCGCCGGGCGGCAACTCGGAAACGTCCGGCCACAAATCCACTTTCGCATTGCCATCGCCAAGCGGCCCGAAATGTTTCGTCCAGTGACGCCAATTACGGTCGCCGCTGCCATCGTTGGGCGTGCCGAACCAGCCTTGATAACCACACATGACTTTGCCGGTGAGGGTTTGCGTATCCACGCCCTTTACCACGGGGCCATGATACGGCGCGAGCACGGCGCTGGCATCATAAGGTTCGGCGTCACCGGCGGCGGGTTCATTATGCGCGGGCGCGGATTCAACGGCATGCACGACATTCGACGCGGGGCTTTGCGCCGAGACCGTTAACCCCATCCCCAAGCCGCAGCCGCTCGCGAAAATAAACGTGAAGAATCGTCGCGCATTGGAACGCATCAGCCGCAGCTTTTGAAATATGTGCATAAGGAGACGCTCAATCCTAACGCCCCGCATTAATTTCAACTATCCCCGAAAGCGAGGATACGATAGCGGCTGGCAAAATGCGCGAGTTTAGACCGCCGCGAGGACGCCGTGCATGTAGGCGACCGATTCCATCACGCCGGGCAGGGGCGCATCGCCGTTGGCTTCGTATTCCAAACCGATATGACCCGGAAACTTCATCGCGAGGAATTCCTTGAAGATTCCGACAATATCAATGATGCCCTTGCCGACTTCCATGTCGCGGCCCTTGGCATTGGGCTGGTTGATGTCCTTGATGTGAAAGTCATAAAGGCGTTCCTTGATTTGCGAAATCACTTCCACCGGGTCCTGCCCGAGCCGGACTGTGTGACCAACGTCCATGCAGATGCCCATGCGTGCGTCGCGATGCTCCACCATCTTCAATACATCGAGGGGCGACGGATATTTTTTGTCCGACGGGCCGTGGTTATGGATGGCGATGCGTAAATTGAATTCCTTCACCATATTTTCGACGATGTCCAGCGCCTCGGGTTCCGGGCTGCAAACAATCATCGGCATCCCCGCATTGCGCGCGTATTCGAAGATCTGCCGGATTTGGTGTTCGTCGTTCTTCATATAAATGACACCCCCGCCCATCAGCGTGAGTCCCGCAGCTTTGATTTTCGCCGCCGCCGCCACGCAATCCGCCGCGCTGCTATTGAGCGGGAGATGCGTGTCTTTGAGATTGATATATTTCAGGCCGGTTTGCTTGGTCATCGCAATCGCCTGGTCGAGCGTGAATTTGCGAAAGGTGTACGACGCGATTCCCAACTTCAAGCCATCGTCCGGATCGCGCTCCGGCTTGGTCGCCCCGGCAAACACGGGTGAAGGACTCGCTACCGCGAGAAATCCCGACACTATTATTCCGGTTTGCAAAAATTTACGGCGGCTTACTGAGTGATTATTTTTCATAATTATAGATTTTCGATGCATTGCTTGGATCGGCTTTCCCAAGTAATACCCGGACTCGCGCAATTAGTCTCTCCCCAAAATAGAGGAGATTGGCCGCGCCCCCGAAACCTCGCCGGGACGGCACTAATTTGCAGGGTGACATTTTTGAGTTCTATGGTTAGTTATAAAACCAACTATGACTGATCCACGTTACGCAAAATTGGCGAACTTACTCGTCGGTTATTCCACCAGGCTCAAAAAAGGCGAGCGCGTGCTGCTCGACATGATTGACGTGCCGGACGAATTTTCCATCGCGCTCATGCGCGCCGTGCGCGCTACGGGCGCGACACCCTTGATCGAAGTGCGCCACACGCGCATCAGCCGCGAGATTTTGAAGGACACGGATTCGGCGCATGCCTCGCTGGTGCGGGACATGGAGATGTTTCGCATGAAAAAAGTGCATGCTTACATCGCCGTGCGCGGCAGCGCGAACGCCAACGAAACGGCGGACGTGGCCGCGGACAAGCTGGCGATGTATTCCAAGATCATGCGCCCCGTGCTGAATTATCGCGTGAACAAAACGCGCTGGGTCGTATTGCGCTGGCCGACGCCGAGCATGGCGCAGGGCGCGGGCATGAGCACTGAGGCATTCGAGAATTTGTATTTTGACGTTTGCACGATGGATTACGCGAAGATGGCACGCGCGATGGCGCCGCTGGAAAAGCTGATGGGAAAAACCGACCGCGTGCATCTCAAGGGACCAGGCACGGACCTCAAGTTCAGCATCAAAGGCATCGGCGCGAAGATGTGCAAGGGCGACCGCAACATTCCCGACGGCGAAGTGTTTTCCTGCCCGATCAAAGACTCGGTGAATGGCGTGATCACTTACAACGCGCCTACGATTTATTCGGGGTCGAAATTTGAGAACGTGCGCCTCGAATTCAAGGATGGCAAAATCATGAAAGCGACGTCGAATAACACGAAACGCTTGAACGAAATTTTGGACACGGACGCCGGCGCGCGTTACGTCGGCGAATTTTCATTGGGCTTCAATCCGTATATCCTGAACCCGATGTGCGATATTTTGTTTGATGAAAAGATCGCGGGGTCGCTGCATTTCACGCCCGGCCAGGCTTACGAGGACGTGGATAATGGAAATCGTTCAGCGGTGCATTGGGACATGGTGCTCATCCAGCGTCCGGAATGGGGCGGCGGCGAAGTGTGGTTCGACGATAAATTGATCCGCAAGGACGGAATATTTTTGCCAAAGGAATTGAAGCCGCTGAATCCCGCGAATTTGAAATAGGACGCGCGGGAAGTTTTTGCGTTGAGGCTATGGTTGGGTCGCGATGGTTTCCACCGCGATGCCCGGGTCTTTATCCAGCACCCAATTAAACAACGCGCAAATCCCAAGATAGACAACGGTGAAAATATCAAAAGTTTCGATGACCATCTTGAATGAATCATGGAAATGTTGCAGCGCGAACCAATAGCCGATGGCCAGCGCGGCGGTCGCCGGCACGATCTTGAATCGCGAGTGGGCCATTAAATTATAGAGCAGCACATTTCCCATTCCCAGCGGAACCATGCCGAGCGCGAACATCGGCATGAGCGGAAGCATCAGGCCGTTCGGATCTTTTTTCAGCACATGAAATATGATCGGGCCCACGAGCCATAATCCCGCCACCGCAATGCCACACAGGCCGCCGGTCACGAGCAGGGTCAGCCCCATCAGGTCGGATTTTTGCGATGACGCGCGGCTGTGCACCAGCTTGGGAAACATGACTGCCGCCAGCGGCGCGGTGAACAGGACAATGGCGCGGCACAAGGTCGAGCCAAACATATAATCCGCCGCCGCTCCATTCGCGCCGAGGTAATCCTGCACCGCGATCGCATCCGCGCTGAAAATAAATGTGCTCGCGCCAAAACCCAGGGTCAGCGGCACGACCCGTTTCAACCAGCCGGCCACGTCGAATTTGGCGCTCGTTTCCCGCCACAAATCCAGGTTTTGCCACCCGCCTGTGCCCACCGCCAGGACCAAACCCGCCAGCACGCCCGTCATTAACCCGGAGGCTTGCCCGTGCAATGCCAGCACGATAAATCCACCAATGACCAATCGGCCCACGCCATTAAAAACCGCCACCCAGCCCAGCCAAAAAAAGTTTTGGCGCCCTTGCAGCAGCCCTTGAAATATTGGCTGCCACAACATTGTGAATCCCACCAGCAAAGTCAGTACCAGCGACGTTGCGTTCTTCAGCTTGAGCACCTCCACCCAATGATTCATTCCGCCCAACGCGATGACGGCCATGAGCAGCCACAGACAAAAAGTCCACAGCAAAACCGATTTCATGGTGCCGACGAGTTCGTGCCGTTGCTGCTCGGTTCGCGCCGCGGCGGTTTGCTGCGTGAAGACCATTTGCAGACCGAGCGAGGGAATCATCATCCAGTTCGTCAACTGGATCAGGGCCACGAACGCGCTGTATTCGTCGTCCTTCAAAAATCCGCGCGCGATGATTTGCACCGCGAACATCAGCGCGCCGCCGCCCACCGCCGTGATCATCATCCAGCCGCTTTGACGGAAGAACGAGCCCTGGTGGTTTTGCGAGACGGCGGTTTTCGATTCGATGGCTTCAGCAGGCATGAATGTAATGAGATTAGCGCGCTTTCACGGCAACGCCGACAAGAAATGGACTAATATTTCGCGGGCGCGTTCAAGCGACTTTGCCGAAATCCACTCATCCGCGGTATGCGCCTGCGCGATGTCGCCGGGGCCGAACACCACACTCGGCGTGCCGCCGCGCGAGAGCACCGAGGCATCGCAAAAATAATCCGCGCCCCGCGCGCGCGATTGGCCCACGCTGCGCATGAATTCCCGCACCAGCGGCAAACGCGTGTCGGTTTCCATTGGAAAACAGGGAGCGTCTTTGGTGTTTGCGAAGGTGGCGCGCAAATGTTTCTTTTTCAGGAGAGCCTTGATTTCGCGCAGCACGCTCGCGTCGGTTTCGCCGGGAATCGTCCGGCGATCAATCGTGATGGCGCAATAGTCGGGCACGATATTCGCCTGCACGCCGCCGGAAATCGTGCCGACATTGATGGTCGGGCGGCCAAGAAGTGCGTGCCGCCGTTGGCGCAGTTGCGCCGCGTAATCCGTTTCCAATAAATCCACCACACGCGCCATTTCATGCACTGCGTTTTTGCCGAGGTCGGGACGCGCGCCGTGCGCCGCTTGGCCGTGCGTTTCCAGCTTGAGCCACAAGTTCCCCTTGTGCGCGGTCATGATTTCCAGCCGCGTCGGTTCGCCCACGATGGCCAGATCCGCTTTTAATTTTGATTTCACCAGCGCGCGCGAACCGGCTTGCCCTACTTCCTCATCTATCAGGCCCGCAAAAATAATTTCCGTCGCTTGCGGACGCCGATTGCTTCCGGCCAGTTCACAAAGCGCGCCTGCCATTGCCGCCACGGAACCTTTCGTGTCGCAAGCGCCGCGTCCGCAAATGCGATCGCCGATTTTTTCCGGCGAAAGTTGTTTGGCGTCCGCCGCGTCCACGGTGTCCATGTGCGGCGCGAGCAGAATGCGCTGGCGAACTTTTCCCGAAGGCGAAAGGCGCGCGAGCAAATTGTTGCGACCGGGAAACACTTCCTGCAAATCCACACCCAGACCGGCGGATACGAGCGTCGCGGCGAGAAAATCGGCGACGCGTTGTTCACCCGCGCGCGGATGTCCGGCGGGCAAAAGCGCATTGTTCACGCTCGGCAGCGCGATCAGTTCGCAAAGTAATTTTTCCGTTTTGGTCATGGCGCGAAAAACCACCGTAACTATGTTCGCGCCGCCGCCAACTTCAAAGCCCAAAGTTTGACAGACGTCCTCCCCGTCAGAACCGTTTAGGTATTATTGATTGAGAGGGAGGGAAAAGATGTGGCTGACGAAACACCGGCTACTGCACGTGAGATGCGCGCTTCTCTGGACAAGACTGACAGTCGTCTCCGCTTGGACGGTTGGCTGGAATTTTAAGAACAGTGATAGGATGCGCACCTTCACATTTGATCCGCAAAAATGGGGTTTCAATTACACAAGGTGTCAGTAGGATGGCGACGATGTTGAAACTCGAATATCTGGCCGAGTTGTTGGAGAAGCATCGCGCCGCCGCGCACGCGCGCGTGAAGGAATTTTCCATCGGGGGCAAGCCGTTCACTTTCAATTCGCAACCGGCGATCATGGGTGTGATCAATCTTTCGCCGGATTCGTGGTATCGCGAGAGCGTTTGCCTTAGCGCGGAAGCAGCGGTGCAGCGCGGGCGCGTGCTTGGGGCGCAAGGAGCGCGCATCATTGATGTCGGCGCGGAATCGAGCCTGGCGCACGCCGCGCGGGCGGATGAGGGTTTGCAGAACAGCCGCCTGCTGCCAGTGATTCGCGGTTTGCGCGCGGCGGGTTTGCTGGTGTCGGTCGAGACGTATCAAGTCGAAGTGGCGCGCGCGTGCCTTGAAGCGGGCGCGAGTGTGTTGAATCTCACTGGCGTGGAGCGTGGCGAAGAATTGTTTCGCATGGTGGCCGCGCACGATGCCGCCGTCATCATCTGCCATGTGCAGGGAAAAAATGTGCGCGACGTCAGCGATTTCAATTTCACCACCGATCCCACGGCGATGCTGGAGGAATATTTTGCCCGGCAGATCGAATTGGCCACGCGCAACGGCGTCGAAAAAATCTTCATAGATCCGGGCCTGGGATTTTATTATCGTAATCTTCAGGATAGTGCCGTGCGCGTGCGCCATCAGTTGACGACGTTTTTAAACACCTTCCGTCTCCGGCAACTGGGTTTTCCGACCTGCCACGCGTTGCCGCATGCTTTTGAATTTTTTGGCGAAGAAGTGCGCAGCGCGGAACCGTTTTTCGCGGTGATGGCGGCGCTGGGGAAGACGGATTTATATCGCACGCACGAAGTCCCGCGCATCAAGGCGGTGTTGGATGCGCTGCAAATTTTCTAAGGATACTTCTCGAACCGCGGGTCTATGACCCGCAGCAATTCACGATTGAGATTGTCGCGTCAGGCTGATTCGAGAACGGCATTACTTTATGCACGTTGCTGCGAGTCATAGGCTCGCGGTCCGTAAGGAAGAACTCCTCCCGCTGGATTTTTGGTCGCGCGCGTGCCATAGTTGCTGCCATGAAAATTTTAATCACAACCTTGATTGCATTCCTGACTTTTGGCGGCGTGCTGCGCGCCCACGCCGCGGTTCACACTGAGAATGTCGAATATAAAGACGGCGCTGCCACGCTCGAAGGCTATCTCGCTTATGATGATTCCACCAGGGGCAAACGCCCCGGCGTGTTAGTTGTGCATCAATGGATGGGCCTGACCGATTATGAAAAGCATCGCGCCGAGATGCTCGCGCAAATGGGCTATGTGGTTTTCTGTGCGGATATTTACGGTAAAGGCATTCGCCCGAAAAACACCGCCGAAGCCGGCCAGCAGGCCGGGAAATATAAGGGTGATCGCGGTCTTTTGCGTGAACGCGCGAAGGCGGCGCTCGACGTGCTCGAAAAGAATGATCTCACGGACAGCAAACACGTCGCGGCTATCGGTTATTGTTTCGGCGGCACGACGGCCATTGAACTGGCGCGTAGCGGCGCGGACCTTGCGGGCATCGTAAGTTTCCACGGCGGATTGGATTCACGGAACCCGGCGGACGGAAAGAATATCAAGGGCAAGGTGCTCGTGCTTCACGGCGCGGATGATCCGTTTAGTTCGCCGCAAGATGTCGCCGCGTTTCAAAATGAAATGCGCGAAGCCGGAGTGGATTGGCAGATGGTGTTGTACGGCGGCGCGGTCCACAGCTTCACGGAAAAGGACGCTGACGATATGAAAATAAAAGGCGCGGCTTACAATGAGAAGGCCGATCGGCGTTCATGGGCAGACATGCAGCAATTTTTTGCGGAAATTTTTCACTGAGGAAGAATCGCCTCCTTTTTTGCCAAGGGCCGGGCAAATTAAAATTGTTCAGCCTTGAAAAATAGTTACGGCTCGCGAGTACGCCCGCCCTCCCTTTGATTACTCGTCGCCGTTGTCGCCGCCGCGTTTTTCCCATTTGCGCTGGACGCGTTCGGGCAAGGCGCTGTCCACTTTGACGTAATAGGTGTCGTCGCCGAAACGCTCGTCGGCGGCTTGTTGTAATTGCATCGAAGGCGCGACGCAGTATTTCTCGTGCGTCTCGACAAAAATGCTTTCGCCGCCGGGGCGCATGAAGCAGAGAAAGAGCGGGCATTTGCCGGGGTAAGCCGAGGCAAGCTCCTGCAGGTTCAACATTTGCTGCGGTTGGAGATGAGCGGTGTGCAATCGGAAATGCACTTGCTTCGTATATTTGCGCGGCGCGTCCTCAAGCGGCATGATTTCCTGCGGAAAGATTTTCGGTTTGTCTTCGCCGTTGTTCACTTCGCCGACGATGAGGAGGGCTTTGTTCATCACAAACAGGCTGCGATATTTGTCGTAATTCTCGTTCATGCACAGGATTTGTACCGTGCCTTCGAGGTCTTCGAGCGTCACCATCGCATAAGGCTTGTTGCTCTTTTTTGACACGCCCTGTTGCACCGCCGACACTAATCCGCCGATGCGCGTCAAACCGCGATTCGGGAGTTGAGTGAGGCCGGTGGTGTTGGTGAGCGCATATTTTTTCAACAGCGGCGCAAACGGCGTGAGCGGATGGCCGGTCACGTAAAATCCAAGCAACTCTTTTTCGGCGGCGAGCAATTCATGTTGCGACCACTCTGGCAACTTCGCGAAGGTCTCCTGCTTTTCCGCTTTTTCCTCGAGCATGCCGAACATCGAGCTTTGCCCGCGCTGGCGATCAGAAATAATTCCCGCCGCGCGCGCGAGGACGCGGTCTATCTGCGCAAACAAAGTCGCGCGCGTTTCCTTGAAGGCGTCGCAACCGCCCGATTTGATCAAGGCTTCCAGCACGCGGCGGTTCACGGTGCGGATGTCCACGCGTTCGCACATATCGGCGAGCGCGGGGAACTCGCCGGCTTCCTTTCGCGCCGCGAGAATGCTCAACACCGCGACTTCGCCGACGCCTTTGATCGCGGCGAGGCCGAAACGAATCACTTTGCCGCCGCGCGCGGGCGCGAAGACCACCTGGCTTTCATTGACGTCCGGCGGCAACACTTCGATGCCCATTGCGCGCGCTTCGTTGATGAACTCGCCGAGCTTCTTGGTGTCGCTCATGTCGTTCGTCATCATGGCGCTGAGGAATTCGACGGGATAATTCGCCTTCAGATACGCCGTCTGATATGCCACGATCGCATAAGCCGCCGCGTGCGATTTGTTGAAGCCGTAGCCGGCGAATTTTTCGAGCAAATCGAAAATCTGGTTCGCCTTCGAGGCAGAAATTTGATTCGTCTTGGCAGCGCCCTTCACGAAGGTCTCGCGCTGCTTCTGCATTTCCTCGACTTTTTTCTTGCCCATCGCGCGGCGAAGCAAATCCGCGCCGCCGAGCGTGTAGCCCGCCAGCACCTGCGCCGCCTGCATGACTTGTTCCTGATAAACCATGATGCCGTAAGTCTCGCGGCAAATCGCTTCGAGCAAGGGATGTTCGTATTCGATCTTCACCTCGCCGTGGCGGCGCTTGATGAATTCGGGAATCAGCTCCATCGGCCCCGGGCGATACAACGCGATCAATGCCGTGATATGTTCGACCGAACTGATCTGAAACTTGCGGCACAAATCGCGCATGCCGCTGGATTCCAACTGGAAGATGCCGAGCGTTTGCGCCTTGTTGAGCAGGTCGTAAGTCTTGGCATCGTCGAGCGGCAGATTATCAATCGGGACTTCGATGCCTTTGCTGGCCTTGACCATTTCACAGGTGTTGCGAATGACGGTCAGCGTTTTGAGCCCAAGAAAATCCATCTTGAGCAGGCCCAGTTCGCCGACGGGATTCATGGCGTACTGCGTGACGAGCGTGCCGTCCTCGTCCTGTTTGAGCGGAAGCAAATTCACGAGCGGCTGGTCGCCGATGACGACACCCGCGGCGTGGACGGAGGCGTTGCGCGTGAGGTCTTCGAGGATGAAGGCGGTATCGAACAATTCGCGGGTGACTTCCTCGGTGTCGAACGCGGTCTTGAGGTCGGGCGATTGTTTCAACGCCTTGTTCAAATCCATCTTCAAATCGGTGGGAATCATCTTGGCGAGACGGTCGCAATCGCCGTAGCCAAGGCCCATCACGCGGCCGACATCGCGCACGACGGACTTCGCGCCCATCGTGCCGAAGGTGACGATTTGCGCCACGGATTCGTTGCCATATTTTTTGCGCACGTATTCGATCACGTCCGCGCGGCGATCATCGGCGAAATCAATATCAATATCCGGCGGATTCACGCGCTCGGGATTCAGGAATCGCTCGAAGAGCAGGCCGTAACGAATCGGATCCACGTTGGAAATCTCCAGCAAGAAGGTCACGATGGACCCGGCGGCGGAACCGCGCGCCACGCAGGAAATACCGTGATCGCGACCGTAGCGCACGAAGTCGCCGACGATCAAAAAATAACTGATGAAGCCGGTCTTCTCGATGACCTTGAGTTCGACGTCGAGGCGATCAATCACGACCTTCACCGCCGCCGCGACCGCCGGATCGTTCAAGTCCGTGATGGGTGTGTTTGGTTCGCGATTTTGTTCGGGCGTGGGAATGAAGGTCGGCAAGCGCCGCGCGTCGGAGATTTTTTCGATGATGAATTTCTCGCCTTCGGCGAGGACGTCCATTCCATAGCGGCGTTCGAGTCCCTCGGCGAGCAGCTTGCGCAAAAAACCTTCGCGCGTGAAATGTTCCGGCGGATGAAAAACCGGGTAATGCAATTTATTGAACTCGATTTCGACGTTGCATTTCTCAGCGATCTCGAGCGTGTTTTGAATCGCCTCGGGCGTGTCCGTGAAGCGCGCCTTCATTTCCTCGGCGGAGCGCAGGTAAAGCTGCTCGGCGGGATAACCGGCGCCCATGCGCTTGGGATCGCTCAACATGGTTTGCGTGCCGATGCAGACGAGGCAATCGTGCGCGTGCGAATGGCCTTTCTCGATGTAATGCACGTCATTCGTCGCGACGAGTTTGAGGCCGAATTCCTTCGCCCAAAGAATGAGATGGTCATTCACTTTAACCTGCTCGGGGATGCCGTTGTTCTGCAACTCGAGATAAAAATTTTCCGCGCCGAGAGTTTGCTTGAACCAGTCCACAGAATCGCGGGCGCGGTCGAGTTGGTCTTTCGTGATCCAGGTCGAAATTTCGCTCGCGAGACAGCCGGAGAGAGCGATCAAGCCTTCCTTGTGCGATGCGAGCAGTTCCTTATCAATGCGCGGCTTGTAATAATAACCGTCGAGATGCGCGGCGGTGGTGAGCTTGATGAGGTTTTTATAGCCAGCCTCGTCCTTCGCGAGCAGGACGAGATGGTTATAAACATCGCGACCGCCGCTGGAACTTTTCTTTTCGAGACGGCTGCCGGGCGCGACGTAAACTTCGCAGCCGATGATGGGCTTGATGCCTTTTTCGCGGGCGGCCTTGTAAAAATCAATCGCGCCGTAGAGCACGCCGTGGTCGGTGATGGCCAGCGATGGCATTTTCAACTCGTGGGCTTTCTCCATCAGCCGGTCAAGGCGGCAGGCGCCATCGAGCAGCGAATACTCGGTGTGCAAATGCAAATGGACAAAGTCAGCGTGCGACATGTTTCCATTTTAAAGCGCGACGGAGGAAGCGCAAGCAAGGTTTCGCGGAGAAAATAAACGCGCGGCTACGATTGGATTTTTGGCGGAGTATTTTTACGTGAAGGTATAACGGTTAAAACAAGACCAAGAAGCAAGGATAATGGCAGGATTTTCATCGGCCAATGCATCCGAATTATTTCTGCATGGGCGAATGTCTGTGCGGGAACGGTGTTGGTTGCTCCTGAATTTATCTCGTCTGATCGCAACACGGTAAAAAATTGAACACCCGACAACCATAAGAGCAGGCCAATCAAAATGGATAAACCCATAATGAAAATGCCAAGACGGCGTCGTGACAAAAATTTCATTCGGTTTGAAGTCTCAAAAATCTAATCCGGATTGGTTTGGGACTGGATTTTTGGCGGCAGTTTTTTGCGGGCGGGCATCAGCAGCAGCCAAAGGCCGATGATGGTGAGCGCCGTCAAAATCATCAGAGACCAGGTTGCGGTTGCAGACCATGAAAACGAGTAGTCAAAATGGCCGTTAGCGGTGTTGAGCAGGACGGATTTGTTGAAGGTGTAGAGCTTTACGCGGAACAGGGCCATTCCCAGGCGATTCAGGAAACAGGCGAAAAGAATCAGTGCGCCAAATTGGTGTCTTGAGAATGTGTTCATCATGCGAAATCCGTTGATTGTCTGAACGAGCCCATGATGATGCAGAGGGAAGATTTTTTCAACGCTTAATCTTTCCCTACGGACCGCGGGTCTACGCCCCGCAGCCAGGTGCATAAGGTCAAACCGGCCTCGGCCCAGTCTTGCGCGGCAATCTTCTTTTAACAATGCTGCGGGTCATAGACCGCGGTCCATTAGGAAGGGAAGTCCGCTGCGAAAAACGCTGCGGCTTTTTTCTTTAACTCGTCGCCGCGGTGGCGGGGGCCTGGCCGCTGTGGCGGATGTCGCGGGCTTCGTAGAGATAGACGACTTCTTCGGCGACGTTCGCGGCGTGGTCGGCGACGCGTTCCAAACTTTTCGAGATGACCATCAGGTTCAGGCAGCGCGTGATGGTGCTTGGGCGTTCGACCATGTAACTGGAAAGTTCGCGGTGAAGTTGTTTATTGAGCAGGTCCACTTCCTTGTCGCGCGGGATGATGGAGCGGGCCTTGGCGGGTTCGCGGTTGACGAAGGAATCGAGCGCTTCTTTCAACATTTCCAGCGCCATGCTGGCCATGCGCGGGAGATCCACGTAGGGCTTGAGTTGCGGTTCCAGACTCAACTCGATCGAACGGCGGGCGATGGTGGTGGCCTCGTCGGAAACGCGCTCAAGGTCGTGGGAAATTTTCATCGCGACGGTGATGAGCCGGAGGTCGCTGGCGAGCGGCGCCTTGGACAAAAGATGAATGGCCATCTCATCAATCTCCTTCTCGAATTGATCCACGATGACATCATCGGCCATGACGCGGCGGGCGAGTTCGTCATCGCGTTCGACGAGCGCCTTGATGGCGCGGGTGACGGCGCTCTCGGCATGGCTGGCCATCGTCAGCAGCTTTTCCTTCAACTCCACCAGCTCGTGTTCAAAGTGGATGGTCATGGCGTTTCAATAATGAATGTCGGCTTTTCCATGTGATTGTCAACCGAAACGGCCAGTGACATAATCCTCGGTTTGTTTGCGGGCGGGGTTGGTGAAGATGCGCGCGGTGCGGTCGTATTCGATCAATTCGCCGAGGTAAAAAAACGCGGTGTAATCCGAGATACGCGTCGCCTGCTGCATGTTGTGGGTGACGATGACGATGGTGAATTCGCGTTTCAATTCGAGGATCAATTCCTCGACCTTGGCGGTGGCGATGGGATCGAGCGCGGACGCGGGTTCATCCATCAAAATGATTTCCGGGCGGATGGCGATGGCGCGGGCGATGCAGAGGCGTTGTTGCTGGCCGCCGGACAAACCGAGCGCGCTGGTGTGGAGACGATCCTTGATTTCGTCCCAAAGCGCCGCGCCGCGCAGGCTGTTCTCGACGATGCCATCGAGTTCGGAACGGCTCTTGATACCTTGCAAACGCAAAGCGTAGGCGATGTTTTCGTAGATGGATTTGGGAAAGGGATTGGAGCGCTGGAACACCATGCCGACGCGTTTGCGGAGTTCGATGACGTCCACCTGGCGATGGTTGATGTCGTGCCCGGCGATGCGGATATGGCCATCAATGCGCACGTTATCAATGAGGTCGTTCATGCGGTTGAAGCAGCGGAGCAATGTGGATTTGCCGCAGCCGGACGGGCCGATGAACGCCGTGACGAGCTTTTCGCGAATCTGAATGGAAATTTCCTTGAGCGCCTGCGATTGGCCGTAGAAGAGCGAGAGTTTTTCGGTCTCGATGTAAGGAGCCGCGGCGGTGGCAGTGGCGGGCGACGGGGGATTGACGGCCGGAGTGGCAGCCGGCGGCGCAGTAACGATTCGTGGAGTTTCGGTCATAACGCGCGCAATTTTTTCCGCATCCGCGAGCGGATGAAGATAGCGACGATGTTCAAAGCAAAGGTTAAAAATAACAGCACCACCACCGTCGCGTAAAGGATGGGCTTGGTTTTGTCAACATTCGGGGATTGCGTGGAGAGGATGAAAACGTGATAGCCGAGGTCCATGAATTGGTCGTGGAGTGAGTGCGGCAGGTCGGCCATGAAATAGGCCGCGCCGGTGAAAAGGATAGGCGCGACTTCGCCGGCGGCGCGGCTCACGGCGAGGATGCCGCCAGTCATGATGCCGGGAAGCGCCTGCGGCACGACGATGCGGATGATAGTTTCGAGCTTGGTCGCGCCGAGAGCGAGGCTGGCTTCGCGAAGGCCTTGCGGAATCGCGCGCAACGATTCTTCGGTGGCGATGATGACGACGGGAAGCGTCATCACGGCGAGCGTGAGCGACGCCCAGATCAGCGCGGGCTTGCCCCAGATGGGTTCGGGATTGTGCGGGTGCAAAATGGCGTCCATGTGCTGGCCGATGAAGTTGATGAAGAAGCCGAGGCCGAAGAGGCCGAACACGATGGAGGGCACGCCCGCGAGGTTGTTGACTGCGCCGCGAATGATGCGGGTGTAAATGGAATAGGCGTGGGCGTATTCGGTGAGATACACGGCGGTGATCACGCCGATGGGGATGACGAAAATGGTCATGAGCAGCACGCGGGCGGAGGTGCCGATGATCATGGGGAGGACGCCGGCGTGATTGACGTCAAACATGTCTTTTTCCGTGCCGGCAAAGATGAAACGCAGCGAAAGGCCGCCGGCGCTGTTCACGAGGACGTTGATCAAGATCACGGCGAGCGTGGCGATGATGAGAAAGGTTGCGAGGCCGGTGAGGCCGGTAAAAAAGAAGGAGACGAAATCAAAGCGCTCGCTCTCGAAGGAGCGGCTTGAGCGCGGATGGGGAGAGGGAGCGATGGGGGTCATCGTTTGCCTTCGAGTTTGTGCTTGAGGCGGTTGATGACGAGTTCGGCGACCATGTTGGAAACGAAAGTCACGACGAACAGCAGCACGCCGAGCATGAACAGGATACGGTAATGCTGGCCGCCGAAAACGGTTTCGGCGAGTTCGGCGGCGATGGTGGCGGTCATGGTGCGGGTGGAGTCGAAAATATTCCAGGAGACGATGCTCGCGTTGCCGCTGGCCATGAGCACGATCATGGTTTCGCCGATGGCGCGGCCGAAGCCAAGGATGAACGCGGCGAACACCCCGGGAATCGCGGCGGGCAAAACAATTTTCCACGCGGCCTGCCATTTGGAGGAGCCCAACGCGAGCGCGGCCTGCGTGTAGCTGCGCGGGACACTGGTGAGGGCGTCTTCGGCGATGGAGAACACCACGGGGATGATCGCGAGGCCGAGCGCGATTCCGGCGACGAAGGCGTTCAGGCGCGATTGGTAGCCGAAAATATTTTGCAGGACGGTGGCCATGACGATGAGCGCGAAAAATCCGAGCACGACCGAGGGAATGCCCGCGAGGAGTTCGATGGCGGGCTTGAGGAATTCGCGTTTGCGGGGCGAAGTGAGTTGCGAAACGTAGATGGCCGCGCCAAGCGCGAGCGGGATGGAGAACAGCAGCGCGACAAGGGTGGTCTTGAGGCTGCCGATGACGAGGGAGATGATGTTATATTTTTGGATTTCCGAAACGGGTTGCCAGATATAAACGGGTTTGTCGTAGCCGGTCCATTGATAGGGCTTGAGGAGATAACGCCATGAGGTGGTGTTGATGGCGGCGTCCTTGTCCTTGGAAGCTTCGGCGGCGGCATCCACCTTGACCTCCATCAAGGTTTTTTTGGTATCGTCATCCATGTCGGCGAATTGTTTGGGTGTGAGGCCGAGGTAATCCTGGAGTTGCGCGGGAGTGAGTTTGTCCATGTCGGCGACGGGAATGACTTTCTGGACGGAGGCGCTGTTCATTTGGCCGAGAAAAATGGGCAGCGATTCGCGCGCGACGAAAATGAAGATGAGAAAGACCATCGCAATCGCCGAAAAGGACACGAGCAGGATGCCTTTTTCGACAAGCCATTCAAGCGGGCGGGCCTGATGGCCGCGTTGCAAGCCCATCCAGCCGATGCTGCGTTTTGATTTGTCCGTCATGTTAAAATAAAAAGCGGGCGAAGGATCGAACGATCTGACCTCTCGCCCGCTCGCGCACTATGCTAGCAGGAACTTACCAACTGTAACTATCAACACTAAATCATTTTTGCGCGGCCAATCCCTGCCGGGACAGCAAGGCTTCCGGCAGCGGATAATAGCCGACTTCCTTTACGATTTTTTGGCCGTCCTGGCTGCGAATCCAATCCAGGTAGGCGTGGATGGCGTCCTTGTCCAGGGCGGGATTCACATAATTATACAGATAACGCCAGATGGGATAGGTCTGGTTGAGGACGGTTTCCTCGGTGGGCAAAATCGCGGGGGACGAGGCATTGGCCTTGATGCCCAAAGCGCGGGCGCCTTCGCCATAAGCGGCGCCGCCGTAACCGATGCCGTTGGGGTCTTTGTTGATGGCTTGAAGGAGCGCGGCGGTGCCGGGCATGGTCTGGGCGCTGGCGGAAAAGTCTTTGCCTTTCAGCACGTGCTCCTTGAAAAACTCGTAAGTGCCGGAACTGTTTTCGCGGCTGTAAATGGTGATGGGGGCATCGGGGCCGCCGAGGTCTTTCCAATTCCGAGTTTGGCCGGTGAAGATGCTTTCAAGTTGGGCGAGCGTGAGGTCTTTGACGGGGTTGGCGTTGTTGACATAGACGCTGAGGCCGTCAATGGCGACTTTGTATTCGCGGGGAACTTTGCCGAAGGCCTTGATGCAGGCTTCTTTTTCCCTGGCTTTGATTTGGCGCGAGGCATCGGCGATGTCCGTGCCCTGATTTTGCAACGCGGCAAAACCGACGCCCGAACCGCCGCCGGTGACCTGGATTTTGACGTCGGGATGGGCGCTCATGTAAACCTCGGCCCATTTTTGCGCGAGGATGACGAGGGTGTCGGAGCCTTTGACGGTGACATTGGCCGCGCGCGCGGAGACGGCGACGGACAAAAGAGCCGCGATCAAGGCCAGGTTTTTGATGAACTTATGCATCGTGTTTAAATATCTGAGTTACGACTTACTTCGAGTTCAGGGTAAAGGCAAGGTGTTACGGAGGCAGGGCGGGATGGTTACAAATGGGTGACAAGAAAGAAAAAAGTTTCAGTTTCAAGTTTCAAGTTTTCAGTGGGGGAGGAAACCGCTGAAGCGGTTTTGGGTGTGTCATAGTTGTTATCCCCCCAGATGAATCTGGGGGTTAATGAGAAGCGGCGGGCGATTTGAGCGCGGTAGAACAGGCGGGTGATTTAATCGGTATTCGGTTTTGGGTTCCATCCGTGGCTCACAATTTGGCTTGGTATAGGTTCGCTAGGGCGGATGGTTTTGGCTTTTGTTTTGGGCGGGAAGGGTGTTAGAAAGAGGCATGGCTGCGAAAATTACCATCGGATTTTTGGGCGCGGGGAAGATGGCGACGGCGCTGGCGCGCGGGTTTGTCCATGCGGGGTTGGTGACGCCGGATGAAATCATGGCGAGCGATCCGGTGGAGGCGGCGGGCGCGGCGTTCGGGCGCGAGGTGGGCGCGAAGATCACGAAGAGCAATGCCGAGGTGGTGAAGT
Source organism: Verrucomicrobiia bacterium (assembly GCA_036268055.1). Lineage (NCBI taxonomy): Bacteria > Pseudomonadati > Verrucomicrobiota > Verrucomicrobiia > Verrucomicrobiia bacterium. The sequence continues at coordinate 43,373 of DATAUW010000012.1, read as the reverse complement.
TCGCGAATGTGCTGGTGCTGGCGACGAAGCCGGACCAGGTAGCAGCAGTGCTGGCGGGAATTCGCGGCGCGTTTTCAAAAAAACATTTGTTGATTTCCATCGCGGCGGGGGTGCCGCTGGCGAAGCTGGAACATGGCTTGCCGAAAGCGCGCCTGATCCGGGTTATGCCGAATACGCCGGCCTTGATCGGCGCTTCGGCGACGGCTTATGCGCTCGGCAAGGCGGCGCTGCCAGAGGACGGCATGCTGGCGCAAAAACTTTTTTCGGCGGTGGGCATCGCGTTTGCAGTGAAGGAATCACTGCTGGACGCGGTGACGGGTTTGAGCGGGAGCGGCCCGGCGTATGCGTATCTGATGATCGAGGCGTTGAGCGATGGCGGCGTGGCGTCGGGTTTGCCGCGGGACATCGCGACGAAGCTGGCGGCCCAGACGATGCTCGGCAGCGCGCGGATGGTTTTGGAGACGGGCCAGCATCCGGGCGCGCTCAAGGACATGGTGACGAGTCCGGGCGGCACGACGATCGAGGGGTTGCATGAATTGGAAAAGGGCAAGGTGCGCGGGGCGTTGATGAACGCGGTGCGGGCGGCGGCGGAGAAGTCGAGGAAGCTCGGGCAGAGTTGAGCTGGATTTTAACCGCGGAGGCGCGGAGACGCGGAGGTACTGATAGTAATTATAATCGTATAGGATAAGTCCTCTAAGATAAGGCACGGTTGGGCAAATAAATTTAACTTGTGAGCGAACCTAAGAAAACAAATTTGGGCTTTCCGCCGCCGACGAAAAGGCAGGCGCGGGTGTTGTGGTTTTCGCTCACGATGTTTTCGGTGGCGGTGGTGATGGTGTTGCTCGGATTGCTGGTCTGGGGGGTGAGCATTGTGCTGCATCGGTTGTCGGCGGTGATGGTTCCGATGGCGGTGGCGTTGATCCTGGCTTATATCCTGAACCCGGTGGTGGAATTTCTTCAGCACCGGCGGAACATGCCGCGGATGTGGGCGGTGACTTTTGTGTTCGGCCTCGCCGCGCTGTTGATTTTGTCGGTGCTGGCCTCGGCGTTGCCGGGGTTGAATCGCGAGAGCCGCAAGCTGGTGCATGAGGCGCCGGTCTATATGGAAAAGATCGGCGCGAAACTCGGTGATTTTGCCGACGGCTCGCTCGGCCAACAACTGCCGGAAACCTGGCGCGAGGCTTTGCGCCCGGCAAAACGGATTCCGCCGTCAACCAACAGCGCGGAAATCCTGCCGGCATCGGCGGTGACGAATTCGGTGAATGAGGTGAGCGTCGGCACAAACGCGCCGTCGCCGCTCAACAATGAAGAACCGATGTTCAATTCGGGAATGATCGGCGGCGATGAAATGATTCCGGCGTTGTCGCACGCGATGGTGATTGCGGCGCGCTGGTTCACGGCGCAACTGGGCAAAGTTTCGACGTGGATGGAATTTTTGATCGGGCTGATGCTGGTTCCGGTGTATCTGTTTTATTTTTTGCTGGAGAAGGAGGAGATCACGCGGCATTGGACGGATTATCTGCCGATCAAGGAAGGCAGGGCGAAGGACGAGGTGATTTTCGTGCTGAAGGCGATCAATGAATGTTTGATCGTGTTTTTTCGTGGGCAGGTGCTGGTGGCATTGTGCGTGGGCGTGCTGCTGGCGGCGGGTTATCTTTTGCTGGGATTGAATTATGCGGTGCTGCTCGGCGTGGTGGCGGGGGTGCTGGGCATCGTGCCGTATTTGGGAACGATCACGAGTTTGGTGTTCGCGTTGATTGTGGCGGGGATGCAGTTCGGGGATTGGGCGCATCCGCTGATGGTGCTGGGCATCGCGGCGGTGGTGAAGTTGCTCGAGGATTTTATCATCTCGCCGAGAATCATCGGGGAACGGTCGGGGTTGCATCCGCTGACGATCATCATTGCGGTGATGGTGGGGACGACGTTGTTCGGCGGGTTTCTCGGCGCGATGCTGGCGATTCCTTTGACGGCGGTTTTGCGCACGCTGATGTTCCGGTATATCTGGACGCGCGAGCCGTACGGGCATCAGGAGGCGGATGAGGTGGTGGAAATTTAGGAAGTGCGGAGTGGTGCTTGCGCACGGCCACTGTGCGGAGTGCGGAATAGGGAATGGCGGCGTCACGCATTGGTTGAATATCATCCGTGTTTTTTCGGTGTTCCATCTGTGGCTAATAGGTTCGGCGGTCTATGACCTGAAATGATCTGAAATATATTTATGAAATCGGAAACGCATTCGCGGAGGCAGTTTGCCAGTGATAATAATTCGGGGATTTGTCCGGAGGCGTTCGCGGCGCTGGCGGAGTCCAATCGCGGGCATGCGCCGGGTTACGGCAATGACGCGTGGACGGCCAAGGCGGCGGACATGATCCGCGATGTGTTCGAGACGAAGTGCGAGGTGTTTTTTGTGTTCAACGGCACGGCGGCGAATTCGCTGGCGCTGGCTTCGCTCTGCCAGTCGTATCACAGTATTTTATGCCACGAGCATGCGCACGTGGAGACGGCGGAGTGCGGCGCGCCGGAATTTTTCTCGAATGGCTCGAAGGTTTTGCTGGTTCCGGGCGTGGGCGGAAAAATCCATCCGCCGGCGGTCGAGCCGATGGTGATGCGGCGGACGGATGTGCATTACCCGAAGCCGCGCGCGCTGAGCCTGACGCAGGCGACGGAGATGGGCACGGTGTATTCGGTGGCGGAATTGGGCGCACTGGCGGAGGCGGCGCGGCGGTTCAGCCTGCGCGTGCACATGGATGGCGCGCGGTTCGCGAATGCGGTGGCGTCGCTGGGCGTGGCGCCGAAGGAGATCACGTGGAAGGCAGGGGTGGATGTGTTGTGTTTTGGCGGGACGAAGAATGGAATGGCGGTGGGTGACGCGGTGGTGTTCTTCAACCCGGATTTGGCGAAGGAGTTTGATTATCGCTGCAAACAGGCGGGTCAACTGGCTTCGAAGATGCGGTTTTTGGCATCGTCATGGGTGGGGATGTTGCAGGACGGGGCATGGCTGCGTCACGCCGCGCACGCGAATAAAATGGCGCAGCGGCTGGAGGCGGGGTTGCGTCAGGTGCCGGGGGTGAACATCGCGTTTCCGTGCGAGACGAACGGGGTGTTCGCGAAGATGCCGACGGCGATGATCAAGGGTTTGCATGAGCAGGGGTGGAAGTTTTATACGCACGTGAGCCCGGATGACGCGCGGCTGATGTGCAGTTGGGACACGACGGCGGAGGACGTGGATGCGTTTGTGAAGGATGTGAAGGAGCTGGCCCAGTGCGGAGTTTAGAGTGCGGAGCGCGGAATGGGGGAAGTTTTCAGTTTCAAGTTTTTAGTTCGGAAGGACGGGGGCAAGGGTGCTGGGCGGTATAATCCGTCAGCCATCATTGCCGATGGCGTCCACAACTCTGCCCTACTTAAGATTAGAGGCCAAGTTCCATTTGGGGGCCTTGGGGGCGGCGGAAGTTTTGGGTGGTGAGGGGGAAGCGGTCTTCAGTGGTGAAGCCTGCTTTGCGGTGGGCGACGTGGAAGATTTGGCTGATTTGGTCGGCGAAGATGCCTTCGCCACGCATGCGGGTGCCGAAGCGGGGGTCGTTGAGCTGGCCGCCGCGGATGGCGCGGATGCGGCCGAGGATTTTTTCTTCTTTTTCAGGGTAGGTGCGCTTGAGCCATTGTTCGAAGACGGGGCGGACGGTCCAAGGGAGGCGCAGAACGACTTTGCCGGCCCATTGGGCGCCGGCGTTTTTTGCGGCGGCGAGGACGGCGGGGATTTCGTGGTCGTTGAGGGCGGGGATGACGGGGCCGATGATGATGCCGACGGGGATGCCGGCGTTGGCCAAGGTTTCGACGGCGGCGAGGCGCTGGGCGGGGAGTGAGGCGCGGGGTTCAAGGCGTCGCGCGAGTTCGCGGTCGAGGGAGTTGATGGAGAGGTTGACGGCGATGCAATCGTGGGCGGCGAGTTCACGAAGGTGGTCGAGGTCGCGGGTGACGAGGTGGTTTTTGGTGACGATGCCGACGGGGTTGCGAAATTCGGCGAGGACGGCGAGGCAGGCGCGGGTGATTTGGAAGCGGCGTTCGGCGGGTTGGTAGCAGTCGGTGACGCCGCTCATGGCGAGGACTTGGGGCTGCCATTTGGGTGAGCTGAGTTCGGCGCGGAGGAGTTCGGCGGCGCGGGGTTTGACCATGATTTTGGTTTCGAAATCGAGGCCGGCGCTGAAGCCAAGGTATTCGTGGGTGTTCCGGGCGTAGCAGTAGGAGCAGCCATGTTCGCAGCCGCGGTAGGGGTTGATGCTGGCATCGAAGCCGACGTCGGGGCTGTTGTTGTAGGTGATGGCGGTTTGGGTGTTGTCGGTGAGGAAAATGGTTTGGGGGGCGGGGTCTTCGGCGGGGTCGTAGTCTTCAAAGGGTTCGAGGTGAATTTTTTCGAAGCGGTTGGCGGGGTTTTCTCCGGCGCCGCGGCCGCGCAGGAGTGTGGACTTCGGTTGCATGAAAGGAACATCGCCGATGGGGAGGGAGTTTCAAGTTTTCTGGAAAATTTTTCGCGATTTTTTTAACTGCGGAGGCGCGGAGGCGCGGAGGTCCTTGTGGACGGCCACTATTCGGGAAGGGCGAGGTTTTCGGTTTCAAGTTTTCGGTGGAGGATTTAGAGTTTTTTTATTCTCTAACTTGTTTATGAAGCGCTTGTTTATTTTGCTAGTTGTGTTGGGATTGAGTCCGCTGGGGGTGCTGGATGCAAAGCCGGAGGAGTCGTTGGGGTTGCCGAATGGGGATGGGGTGATTCGGGGGATGGCGGGTGGGTCGGAGATTGTGGTGCGGACTTCAGCGCGGACGGCGGGGGCGATTTGTTCGGTGGTTTGGCGCGGGAAGGAGTTTATTGATGCGACGGATCATGGGCGGGAGTTGCAGTCGGCTTCGAATTTTGATGTGGATGGGGAGATCAAGGGGGAGACGTTTAATCCGACGGAGGGGGGCTCGCGGGATGATAGCGCGGGGCCATCTTCGACGAGCCGGTTGTTGTATCTGCACGCGGCGGGGGCGGAGTTGGTGACGACGAATCAAATGGCGTTTTGGTTGTTGCCGGGGGAGAAGTCGGAGGGGAATTTGGCGAAGAATACGACGGCGCTTTCAAATCATTTGTTGTCGAAGCGGGTGAGGATCGGGGTGACGAACTTTCCGCATGCGCTGGAGTATCGGGTGACGTTTACGTTGCCGAAGGATGAGCGGCATGTGCATGGGGTTTTTGAGGCGTTGACGGGTTATATGCCGATTGAGTTTGACGATTTTTGGGTGTTTGATTTGGGGTCGCGGAAGTTGATTTCGGTGAGCAAGGATTTGCGGGAAGATGTTTTGCCGCTGGTTTTTTCGACGAAGGACGGGGCTTATGCGATGGGGATTTATTCGCCGCCGGATGCGAAGTTGCCGAAACGGACGTACGGGCGGTTTCGGTTTGATTGGGCGAAGGTGACGAAGTGGAATTGTGTGTTTCGGATTAATGACGCGAAGGGGATTGCGCCGGGGGATTATTCGTGCCGGATGTTTGTGATGGTGGGGACGTTGGAGGATGTAAGGGGGACGATGGATGGGTTGTGCCGGGCGGAGGGGGCGTGATTTAGTGTTGGAAATGTAGAAAGTTTTCGGTTTTCAAGTTTCAAGTTTTCAGCGAGGTGGTGGTGGGTGCGGTTGGGGATATTTTTTTTCTGGGTTGGTGGGGGGCTTGCCACACCTTATCCCAACCTGTCCGAGAAACCGATACAAGCTCACTCAAAATAATGAGATGCGTCCTCAGCACACCAACCGTTCAAACTGAACAAAGTGGCCAATTCATGCCACATGACACACCGGGTCGCTGGTCTATATTTCTGAGATGTTCACATACAATGCTAATCGCCTTTCGTCGTCCCATGCTATACATGGTGGGGGCGCTTATATGAAAAAACTACTTCTTCGGCCCGCGATGTGGACGGTATTCCTGATATTATGGTCGCTTCACTTTTCCCTCGCGGCGCAATCCGAACCATTGCGTCCGCCGTCGGTCCCGCTCGTCGCCTGCAATCCTTACTTCAGCATTTGGTCGCCCGCTGACAAACTGACCGATACCGACACCACCCACTGGACCGGCAAAGCCCAGCGTCTCACCAGCCTCGCGCGGATTGACGGAAAATCGTTTCGCCTCATGGGCGGTCAGCCGGCCGATGTGCCCGCGCTGGCGCAAACCAGCTTGCAAGTCCTCCCCACGCGCACCATTTACGAATTCGAAAACGAAACCATCCACCTCACCCTCACCTTCATGACGGCCGCACTGCCGGACGATCTGAATGTTCTCTCGCGCCCGGTCACTTATGTGTCGTGGGAAGCGCAATCAAAAGACCAAAAGTCGCACGAAGTGGAAATTTATTTCGATGCCCGTTCTGAAATCGCCGTCAATGAACCGAATCAGCCGGTGACGTTTCAATCCGCCACCACTTCCGGCCTCACCGCCTGGCGCGTCGGCACGGTCGAGCAACCCATCCTGCGCCGGAAGGGTGACGACGTCCGCATTGACTGGGGTTATTTTTATGTTGCGATGGAGAAGAATAAAAAGACCCTGTCCAACGTCGCCCCCGCCGCTGCCGCTCGCGCCGGTTTCGTCGCGAATGGAAATCCCGGTGAAGCGTCGGTTCTTCAAAGCGATGGAAAAAACGACACCGTCATTGCTTTCGCAACCAAGCTCGGCTCCGTGCGCGCCAAGCCCGTCTCCTGCTGGCTGATGCTCGCTTACGACGACCTTTATTCGATTCAATACATGAAGAAAAACCTGCGCCCCTATTGGCGGCGCAATGGCGATGACGCGTCCGCCCTGCTCACCAAGTCCGCGAAGGATTACGAAGACTTGAAAAAACGCTGCGTCAAATTCGACACCGAATTGATGGGCGATTTGCGTAACGCGGGCGGAGAAAATTATGCGCAACTCGCCGCGCTCGCCTATCGCCAATGTTTTGCCGCCGGCATGTTCGTGGCCGACGACAACGGCCAGCCTTTGCAATTCTGCAAGGAGAACCATTCCAATGGCTGCATCAGCACTTCGGATGTTTTTTATCCGATGTCCCCGCAGTTCCTTTTGTTCGGCCCCAGCCTCGCCAAATCCTTCATCGTGCCGTTCATGAATTACGCCGCGAGCGACCGCTGGAAATTTCCTTTCGCCCCTCACGATCTCGGCACGTATCCTCAAGCCAACGGCCAGGTTTATGGCGATGGCGAGCGCGGCGTGAACAATCAGATGCCGGTCGAGGAAAGCGGCAATCTACTGTGTCTCTTCGGCGCGGTCGCGCAAATGGACGGCAACGCGGACTTCGCCGGACTTTATTGGAAACAACTCGAACAATGGGCCGAGTATCTGAAAGAAAAGGGTTTCGATCCCGAGAACCAGCTTTGCACGGATGACTTCGCCGGCCATCTCGCGCACAATGTGAATTTGAGCGCCAAAGCCATTTGCGGCCTCGGCTCTTTTGCCAAGCTTTGTGAAATGCGTGGCGACAAACAGAAGTCCGAGGAATACATGAAACTCGCCCGCGGCTTTGCCGAGCGCTGGGTAAAAGAGGCGGCTGAAGGCGATCATTTCCGCCTCGCGTTTGACCGGCCCAACACCTGGAGCCAGAAATATAATTTGGTTTGGGACCGCATCCTTGGCTTGAATTTATTTCCCGCCGAAGTCGCGCAAAAGGAAATGGCTTTTTATCGCAAGATACAAAACCAATACGGCCTCCCGCTGGACAACCGCGAAACTTATACCAAGCTGGATTGGATCACCTGGACCGCGACGCTCACGCAAAATCGCGACGACTTTGAAGCGTTGGTCGCCCCGATCATTGCTTTCCTGAACGCCACTCCCGACCGCGCGCCCATGACCGATTGGTATCAAACTAAAACCGCGCGCAAGGTTGGGTTCACCGCCCGCCCCGTCGTCGGCGGCGTGTTCCTCGAAATGCTTTACGACAAAGCGGTGTGGCACAAATATGCCGGGCGCGATAAGACCAAAGCTTCCGGTTGGGCCGCCATGCCGAAAGCGCCGGAAATCAAAATGGTTCTCAATGCCGCAGACAAACACAAAGCGATGTGGGATTATACCACCGACCGTCCGGGCAATAACTGGCAGCAACCCGGCTTCGACGATTCAAATTGGAAACATGGCCAGAGCGGTTTCGGCACGTCCGGCACACCGGGCGCGATCGTCGGCACGACGTGGAACACTTCGGACATCTGGCTTCGCCGCGAAGTGGATTTGACCGCCACGGATTTCAATGATGTCCAGGCGTGGCTTCATCACGACGAGGATGCCGAGGTTTACATCAACGGCGTTCTCGCCCTTCAGGCCGGAGGCTTTGTGAGCGGCTATGATATGTTTCCGCTGACACCCGAAGGCCGTGCCGCTCTTAGACCCGGGAAGAACTTGATCGCCGTCCATTGCCATCAAACCACCGGCGGCCAATACGTGGACCTTGGTTTAGTGGAGGTCGTCCGGGCCAAATAGGCATGCGCGCGCTATTGGCAGGGCTGATGATTTGGGCCGCCGGATTTTCTCTGGTTGCCCGCAGTCAGCCACCCGCGCCCGCCGCTGCATTCCCCACGAATCTTCCGCCGACTCCGGTCGTAAGCAATCGCTCGCCGTTGCTCAAAACTCCTTTCACCGCGCTTCCGCTCGGAAGCGTTCACCCACTCGGCTGGCTGCTCACCCAATGCCAACTGCAACGCGACGGCCTCACCGGCAACGCTGAAACCCTTTACGCCAACGACCTCGGCACCAACAGCGCGTGGCTCGGCGGCAAAGGCGAGAATTGGGAACGCGGCCCTTATTATTTCAAAGGCCTCGTCGCGCTCGCCTATGTCCTGGATGACCCGGGCCTAAAACAAAAAGCGCAAAAATGGATGGACTGGTTGCTGGATCATCAGCGGACTTACGGCTACATCGGACCCGGCGCAAACGGCGATTGGTGGCCGCGCATGGTCGCGACTTATGCGCTGCGGGATTACTACGAAGCGACTGGCGACACCCGCGTGCCCCTCGTCCTAAGCAATTACTTTCATTACATGCTCGATAACCTCCCGGCCAATCCGCTCAAGGAATGGGGCAAGGCCCGCGCCGGCGATGAAATAGACGTCGCCCTCTGGCTCTACAATCGCAATGGAGACACCAATCTCCTCGCGCTCGCCGAACTGTTGCGCAAACAGTCTTACGACTGGATCGGAATTTTCACCAGCAACAGCTTCGACCTCTACGGCACGGATTTTCAACCCAAGCACAACGTCAACGTCGAGCAGGCGCTCAAGTTTCCCGCCGTCTATTATCAACTCTCGAAAAAGCCCAGCGACCTGCGCGCGCTCTCCCTCGGGCTGGATCATCTCATGCGCGAAAACGCCCTGCCCTGCGACATCAATAGCGGAACCGAATTCCTCTCCGGCAATGCCACCGTGCAAGGGGTCGAGTTATGTTCCATCGTCGAAGCCATGTTGAGTCTGGAAACTTCCGTCGGCATCTCGGGCAATCCCAAATTGGCCGACCGATTGGAAACCATTTCCTTCAACGCCCTGCCCGCCGCGCTCGCGAACGAAATCAAAGGCCTCCAATATTATACCGTTCCCAACAACGTCATCGCCATCCATGGCGGCCACGGTTTCAACCAGGACTACGCCAACGGCACGCTGCCCGGGCCCGACTCCGGCTATCCCTGCTGCCGCTACAACTTCCACATGGGCTGGCCGAAGCTCGTTCAAAATTCCTGGGCCGCCACCGCCGACGGTGGTTTGGCCGCGCTGGTTTACGCGCCCACCGTTGTCAACACCTTGGCGAACGGCCATCAAATTCAAATCACCGAAGACACCGCCTATCCATTTGAAGAACAAGTCCGCCTGCGCATGACGCTCACTGGCTCGGTTGATTTCCCGCTGGAACTTCGCATTCCCGGTTGGTGCACCAACGCCTCCATCACCATCAATGGCGGCAATCAGGGCGCACTCAAACCCGCCACCTTCCTCCGCCTCCAACGCACCTGGTCCGACGGCGACATCGTCGTGTTGAATTTCCCTATGCCCATCCAGACCACACCCGGCCCCGGCCACTCCGTCGCCGTCAGCCGCGGCCCGCTCATCTATTCCCTGCGCATCGGCGAAGAATGGGAAGTCCGCACGCCCGACGCCCACAAAATGGGTTTTGATGAATTCGAAATTCGCCCCACGACCCCGTGGAACTACGCGCTGGAATTAAATCCGGCGAATCCCGCCGCATCGCTCACCGTCAGCAATTCTCCCCCGCCACCAAATCCATTCGATCCAGCGCAACCCTCCGTTGCCTTGCTCGCCCACGCGCGCCAAATTCCCGACTGGACCATCGGCTGGCGCGGCGACCAGGCATTCGAGCCACCCGCAAGCCCAGTCGCTTCAACCAACGAACTAACCACCGTGACGCTCGTTCCCTTCGGCGCCCAACATTTGCGCATAAGCTGGTTTCCTTATCTCGGTTCGCCCCATCCTGCTGTCGGCGCCTTCACAGAAAATTTCGATTCCACCTGGCCCCGCCGCTGGACGGTGTTCGGAGGAAACTGGGTGGTCCGCAACCAAGCCATGAGCACCGTGCCCGGCTCCGCGAACGGCGCCAAAGCCCTCGCCCTGGCGACCGCCTTCACTAACTTCACTTACGAAGCCGACATCTCAGTCGGCCCGGCCGGCGACGCCGGCTTGATCTTTCGCGCCAGCAAGCCCGACATCGGCCCCGACGCCTATTGCGGCTACTATGCCGGCATCAACGCGGAACACAATCAGTTGGAATTCGGTTACGCCAGCAACTCCTGGCACCCGATCATCCACGTCCCCATGCCACTGGCCGCGAATAAATTTCACCATCTAAAAATCGAAGCGCAGGGCCCAAAAATCCGCATCTACCTCAACCATTCAAAAACCCCCGCCATTGCCGCTGAAAACACCGATGCCTCCACCGGCATGGTCGGCGTGCGCGATTACTGCGCCGACGGCAACCGCTCGCTCTCCAGCTTCGCCAACCTGCGCGTCAACGAACTAACACCCGGCGCGAATTAGAGCGTAGGCTCAAATCTTCTTTAGACATTCTTTGGGAAATCGCTCTGGGATTCCGGACTCACGGCTTCTTATCGAGGATGCGAACTTCCAGGCGTTCCACCAGAGTCGTTCCTTTTGCTCCGAGGATGCCAAAGCTTCCGCTGGCGATGGAATTATCCTGCGCGCTGCCGATCGTTTGACCATCCGCCCTGAGCGTGAGTGTGTCGCCGATTGCCGTAACTTCCATTTCAAAGAAACCGTCGTATTTCTTCGGGCCATGAGTGTTAATCAGTCCCTTCCACTTTTTCTCCTGGTTCTTGCCCGCGTTGAAAGAATCTTCTCCGCTGAACCAGTTTGCATAACCGTTCCAACCGTTCGCGTCCTTGGTCCAGCGAATGTCAATATTGCTGGTCCCGCTGACCTTCTTAATACGGGCGCGGATATCAACGTCGCTGCAATTCACATTAAATCTGAGGGCCGTTGAATCCAATCGCAGCGCACCGTCTTGAAGATCAATTTTTCGCGCCTCCAAATCCGCGCTCAACGGCGTGCATCCAAATAAATGTTTTCCGTCGAACAACTGAATCCAGCCATTGGCATCTGGTTTTGGCATCTCGGAAGAAAGCCACGCCGGCGGTTTGACGGCGTTGACTTCGGAGGGCGGCGCGGTGAACACCTGTTGCATCGCCGCCGTTTCGGACGAAGTCAGCAACGCGTCATCGTGGTTGTTCTGTCGGTCTTTGAGATAGGCGGTGTATTTCTCCAGGGTCTGTGAATCGGTGAAGTTTTTGCCGAAGACAAGTCGCGCATGTGCCACCTCGGTCTGGCGTGGCTTCATGTCTTTGCCGAAGAGGCTAAGATAATATCCGCACTGCGACCAACCCTTCGTCCACATGGACAATGCAAAACAATCTTCTGGCGGCGACATGAAGATAACACTCACGCCGCTTCCCGGTTGGGTTCTCATGCCCAAAGGACTCGCAAGCGGAGCTTTGATCGCAAAATTCATTGGAAAAGGCGGAAATTTCCACCGTCCGTCATTGATTATCGGCAATACCTGTTGGCTGCCGGGAAATAATTGTATTTCACCTTTGTTGCTGGTTGCTTCCTGCAAGCCGGGCAAGCCATCGCTCGCGCTTTGAACGTATGCTTTTCCAATCGTGAACTTGTCGAAATAAGAGCCGAGGAACAGCTCGAATTGATTGAGGTTGGTTTGCGGAGCAAAAAAGACGGTGCAATCAAGCGTGTCGGCGCTTTGCCAGCGATAAACAATGGAGAAAGCAAATGGCCGATCCGGCGCGCTGCCCCATAGCAGTTGTGCCGCGCCGTTTGACAGCACCTTGCCGGTTCGCGGCCATTCCCACGATCCAAAACCATAGCGGCGCTGTGGGGTCAGAAAGCGATACGGACATAGCAAGCCGTGGTTCTCATCTATTGCGACATTGCCTTCAACAAACGTGATTGATTTCAATCCCTCTCCGAGCCCGTCTTTCGCCAGTGTTCCTTTCACCACTCCTGTATTGAAGGAAAGGTCTCCCGTGCTGGTAGTTTTGAAAGCTAGCGGGCCGGCATTGGGCGTGGAGGATTCATTGGCGGCAATTAATTGTGAGGGAATGGAAATGAGTATAGCTAGAATAACGCATGAAAATTTGCTTATATTCATAGGTGGATAGAGCCGGAGATTGGCCGCTGTCCACCAAAGCCGCAAGCGAAAATGAAAGCGGGCAGTTGTATTTGGAAACGGGCGCTCAACGACGCCTTGAGAAAAATTAACGAGCGGATTGGCGTGAAATTTTTTTTACCAAAAATAAAACCGGCGCGAGCTTTCGCCCGCGCCGGTGCGCTGATTTCATCTTAACTAATTACGGATTCGACAAGCGATAATACGCCGCGGTCGGCAACGGTGCGTTATCCATGAACGTCGCCGTGCCATCCGAACCCACCAGCGCCGTGCCGATCATGCTCCACGTGCCGCCCAACGAACCGGTTCGCCAGACACTATAGGTCGTCCCGATCGTGCCGCTGAACTTCACCTGCACTTGCGTGGAGGAAACCGTGAGTGGCAGAAGTTTCGGCTGCGCCGGCCCGCTGTTGACCAGCGTGTAATAAACCACGAGCTGCGGACGGCTCGCTTCACTGGCCGACTCCGACGTGTCAATGCCCCAGCCATCGCTTCCCTTCGGCCACGGAAGGATTCCCCAGCCGTAATTCGGCAGCGTGCCGTTCGCCCAATTCTGCACATCGGCAGTCACTTCAAACGCGTGATAACCACCCTGCTCATTGGGAACCAGCAATGGCGAACCCGCTGTCGCGGTCGGCGTCACCGCGGCTTCAACTCCGTCGGTCTGGATGCCGTTAGCTCCCCATTGATTCCAGGTCGTAGTAGTATCTTGCCACGGTTGCAGCATCGCGTAGAATTCACCGCCATCGCCGACCGCCGCCGATGAATTCAAGCTCGCGAGATTCAGCATGGCCACTTCAATGTGCGCGTTGGCAGGAATCTGGCCCGCGCCCGTGCCGACGATATTGCCGAATTGAATCAGCGATTCGGTGGCATCCAACTGGCCTTGATCCGCGCCGTCGCTAAATAATTCAATGCCACGCGCCGTGCTCGCATTCGGCGAGCTTTGGACGATCTCGCAATCCGACACGTTGGTGTAGCCATTGACACCGTAGCGGAAGCTCGTGCCCAAAGTTCCAGCCGGCAGCCAATACACGCGCAAGCGCGGATGATTTGCCACCGTCGGATCTTCCGACGGCGAAAATCCCGTGCCGTCGGTGAGGTTATTCCACGGCTGATTGCCTGCGGCATCTAGAACGCCTTCGGCATCGCAAACCCAGCCGTTGTTCGTCTCGCCATTGGCCCACGCCTGCACGTCCGGCGTCACTCCGATGGTGACATTCCCCGCGCCCGTGGTGGTCGTGGTGAACACCGTGCCGCCATTGGGTCCCGCAGATTCCGTGAACATTCCCAACTGCGAGTAGTTCGTCGCCTTCGCGGTGAAATCATCCGCCACCACGCCGACGCCGCCATCTCCAACTTGATCCGAGAAAGAACCCCAGGTGGAGTTGGTCGCGTCCCACGGGATCAACATCCGGTTCAGCGCAAAACCATCACCGGAGTTGACGATGTTCAGGTTCAGGTCCGCACAGACGATGATCGAGCCCGGCGGAATTTGATTCGCGTTGGTGCCGATCAAATTATCGAACCGCAACAAAACCTGGTGGTCGCTGGAACTGCTGTTGAGTTGCACAAAGATTCCGTTCGCGGGATTCGACCCTGCCGGATAGGCGGTGCCGGGAACAGCTTGAGAAATCTCGATGTCCGCTTCATCGGCATAAACTCCGTAGCCATAATCCGCGCCGTCCTGGTATTGCGTCACTCGCAACTGGCCGACTCGGATGCTCTTACTAACGGTGCTGACGCTGCCCGCTCCGTAATTCAAAGTGACTTGAAGCGTGCGCGTCGCGAAGTTGTTGGTTGTCGTGCTAGCAAAGGTCACGACCTCCACCAACGCCTGCACCGCATTCGCCGCCGCGCCGCTTTGAATCGTCAGCACCAATGGCGTGCCTGCTGAACCGCCGCTGAACGAACCGATCGCGGTGCCGCCGTAGCTGATCGTATTTCCCGAAACGCTGATTTGGCCGCCGTTGGCCACATCATTGCGAACGCTCAATATATCAGTCGAATCCGAATGAACCGTCAGTGCGAACGTGAAAGTTGCGCCGCTGAAATCAATCGCCTGATTGACCGTGGCCAAACCATCCACGCCCACCGGAGGCATTCCCAGACCATAGACCGTCGGGCCGGAAGGCAAGCCAACCGCCTTGATCGTGGTTGCAGTAATATCGGGAACCACCAGCGTCGAATAACCCAGGTTGGTCGAACTCACGACGGTGCTAATGGTATAACTCGCGTTGCCACTGAGCGCGGGATCATTCAAGCCGCTCAACGTAACGGTTTGCGGCACGTTCCAATTATCGGGAGTGAACGTCAATATCGAAGGCGAAACGGTTCCGTCCGTCGTGTCACTCGATGAGTAAGTCACAGTTACATTGCTAAGCGGCTTCACGGAGAGCGCGACCGTGAAATTAGTCGTGCCGCCTTCAGTTACTTTGATTGAGCCGCTGAAGCTCAGCACCAAATTCGCGACGTCATTCTCCTGGTTCAACACACTGACATTGCCCACAGCGAGGCCGTTGTAATTCGTGTCCGTGCTGACCGCCGGCGCGCCGATGATTTGGTAAGCGATGTCGCCATCTTCAATTTCATCGTCCACGCCAGTGACGGTGACAACCTGGGGCGTGCTCCAATTAACACTATTAAAGGTGATCAAACTGGGTGAAACGGTTCCCTGCGTCAAATCACTCGAAGAGAAACCGATGCTCACGTCGTTGGCCGGCTGGACGTTCAGGATGACCTCAAAAGTCGCCGTGCCGCCGGAACCAGTTGTGACAAGTCCTTGCGTCGGAACCAGGAAGATTCCCGGCTGGCCGTTGGGCACATTAATGAGAGAAACACTCGGCGCTTGCACGCCGTTGTAATTAGTGTCCGTGCTGGTGGCTGGCGAAAAAACGATCGAATACGGCTCGATATTGGTCGAAGCATTATCGAGACCGGTGACCGTAACGGTTTGCGGCACATTCCAGTTCGACGCGTTAAACGCAAGCGTGCTGACGGAAAGCATGCCCGCCGCGGGTGCGCTCGAAGCAAAATTGACATCCACTTCCGCACTCGGAGGCGCATCCAAAACCACGGAGAAAGTCGCCGCGACACCGCCTTCGGTCGTCGCCAAACCATTAGTGGGCGTGACGGTGAATCCCGCCGTTGGTGCGGGGATATACACAAATGAAACCACTGCGTCGCTCGCGGGTAATGATTGCAGATTCGGTTTCTTATTGCCGGCGCCTACGTCGCGAGTCTGGATGTCCCAGCCGTCGGCGGTCGCCTGGTAACTGACAATATTATCTCCGTTGACCGAGCCGCCTTCTTCTCCCGAAATGATCAGCACACCGTGGCCGGGAGTTACTCCGGGAATGGTGAGATGATAAACTCCCGCGGCCGGATTCGTCACACTGAATGCTGAACTGTGCAAACCGAGGCTCGCATCACCGAAGAACCGGCCGGACACGACCAAATGATTCGTGATCGGCACGCACACGAAAGCCACCGGGTCTCCCTCGGCGCTGCCCGTCGCGTCATCGCGGCAGGTGACCGTCCAGGTGCCGTCGGCGTTCGGCTGGGAATCGGCAAAATTTTCTTCGTTCTTGCCACCGCAGCACAACAACAGCGCGTTCGTCCGCGAATCCAAACCAAATCGCAGCAGGTTCACGGTGACTTTTCCGCCGCCTGTGGGAATCACGTCCGTGCCCAATACCATGTTCGGGTTGGCATAAAGTTTATCGGACGCAAGGGTCGCCGTGACACCGTTATTGACGCCCGTGGCATTGACGATCCAACCGCCATACCAGCCGTTCGAGTAAGGGAAATACGCGCCGGCCACGTCGAAGTTATACTCCGGATAATTCGTATCGTCCGTGGTGCCGAAAACTGGAATCCAAAACTGCCCGGAAGATCCCGGGCTTCCGGAAGCATTGCTATCAATGGCGGACGTGCCCCAGTTGGTGCCATCTCCTTCGCCGTTATCGCGGCCATTATCGGTGATGGAACTGATCAGGATGCCGTTGGCCACGTCGTCCGTGGCGCTCGCGCCGATCTTTACGAAATAATCCGCGCGGCTGGTTTGGGTGTTATTGATGACTTGAAAATCGTTGATCGCAACCGGCGTAGTCAGCGTAACCGAGACTGCATTGTTACTCGTATCATTTTGCTGCACGCTGATATTGGCCGCGGAAATGCCGTGAAGAACTGGCGTCGCCTGGGCCGCAAACCAGCTCGTAGTGGCCAGCGCGAGGGACGCGATAATGGTTTTAATTTTCGCCGCCGCTGAATTTCGAGGCCTCCAATCATTCCGCTGGTATCTGTGATGAGTCATAGTTTTCAAAGTTGATTGTCGTTGATCGTTCTTTTCCGGACCGTGAACCCCAAGCCTAAGGCGGCGGCCCTTTCGTCAACAATGGAACGCAGTGTTCGTTTCCAGTTTCTTTTTTCTCCGCGCGCAAATTTTTGAAGATTGATTTTACGAAACCGTAACCATGCCGCCACACGACTGCCAAAATCCGGATAAATAATCACCCTCGCGAAACTTGCTGGCAGCAAAGGCGATTCCGTCACGTTACGTTTCCGTGAAATTGGTCGTCAGAAAATCGAACGGCAAAAGTAATTCGACTGGAATTGAACACGCGCCCGCCTTGATGCGCCTTTGCGTTCCAAGCAAAGTTTGGCCTTGGTTTCTCAACCCCGAAACCTTCCTGAATTTGAAATGAATATTTTAATGAAAGACCCGGCCCTTGTGATGACTCAAAAAAACCGCCGCAGCCAGCCCGCGGGATTTACTCTCATCGAGTTACTGGTTGTAATTGCGATCATTGCCATTCTTGCGTCACTGCTCCTGCCGGCGTTGGCCCGGGCCAAGGAACGCGCCCATCGGATCGGCTGCGTCAATAATCTCAAACAGTTGATGCTGGGCAGTATGATGTATGCGTCGGACTTCAATGGAAATCTGACCGCGCCCACCTGGGTTTCTGGCGAACTCAAGAACCTCACCGCCAGCAGTGATCGCACCGGCTCCGATGACGATGCCAGCTGGCTTTATCCAAATTATATTTCTACCATCGCGAATGGGAGTGCGGGCGGAAGCTTCGATTGCCCTTCAACCCAAAACTTTATTCGCTCCGCGTCCCCGGTGACGACCGAGACCGGTCCGAACGGAAAATCGGTCTTGATTGACCTGACGAACAACGCGCAAAATAAAGGCCACACCACCGGCACGAGTTACGAGATATTCGGGACTTACGATGCCGACGGCAAGACCGTCAAGAAAACCGAACAGTCGCTTCAAGTTTACACCCTAACGAATTTCAAAGCCAAACTCGGCATGCGCCCCGGACCGTCCCAGGTGAACTTGTTTTTGGACGGTGATGATAACGGTGGCGGAGCCGACGCCACGAATCCCAACAATAACTGGCCGGATCCCGGCAATAACCACGGCGCTGCGGGCACTTGCATGGGCTTCTGCGACGGCCACGCCTCGTGGATTCCCATCTATAATTATTTGGATGTCCTCAATACCAGCCAGGACGGAAACAGCGTTCCACCCGTTCCCTGACGCGTTGCCTGTTTCGCCGTGCGAAATCGTACAACCACCCAAAGCTCGCGACTTGCTTTCAGATTCGCGCACTAGATTCTTCTCCCTTTCCGCCGCTCGCGGGGGGAAAAGCCGGGGAGAGATGGTTTTTCTCCCCCGTTTCCATTTTGTAACATTAAAACCGTATCCAAAAATATTTCACTCAGTAGAGTAGTTACAACGTATTCACAGTCCTGAGTAACTCAATTACTCACTTAGCCTCAAAGTCCCGATGTCTGGCGAACCTCATAACCGAAAGCTCAGTATCACAAAATCGAACGAAAGTTCCGGCGGCGCATTTTGGTCGCGCGCGGACAATCGTCTGGGCGTTCAAAACCTCAGTTTTTCCATCGAAGCGGACAATGCTTATCCCGCGCACGTCCATGCGGAGTATGTTGTTTTTATATGTCTGCAAGGCGCGCTGACCCTAAATCATTTCGGCGAGACGGTTGTCGCCGGCACCGGAGAGGCAGTGATGGTCAACGGCGGGGTTGCGCACTCCATTCGCTTTTCCAGCCGCCTCTCGCAACCTTGTGAAGCGGCCTGCGTGGCTTTCGATCACCGCCTGCTGACGGACCTCGCGCCCAACTTTCAACTTCCCGAAGTCAATGCCGATGCGTGTCCCGCCTTTCACGGGAAAATGATTAACAATACGATTCACGGTTGCGCGTCAGAAATCCGCCGCGAACTGGCTGGCCGCAAATCGGGCTACAAAATCGCCCTAGAACATCTGGCGATGCGTTTATTGGTCGAAGCCTTTCGTTCCTGGCCGCGTCCGCAGATAAGACAAATCGCGGCGAATTTCACCCAGCGTCTGAGCCAGCGCGATTTTTTTCGCGCCTATGATTTCATGCGCCGCTGCCGCAAGGAACTTTTTCGCCTGCAACACTTGTGCGGTATTTTGGGGATCAGCGAAGAGCGTTTTACGCGTTTGTTTCTGGCCTCTACGAACAACACCCCGGCGAATTTTTATAACCGGATGCTATTGGAACGCGGTCTTGATTTGCTGGGCGACTCGGCCCTTTCCATCAAGGAAATCAGCTTTGAATTGGGTTTCAAAACCACCAGCCATTTCATCGCCTCCTTTCGCCGCGAGTTCAGCACGACTCCGCAAGAATATAGACATAGCCATTCGGTCGGCTTGATCAACCTCGAGATTGCTCAGTTTGCGCCGCCACTTTTGGAAAACAACCGGTCACGGTTTGTTTCGGCGTAGTCGTGTAAAGGATTGCGCGTTTGTCAGGAGCCCTTTTTTTTAAATTTAATGTAAATCAAACGCCTTCCAGTATTCTTGCATTTTGACTAACCCCTCCACGGCTTGCCCGCCTGAAATTGCTCCAGCATCTTTTGACACTCACTTACTAACTCCGGGTTATTCGCCGCCCGCGCCAGATCCATCGCCGCGCGCGCTGACTTCACCGCCTCATCGAACTTCCCCGTCTCGCCTTGCGCGGCCGCCAGCGTCTTGAGCTTCCCGGGATTTTTGTGTTTGGTTAATTCACACGCCCGCTGCGCCATTTTTACCGCCTGTTCGCCGTTGCGAAAATCCGCGTTCGAGGCCGTCGCCAAAATCCACGAAAGCCCGTCCAGCGCATCCGCAAAATCCTGTTTGATCAACAGCGCCGACGCGTATTGCGCTATCGCCTCGCGCGTTTTTTGCAAATGATACAGCGCCACACCGTAGGCGTAATGCGCATTCGGATCCTGCGATGTGTTAGTCACCACCCGCGCAAAAAGTTCTGCCGCCTCGCTCCATTGACTTTGCTGATTGAGCGCCAGCGCGAGGTTATATTCCGTCTCCGCATCGCCGGGCTTCAACCGCAACGCCTCGCGCAAATGCTGGACGCCTTCATCCGTGCGGCCCTTTTGCAGCAGTAAAATGCCGAGATTATTTTGCGCGAGCGTGAGCTTAGGATCAATCGCCAGCGCGGCGAGATAATGTTCGATCGCCTCGTCCAGCTTGCCTTGCGTATGTAAAATGCGCGCCAGGTTATTATGCGCAATCGCCGAATCAGAATTGGCCGCCAGCGCCGCGCTATATTCCACCGCCGCCTCGTCATATTTATTTTGTTTCCCAAGGATCATCCCCAGAAAAATATGCGCCTGCTCCGTGACCGGCTTGAACCACAGCGCGACTCGATAATCGGCAATCGCCTCCTCCGTGTGCCCTTGTTGTTCCAGCGCATTGCCGAGAAAAAAATACGCCTCGGGAAAACCCGGCTTATATTTTATTGCCTGCCGATAATCCGCGATGGCCGCATCCAATTTCCCCTCACTCGCGAGCACGCTGCCCAAAACCGTAAGCGCCATGTAATTTTGATGAGTTACTTTGTAAGCATGCTCGAAAAGCGCCGTCGTATTACGCCAATAAGTCAGCTGCACCGAAGTCGCCACCATCATCCCCGCACCCACCAACGCCGCAATTCCCCATTTCGCACTCCGCACCCCACACTGCGCACTGAACTCTCCAATTCCCCATACTACCGCGATAAAAATCCCCACCAACGGCAGATACGTATAACGATCCGCCCACGCCTGATCCCCCACCTGCACCAATCCAATCACCGGAACCAACGTCCCCAAAAACCACAACCACCCCACCAATAGGTAGGCTTTACTTTTCCCGAGAGGGCGAGCGTACCCGCGAGCCCCATTTTTCATCACTGCCAAACATATAAGAACCGTAATCCCCACCAAACCCATCCCCGCCACAATCGCCGGCACAAATGATCTCCCCGCGTCATACGGATAATAAACCGCCATCGGCCACGGCCAAAACGTCGCGATTAAATAATGCCAGTAAGCCAGTGCCGTATGGGCCACCCGCTCCCCAATCGGCAACCCTCCCGTCGAAACAATCGCGTCCCGCTGCGCCCCCATCGTCAACCAACACCCCACAACCGAAAGCAAAAACAGCGGCATTTTTTCCACAACTACCCAACTCCACCATCCCCAATCCCCTAATTCCGCACTCCGCACTCTGCGCTCCGCATTTAATTCGCTCCGCACTCCTGCTAACTGGTCCTTCCAAACATCAATGAGTAACAGCACAAACGGCAGCGTCACCGCCATCGGTTTTGCCATCAACGCCAGCACAAACATCACAACCACCATCACGTATCTAAAGACGGATTTCTTCTCCAAATATATTACGTAAGCGTATAGAGTGAGCATCCAGAAAAATCCGCACAAAACATCCTTTCGCTCCGCGATCCACGCCACCGACTCCACATGAAGCGGATGCCATGCGAACAACGCCGCCACCGCCGCCGCGCGCCACAATTTGCCTGTCAACCGGTTCAACGCCAAAAACAAAAAAAGCGTGCTCGCCGCGTGCAGCAGCACATTCGTCAAATGATGCCCCCCCGCGTTTCCGCCATAGATTTGGCAGTCCAGCATGTGCGAAAGCCACGTCAGCGGATGCCAGTTGCTCGCATGAAACCCAAACGCCCACTTCACCCCGCTCCACGTCAAGCCAGCCTGCACATGGGGATTCTCCGTGACATATTGCTGGTCGTCGTACTCGACGAAACTATGGCGCAACGCGGGCAGATAGAGCACCAATGTGCTCAGGCTCAAGACCATGCCCACCACGGCCACAAATCGCCGGGAATAAATGCGCTCGCGCATCCCTCAGAATGGTGTGATATGCCCATCCAATTCAATGGCAAATCCGGCGTAAATTTTTTGCACACCTTGAGCGAAAAGCGCCAGTGAAACTCGGCGAAATTAATACGTATAGTGACTAATTGAGTGACATGCAAACGACACCACAATTTCACCGTTTTTTTACACGAGAAATACAAGATATTTCTTGCGTTAATCGTCTTACGAATTACTATCAACTTCCATTCAGGCCTAACCCGGTCGGCGAGTTGAAAATCCAAAAGCAAACCATGAAGTCATCCAAATCCATTTCGAGTTCCGCCAAAAAAAATCCGAGTGGATTCACGTTGATCGAACTCCTCGTCGTCATCGCCATCATCGCCATTCTTGCCGGTTTGCTTTTGCCCGCTCTTGCAAAAGCCAAGGCGAAGGCCCAGGGCATTTCTTGCCTTAATAATCTCCACCAATGGGGAATCGCGGAACAGGTCTATGCCAGTGATAGCGGCGATAGCATGCCCCGGGACGGAACCGATCTCTCGGGCAGTTATTCCTGCTACACCAGCTCTGCCGGGGCCTTGGGCCAAAGCGCAACCTTCAATGCCGGCACCCCTTTTGATCCCTATGCCTGGTATAACGTGTTGCCCCCGAACGTCGCAGATAAGACATTGCAGGCTTATAATCAACAACCCGGCGCCAACCCTGCACTGAAGTATCCTTACCCCGGTAATGGAATTGGAAAGATCTGGCTCTGCCCTACCGCTACCGCTCCCAAGAACGCCGCCAACTGGCTTCCTACCGGGGCCTCATTCGGATTTTTCTCTTATGCGTTTGATCTGGATCTCAAACTCAAAAGCGGCATTAAAAACGGTGTCATTGGCAATGACTTTACTTATCCGGCAATGCCAAAAATGGGAGACATTCGTTTCCCCTCAGCTCAGGTCATGATAACCGAACAGGCGACCAATCCAGAAACCGAAGCTTATACTACCGCTAACGGCGGCAATGCGGATGCAAATGGGTTGATGCCCTCCGTGCGTTGGACTTACTTTTCCCAACGTCATTCGATTGGCGGAAATATCGCTTTTCTTGACGGCCATTCAGCTCATTTCAGATATGATTACGTCTATAACAGCCATCCCACCCCAGATAGTCGAAATGAACTGCTTAACCCCGACATCTGGTGGAATCCGAATCGCGACATCAATCCGTAGTCTCAAATTCTCCAACTCCTTTTACACGCGGACGGCCAAACAGCCGTCCGTTTCGTTTTCCGCCCTGACTTACCTTCCCACAGTTATTTAAATACCCTCAATAATACGTATAAGTATTATCCTGTTGCCAACCGCCTTTTTCTCCGCCATATTCACTCCGCGTTCAATCAAGCCGTTGTGTGAATGTGGTTTATCCAGTTGCCGGGCTTCTGATTTTGACTGCTCTGGCCGCCCAGGCTGCCGGGGACTGGCCGATGTTCCGTGGCGGTCCCGCTCTTAACGGCGTCGCTCCCGGCTCGCTGCCTGATCATCCGCAACTGCTCTGGACTTTCAAAACCGCTGGGCCCGTTCGTTCCTCCGCCGCCATCGTCAATCACCAGGTTTTCATCGGCTCGGGCGACAGCAATATCTACTGCCTCAATCTCGCCGACGGCCACAAATCCTGGGCCTACACCACACGCGGTCCGGTTGATTCCTCCCCGCTCGTGCTCGAAGGCAAAGTCTTCGCCGGTTCCGCCGATGACATGCTTTACGCCCTCGACGCCAAGACCGGCGCGCTCGCGTGGAAATACGAGACCGGCGATAAAATCCTCGGCGCGCCCAATTACGTTACGTCTAACGGAACGAATTGCGTCCTCGTCGGCAGTTACGATTTCAAGTTGCACTGCGTCAATCGCGCGACCGGCAAACCCGTGTGGACTTACGAAAGCGGCAATTACATCAATGGCTCCCCCGCCGTTGCCGCGGGCATCACCGCGTTCGGCGGGTGTGACGCCATGTTGCACGTCATCAGCTTGACGAACGGCACGGAACTCAAGCAAATCGAAGCCGGCGCTTACGTGGCCGGCTCGCTCGCGCTGGTGGATGACCGCGCTTACTTCGGCCATTACGAAAACGAGTTCCAATGTATTGACCTCGCCACTGGGAAAAAAATCTGGGCCTTTCACGACCGCGATTTTCCCTATTTTTCCTCGCCCGCAGTGACGGGTGAACGCGTATTTTTTGGCGGACGCGACAAACAACTGCACTGCGTGAACCGCGCCAACGGCTCGAATATCTGGTCCTTCGCCACGCGCGGCAAAGTGGACAGTTCACCCGTCGTCTGCGGCGATAAAGTCACCGTCGGTTCCGACGATGGCCGCCTCTACATCGTGTCAATCGCCGATGGCAAAGAACTTTGGTCTTACGAAATCGGCCAGGCCGTCGGCAGTTCGCCCGCCATCGCTGACGGCAAACTCATCATCGGCTCTGATGACGGCAACATCTACGCTTTCGGCGCCGCCAGTGAATCGAAATCAACTCCCGTGTCGTCCAACTGATATTTTACCATGAGCACCACCACTCCCACACCGCCGCCCGTCACCGCTCCGCCGCTGGAAAAACAAACCACCGTCGGCAATTATTTCGTCTCCAATTACCCACCGTTTTCGTTCTGGAAACAGGAAGATGTTGGCGATCTCTATGCCGCGCTGGAACGCCCGTCGCGTCCCGGCAACCCGCTCGGTATCTATCTGCACATTCCTTTTTGCCGCAAGCGTTGTCACTTCTGTTACTTTCGCGTTTACACCGATAAAGATTCCGCCGCGATCAAGGCTTACATTGACGCCACGCTGAAGGAACTCGCCATCTACGCCAACAAGCCCGCCATTCGCGGCCGCAAACCGAACTTCGTTTATTTTGGCGGCGGCACGCCTTCGTATCTTTCGGTTGACCAGCTCAAACATCTTTTTGGCGGCATGAAAGCGCTCCTGCCATGGGATGATATTGAAGAAGTCGCCTTTGAAGCCGAACCCGGCACGCTGACCGATCATAAGTTGAAAGCCATTCGCGAACTCGGCGTCACGCGCCTCAGTTTGGGCGTGGAAAATTTCGACGATCATATTCTCGAAATCAATGGCCGCGCGCATCACAGCAAGGAAATCGCCCGTGCTTACGGTTACGCGCGCGAACTGGATTTTCCGCAAATCAATATTGATCTCATCGCCGGCATGGTCGAGGAGACTGAAGCCAACTGGCAGGATTGCATCCGCAAAACTATCGCCATGTCGCCGGACAGCGTCACGATTTACGAAATGGAAATTCCTTACAACACCACCATCTATAAACAGATGAAAGCCGAGGGCAAACTCGTCGCGCCCGTGGCGGATTGGGAAACGAAGCGCGGTTGGGTCAACTACGCCTTCAACGAACTCGAAAAAGTCGGCTACACGATCACCAGCGCCTACACCGCCGTCAAAAATCCCCAGCGCACCAAATTTATTTATCGCGATCGTCTGTGGGCGGGCGCGGATCTGCTCTCGCTCGGCGTCGCGTCGTTCGGCCACATCAACGGCACGCATTATCAGAACCATCACGACTTCGATCCCTACGTCGCGCGCGTTCAGGCCGGCGAATTGCCCATTCACCGCGCGCTCACGCCGAACGATGATGAGCGTCTCATCCGTGAATTTGTCCTCCAACTCAAGCTCGGCCACCTTAGCCGCGATTATTTCAAAAAGAAATTCGGACCCGATCCCGCCGAACGCTTCGCCGTGCCGCTCCAAACTTTGAAAGACTGGGGCTTCCTCACCATTGACGGCGATGCCATCCGCCTGAATCGCGAAGGCCTGCTCCAGGTGGACCGCTTGCTCCACGAATTTTTCCTGCCCCAGCACAAAAATGTCCGCTATGCCTGAAAAAATTTTCACCGTCGTGCCGGAGCCGCGCTCCGGTTCTGTCGTCCATCCGCTCGATGAATTTTATGCCGCCGCCGGGCAGACGCTTCCGCCGCTCACCGAGATTGACGGCCACGCCATGCCCGAGCCGTATCGCTCCCTGCTGGTTCATCAGCACGATATGACGCCGACGCTCGAAAAATTTCATCGCTCGGCCATTCATCTCCAAGTGCTCGGCCGCCGCCGCAAGGACGACGCCTATTTCCGTGAAGTCGTCCTCCGCCTCGACCGCAAGAATCAGCCCGTTGAATTTGGCGCCATCAAAATCAATCTCGACCGCTTCACGCCCGAGGCTCGCGAACAAATTCTCACCGAGCGCCTGCCGCTCGGCCACATCCTGCACAAATATAAAATTCCCCACACCAGCCGCCCGCGCGCCTACCTGCGTCTCGCCTCGGACAAATTGATCAACCAGGTTCTCGAACTCACTGGCGCTCAGGTGCTCTTTGGCCGCCGCAACACGCTTTATAATCCTGAGCAACAATCACTCGCGGAAATCGTCGAAATTCTCCCCACTCATCTTGAAAAATAAATGAAACCTAAAAATAGCTACGACGTCATCGTGATCGGCGGTGGTCCCGCCGGTTCTTCCGCTTCCGCGTTGCTTTCTGAACAAGGCCATCGCGTGCTCCTGCTGGAACGCGAAAAATTTCCGCGCTATCACATCGGCGAATCGCTGCTGCCTTTCACTTACCAGCCGCTGGAACGCCTTGGCCTCATCGGCCGCATGAAAAAATCTGCGTTCGTTAAAAAATACAGCGTCCAATTCGTCTCACCCTCGGGTCGCGCGAGTTTGCCATTTTATTTTTTCAACCGTTACGACCGCGAAAGCATCGCGCAAACCTGGCAGGTGCTACGCTCCGAGTTCGACCAGATGCTGCTCGACAATACGCGCGCCAAGGGCACTGAGGTCAAAGAGGAAATCACCGTGAAGGAATTGCTGCGCGATGGCGAGCGCGTCATTGGCGTTCGCACCGTCAGCAAAGACGGCGAGACGAAGGATTATCATGCTACCATCACGCTCGATTGTTCGGGCAAAGAAGCTTTTTCCACCGTGCGCAACGGTTGGCGCGTCCCCGATCCTTACCTCAACAAGATCGCGGTGTGGACTTACTATAAAGGCGCGAAACGCGATGCCGGCGTTGACGAAGGCGCGACGACTGTGGCCTACGTTCCTGAAAAAGGCTGGTTCTGGTATATTCCGCAGCACAACGACATGATCAGCGTCGGCGTCGTGGCGGAAGGAAAATATCTGACGCGCGGCGGCGTGAAAGCGCCCGAGGAAATTTTCAAACGCGAGATCGAGGAAAATCTTTGGATCAAGGAACATCTCTCGCACGGCCTATCCACCGGAAATTATTATCTCACCAGCGAATATTCGTACCACGCCAAACATTGCGCCACGGAAGGCTTGCTCCTCGTCGGCGACGCTTTTGCGTTTCTCGATCCCGTGTTTTCGTCCGGCGTCATGCTCGCGCTCAAGAGCGGTGTCATGGCGGCGGATGCCGTTCATCAGGCATTCGTCACGCAGGATTTTTCGCCGGAAATCTTTTCCAATTACGCGGCGACTTTACGTCAGGGTGTCGAAAACATGCGCAAATTGGTTTACGCATTTTATAATCCCGATTTTTCCTTCGGCAGAGTCATCAAAAAATATCCCGACGCCGCCGGCGAAATCACCGATTGCCTCTCCGGCGACGTGAACAAGGATTTCAGCCAACTGTGGAAATGGGTTTCCGAATTCGTCCCGCTCCCCGACGATCTCCCCGTTGGCCAGCCGCTGACGCATTCCGAAGAACTGGCGAAAGCTTAATTGACGGGCACAGGCCGATGACTTCATAAACTGTAGCGGCGGTCTATGACCGCCGGACGCGCGCATAATGAACATCGTCCAGATCACTCCCGGCGCCGGGGCCATGTATTGCGGAAATTGTTTCCGCGATAACGCCCTCGTCCACTCGCTCCGCCGCCGCGGCCACGACGTGACGATGATTCCCCTCTATCTCCCGCTCACGCTCGATGAAGCCGATGAAACGCGCGGCCTGCCCATTTTTTTCAACGGCATCACCGTTTATCTCGAACAAAAATCCGCGCTCTTTCGCAACGCGCCCGCGTGGCTTCACAACCTTTTTAATTCGCCCGCATTGCTGAAATTTGCCGCTGGTCGCGCCGCCAAAACCCGCGCTACCGATCTCGGCGACCTCACACTCTCCATGATTCGCGGCGAGCAAGGCCATCAAGCGCGCGAGCTCGAACAACTCATCGCCTTTCTCAAAACGCAACCCCGGCCCGACATCATTTGCCTCTCCAACGCCCTGCTAGCCGGCATGGCTCGCCGCCTCAAATCCGAACTCGGCGCGCCCATCGCGTGTGTGTTGCAGGGCGAAGATTATTTTCTCGACGCGCTTCCCGATTCTCATCGCGCGCTCACCTGGCAAACCCTCGCCGGGCGTTGCAAAGACATTGACCTGTTCATCCCGCCCTCGCGTTATTTCGGCGACCGCATGAGCGAGCGCCTCCGCCTGCCCGCGAGCCGCGTGCGCGTCATTCACGATGGCATCAATCTCAGCGGCTACGAAGCCGCGCCCGCGCCCGCGAATCCCACGCTCGGTTTTTTCGCGCGCATGTGCCGCGAGAAAGGTTTGGATACACTCGTCGAAGCCTTCATCATTTTGAAAGAGCGCCATCGCATCCCCAATCTCAAATTGAAAATCGGCGGCGGTTGCGGCCCGGCGGATCAACCCTTCGTCAATTCCCTGCGCGATCGTCTCCGCGCAAAAGTTTTTTTGGACGACGTCGAATTTTCCCCCAACGTCAGTCGCGAAGAGAAGCTCGCGTTCTTCCGTTCACTATCGGTTTTTTCCGTGCCCGCGCTTTATGGTGAAGCCTTCGGCCTTTACGTCATCGAAGCGCTGGCGAGCGGCGTGCCCATCGTGCAACCGCGCCACGCCGCATTTCCCGAACTCATCGAAGCCACTGGTGGCGGTGTTTTGTGCGAACCCGGCGATCCCTGCGCCCTGGCTGATGCCCTCGAACCGCTGCTCCTTGATTCCACGCGCGCCCGCGAACTCGGCGCGACCGGCCGCAAAGCCGTGCTTGAAAAATTCAATTCAGAATTCATGGCCGCCGAAGTCCTGCGCGCCTATGAAGAAGTCACAACCACGCGAGGAGCCTTAACCTATTAACCCGTAACCCCATCTCCTACGCTCAAAACCCCCGCCGCTGCCTCATCAATTCCACCCTCCGCACTCCGCATTCCGCACTTCCATCAGTCCCGCACCCACCGCCGCGCCTTCATTTCAAATCGCGGCAATGACCCGCTCGCCACCGTCCTCACCGGAATCCGCAACGCAAGATTGGTCTGAAAATATTTTTCCAATCGCTGCTTCAAATCCGCCGTGTCCGCGCAATCCAGCCGCGGCTCGATTTCCAAACTTAATTCCGTCAATGCCTGCACCGTGCTCACATGCACGCGATATTCCAGCACGCCATCCGTCGCGCGAATGATCTCCTCCATCGCGCTCGGATACACATTCACCCCCCGCACCACCACCATGTCATCCGTGCGGCCCAAAATCCCGCCGACCAACGCCAGATCATTTCGTCCGCATACACAAGGCTGCGCATCCGCCTTTACCAAATCGCCCGTTCGATACCGCAGCAGCGGCGAGCCCGTCCGTCCCAACGTCGTCAAAACCAATTCCCCCGCCGTGCCCGGCGCCGCCGCTTTTCCCGTGCCCGGCTCGATGATCTCCGCGTAATACGCTTTCTCGATGACGTGCAAAACTCCCGGTCGCTGCGGGCATT
The DNA here is from genome assembly GCA_036268055.1 of Verrucomicrobiia bacterium. NCBI lineage: Bacteria > Pseudomonadati > Verrucomicrobiota > Verrucomicrobiia > Verrucomicrobiia bacterium. The sequence goes on along the minus strand of DATAUW010000012.1, from coordinate 13,763 downwards.
CAAACGTCACCGGCCCAACCTCCGTCATCCCGTGATGATCGAACACCCGCGCGCCGTTCCACAATTTTTCCATTCGTCCCCGCACCGAAGGCAGGCTTCCGCCCGGCTCGCCCGCGACGATGATCGTTTTGACTTTGCTGCGGCTCAGGTCAATTTTTTCTTCCGCCGCGACTTCCGCCAGGCGGATCGCATAAGTCGGCGTGCAGCACAAAACCGTCGCCTGATTGTCCACGATCATTCGCAGCCGCGCCGCACTGCTCAATCCCCCGCCCGGCAAACATAACGCCCCCAGCCGCGAGCCCGCCTCGAACGCCATCCAAAACCCAATGAACGGCCCGAACGTGAACGCAAAATAAATCCGGTCGCTCGCCGTCACTCCCGCCGCGCGAAAAACTTCTCCCCAACTCTCAAGCATCCACTCCCAGCTATCCGCCGTGTCCAGCCAGCGCAACGGCGTGCCCATCGTGCCGCTCGTCTGGTGAAATCGTGTGTAATGGCTCAGCGGATAAGTCAACCCCGTGCCATACGGCGGATGGGCGAGTTGATCTTCGACGAGTTCGGACTTGGTGGTGAAGGGAAAGCGCTGGGAAAAATCTTCCAGCGATGCGACGTCGAAGGTCACGCCCACCGCATTTAATTTTTTCGCGTAAAAGGAATTGCCCGGAAATAATTCCGCCACGAGCGAGCGAAGTTCCTCAAGCTGGCCGGCCCGGATTTCCGCACGCGCGGGATGAAGACCGCCGGCCACGCGGTCAATCGGCTTTCGCCGGAGTTATCGGGCTTTGCGCCGCAACCGGAACCGGCGCATGGCGCGCCATCGCGGGTTTGTAATAAGTCACCATCACCGCGCCCACTGCCACCAGCAAGATACCGACGTAAAATTGAAACGGAATCGCGCCCCAGCCATCTTCCGGCGGATTCATCCCGATTGCCACGATCGCATTAATAATGGGCGCGCCGCCGAACACGATGGACATCACCACGCCCGGTTTGCCGCCGTTCGCAAACGCCAGCAGCACGCAAAATGCCCCCACCGCGCCGACGATTCCCGCCAAGAGCGACCACTTCATCCCTTGCATTGGGAAAACCCACGTCGCACCATTGGCCTTCAACATCGCCAGCGGCGCGAGCACCGCCGTCAAAAAATACGCCAGCCCGACGAACAAAAATGATTTATAAAGCGCGTTGTTTTTATCTGCCATTCCCACCTGGCCGCTATGAAGAAAAATGCCATACAACCCCCAGGCGACAACCGTCATCAGTGCGTAAACTAGCCATTTCATATATTTTCGACTCTAGCGTTTGCCTCACTTTACAGCAAGGGTTTATCGGACTAAGCTCAAAGCGTGTCCAACGTGATTATTGATTGACGCTTTTATGCAACGCTTTCTTCACTTGAAAATTTCCGTGCTGCTCGCGGTCGCGTCCTTGTTTGCCGCCGGTTGCGCCACGCAAAATACCATCGCCGCGCGCAAACAAGCCCGTCCTGCCGCTTACGATGCTCTCACTCCCGAGATGCGCGCCGCGGTTGATGCCGGTCAGGTCAAGGTCGGAATGAGCATGGACGGCGTGATGATCGCATGGGGCAAACCCAGCCAGGTTCTTTCCGGTGGCAATTCTGCCGGCGAATCTGTCACTTGGATTTATCAAGGCAGCTATATTCAGGACACGCGTTCCTGGGGACGCTTTCGCATGTATGACTCCTATACCCCGATCACTTACGTGCGCGCACAAGTGGTGTTCGTCAATGGCGTGGCCAAGGATTGGCAGCAATTTCCCGCGCCCTCGGGATATTAAAATTTCTTCGCCATGCTTACGACCGGCAGGGCAAGCCCATTGGATAATTTAAGCTCATACCGGTCCGCCACGACGTAACCGAACGACGCATACAATGGCTCGCCCGCCAGCGTCGCTAAAATTTCCACCCGCCGAAAACCCGCCGCCCTGATTGCGCTTTCACACGCTTTCATAATCAAGCTTCCCACGCCGCGTCGCGCCCAATTTGGGTGCACAAAAAACGCGCGTACCCGCGCCGCGTCGTGAACGGAACTCAATTCCGTCGCCGTACTTTCACCAGCGGGTCCGCTTCCGCAAAGAGATTTGCGCTTGCTCCAACCACCGCAACCGATGACTTCCCCCGCGTCCTCGACGATAAAATAAGTTCCGTCCGCGATGAGTTGCTGATCCACGCCGAAGATCGGCCCGATGGCCGCGTCCATCTGCTCCTTTGAATAATACGCCGCTTGCAATGCCCGCACGGAAATCGGAATCAATTCTTCCAGCGCGGGCACGTCTTCCGCCCGCGCCACTCGCAAGCACATGGAATTTCCGCTAGCCACAATTTTCATGAACCGCTTTCGCGCAATCAATGATGATGCCCGCCACCCATGTCCCCGCCGTGATGATGCCCTCCGCCATCAAAACTTGGCGGCGGCGCGGCGGGCGGCATGTCTTGGTGATGATGTGGATGATGCGAGTGCGAAAAATCGGGCGAATGATGATGGTGATGCGGCTGATGCGATTGATGCGGTGGCGAAGATAAATCCGGTGCGGAAACATCAACCACCACCAGGCCAGGATGATGCTGGCCATGACCGTGGTTCATTGCGTTGCCCGGATGATGCAAGTTCTCGGGATCATTCGGATCAAACGCCGTCAAATATTCCGCGCGCCGCAATTCATGAAGACGCTTGAACGCGCGTGTTTTCGCTGTGCTGTAAACAATGAATACGAATATGCCGGCGAACAGCGCAAAAAATACAACCCCGAAAAAGATTGGCAGCAAAAAGATTCCATTCATGGGTCACGTTCCTTTCGCCGCCAAACTCGCCCAGATGCAAGCTCCCGTCAACCGCAATCGAAAAACGTGAAAGTTCAATGCCCACCCGCTCACCCATCACTTCTCATTAACCCCAAAAATCAGCTTTCGTGTTATCTCCGCCATTCCTCACTGAAACTTGGCACTTGAAACTGAAAACCCGCATCCAAAGTCCTGCCTTGACAAAACTACTTTGTCTTACAAAGTGTCCTCATGGAAACAAATTGGGCTGCCCAAAACCTCGAAACAATTCGCACCCTCATGGAACGCTCGGCGCTTTATCGCCGCGCGCTCGCTCCAATTTCCACCTTCGTCGGCGGCGTCGGCATTATTGCCGCCGTTGTGGGCCGCTTGCTCAAACTCGAGAATCTCAGTTATTTCTCTCTTTATTGGATGCTCGTCGGTGTGTTTGCGCTGGCCGGCTCTCTCTTGCTTGTGCGACGCCAGGCATCGCGGCACGGCGAAAAATTTTGGTCGCCGCCCACGCGGCGTGTGGCGCAAGCCATGGCACCCGCGTTACTCGTTGGGTTGATCGTGGGATTAACCACCTTGGCCACTGCCTCAACTTCGGATTCGGAAGAAATTGCGGAACCGGTCGTCCTGATTTGGACCGTCCTCTACGGACTCGCCCTGCATTCGGCGGGGTTCTTTATGCCGCGTGGAATTCGTTTGCTGGGCTGGGGTTTTCTCGGCGAAGGCTTGCTTTTGTTCATTCATTTTCTCATTACTCAATCAAGTGGGACTAATATTTCATCTCATTTTTTCATGGGCGTTATTTTCGGCGCAACCCATCTTGCCTGCGGTATTTATTTATACTTCACCGAACCGCGGAAGAGCGCAGCGTGAATCTCGAACCGTTTCTCAATCTTGATCGGATCATCCACGAGCAAGGCCGCCTCGGCATCATGTCGCTGCTTGCCGCGTCACCGGAACTGTCCTTCACCGAGTTGCGTGACACGCTCTCCATGACCGACGGCAACCTCACCACGCACATCCGCACCTTGCAGGAAGCCGGTTATATCTCCGTGGCAAAGTCGTATCAAAATAAGCGCCCGCTCACCACCTGCTCGCTCACTTCCGAAGGCCACAAAGCCTTCACCGCCTACATCAATCTCCTCGAAAAAATCGTCAAGCAAAACAAGCCCTCGAAATGATTTTGAACGAAAATCAAACCGGCTGGTCTGTTACTTTGTGATACAAAGTATAATGTATGCGAGTTATTAAAGCTGAACATCTCGGAATGTGTTTTGGGGTGCGCGATGCCATTGCGCTTGCCCTGCGCGAAAACGCCGCCGCGCCGCTGACCATTCTCGGTGATCTCGTCCACAATGAAACCGTCCTCGCCGATTTGCGCGCGCAAGGTGTTCGTCTCCAATCGTTCGACGAGGACATCGCGACCGCAAATGTTCTCATCACCGCTCACGGAGCCTCGCAACGCGCGGTTGAACGATTGCATCGCCGCGGTTTGAACGTGCTCGAAGCCACTTGCCCGCTCGTCCGATTCGCCCACGATGCCATCCTGCAACTCGCGGCCAGCGGCTTCCACCCGGTGATCATTGGCCAGCGCGACCACGTCGAAGTGCGCGGTCTCACCGGTGATCTGGATAACTTCGATGTAATTCTCGACGAAAACGATCTCGCAAAACTTGGTGAGCATCCGCGCCTCGGCGTCGCCGCGCAAACCACCCAACCGCAGAACAAAGTCGAGAAACTTGTCGCGCAAATTCGCGAGCGTTTTCCTGATTCCGAAGTGCGGTTCATTGACACTGTTTGCCGCCCCACCAAGCAACGCCAAAACGCCGCCGTCGAACTCGCGCGCCGATGCGAGGTCGTCATCGTCATCGGCGGCGCGCAAAGCAATAACACCCGCGAACTTGTCGCTACTTGCCGCCGTTATTGCTTGCGTGTCCACCATGTGAAAAACGCGCACGATCTCCGTGCGGAATGGTTCACGGATGCGCAGCTTGCCGGCCTCACCGCGGGCACTTCCACACCGGATGCGACCGTGGATGAAGTCGAACAGTGGCTGAAAAATTTCTCTGCCCAAGTCCTCACGAAAAATCCACCACAACTTGAAACCATCTTATGAAAAAGTGGCTGAAATATTTTGAACACAATCGCGAGCATCGCCTCGACATTCCGTGGGAACGCGGCGTCAACGTCGAGCCCGCCGCCCGCGCGCCACTTATCCATTCGCTTCAGCGCTTTCAGGTCGGTGAATCGGGCGAAGGCCGCCACCTGCGCAAACAAGCCGCCACCACCAACGACCCCGTTTACATCGCGAGCATTGATTTATTCATCAAGGAGGAACAAGAGCACGCGCGGCTCATGGCGGAAATTCTTCGCCGCCTCGGCGCGCGTCTGCTGACGCATCATTGGAGCGACGCCTGTTTTATTTTGCTGCGCCGACTGTTCGGCTTGAACCAGGAATTGCTCGTGCTCCTCATGCCCGAGATGATCGCGAAACGATTTTTCCGCGCCGCCCATGATGGCGCGACCGACGCCGTCATCCGCGCCGTATGCGCCCAGATCATGCATGATGAAGAAGGGCACGTGGCCTTCCACGTCGAATTCCTGCACCGCGCCTTGGCTGAAATGTCCATTCTCTCGCGCGTGCTGCACCGCGCGATTTGGCGAATGCTTTTTCGCGCGTCCTGTCTCGTCGTCATGTGGGACCATCGCGGACTCCTCCGCGCGGCGGGCGTTTCATCCGCGAAATTCTGGTGGGACTGCGGCTTGATCTTCGACGAAGTTTCCGCCGCTATTTTCAGCTATGCGCCAACGCCCGTGTTCGCCCGCCCCGCGATCTAAAAAATACGTGCGAAATTTTTCTTCTCTGTTAGTTTGATTTTATGAATGATCGGAGGTCACTTTCATCACCCATCCCGGCGGTGCCATTGATGGCGCTGCTGCTAGTTTCCTTTGCCGGCGCGGCGCTCACCGCGTGCCGGATCCGTTGGTCTCATGATTGGGATTATTTGTATCTGCCTTGGAATTTGTTCCTCGCCTGGCTGCCGTTATTGTTCGCGAGCGTCGCACACCGGCATCATCAGCGCGGCGGCTGGCGCTCGTGGAAATTTTTTAGTTTCGCGTCGTTGTGGCTGCTCTTTTTTCCGAATGCACCGTATATCTTCACAGATCTGATTCACGTCCGATCACGTTTTGGCGGCGCGTTCTGGGCGGACTTGTGCCTCGTGCTGTTGTTTGCGTTCACCGGATTTTTGGTCGGTTTCATTTCGCTTTATCTCATGCAATCCATCGTGGCCGAACGTCTCGGCCGCGCGGCAAGCTGGCTCTTCATCGTCGCCACGGCGGCTGCCAGCGGTTTTGGAATTTACCTGGGGCGCGTCCTCCGCTGGAACAGTTGGGATGTCGTCGTGCACCCGATTGGCCTTTGCTATTCCATCGGCCGCCTCGCCGCGCACCCGCGCGCCAATCCCGCCTTCGTTCTATTCCCCGCGCTTTTTGCCACCTTCGTGCTGCTCGGCTATCTGATGCTCTACGCGCTGACGCATTTGCCGGTGTTGCGTTCGCAAAAAATCGAGCCGTAATTTATTGAGCGGAACGCCGAAGTCAGCCACGTCAAAAAGTGAGCGGCCGAAAATCTTCACAGGATAAAATCACCGATCTGCATTGGAGAAATTCGGCGAGAGGATGCACCGCAGAATAGCCGCAAAAATCCATTAAAAGCAAGCTATTAATCCCTCCGTTGGCATTTTTACTGCTGGCATTCCGGCATGAAGCGGGGCAGCGTTAAAGGGTGATAAATGCGGGAAAAGATTTAGCCGTAAAACATGTCGCATCAAACTCAAATCGCGCCGGCAACGGCGGAATTACTCGGTGACCTCGCGCCGCTGATCGAGCAGCTTGGCTCGACGGATGGCCTGGCTTCGCTCACGGACGCGCTCGCCTCACTTTCTCAACTCCACGCCGCGGCGGACCTGCAATCCTTCCTGCAAAATTATCATGCGAAAATTTTGCGGCCGCTCGAACTTCCCGCGATTCAACGCGCCTTTAACCACGCCGCGCGCAACGAACTCCGCGAACTGATCGCCTACGACCGCCAGATCGCCGGCGAATCGCTCCTCCAAAATTTCTCGCACGCGAGTCGGCGCGCCGGGCAAAATCAGTTGCTGCGGCTTCGTCCGTTGCGTGACCATCGCCTCGTGCAGCGTTACCTCGCCGCCGTCGAGCAAGGCGAAGCCAATGGCTGGCACACACTCGTCTATGGTTTGACGCTTTCCGTTTTTTCCCTGCCGTTGCGCCAGGGACTCTGCGCTTACGCCAATCAAATCACCCGCGGCTTCATTGATTCCGCCGCGCGCACGCTCGCACTTTCACAAACGGAATCGAATCAAATTCTCAACGGTTTTTCCGCCACCATTCCCGCGACTATTGAATCCTTATTCGCGGACTCCCTCCTCGCTTAATCCATTCTTTCCGTCGCGTGGCCGAAGTCCCGCAGGAACGAAAGAAGCGAACGAATATTTTAGTGCGTGAGCCGGAATGATTACGGGAATTTCTTTCGTCCCTTACGGGACTTGATTGGAGATAACTTAAAACCCAGCAATAAATTGCTGGGCTAATATCTGCCGTCCCTGCGGGACTTCGGACGGCGGAGCGGCAACTCCGCCCTGCCGGGCTGTAAAATATTTGTTGGCTCTGTGGGACTTGGCGGGCGCTCTTTCGCGCTCTCAAAAACCTTGCGCCACTGGAATCAGAATCGAAATTTCCTGGCGTCCGGGAGGTTTGGGGCGCGAGTGGATCTGGCCTTTGGAACGGCGGATGATTTCCTGCGCCGCGAGGAGCGCAAATTTTTCCGGACTCACCGGCACGTTGTTTTGCAGAAGCTGATGGTCCGAGCGGTAACTCAAGGTGATCTGAAAAAGTTGTTTAGGCTGCCCGCTAGCGCCAGCGCCCGACCACACGACGGGAAAAACCGCCGGTCCGCAGATGAAATCAATTTCGCCCGAAGTGACTTCCGCCTCGCGCGCGAGTTGCCAGATGGCGGCGGTGAGCCAGCGCGGTTGAACTGAAACATCACCCGCGAGCGGCGGCGGCGCATTGACGTGCCAGCCGGGCGCGAGGCAGGCCGCCTCGGCAAGGTCCGCCGCCAGTTCCGTCACGGGATACGGAAACGCCGAGCGCGAAATGATATGCTGCAACGGCAAACATTGGCCGAGCAGTTTCCCGGCGGAATTCGCCGACACCGTGATCGCCTGAAGCGCCTTCTGCAAATTGGCCGGGTTCGCGTCCGCGCTCTGCGCGTATTCGGCATTGCCGAGGATGCCCGCGAGCAGGTTCGTCAGGTCATGGATCACCCGCGCGCAAATCGCGCCGGAAATTTCCAGCGAGGACAGCGGCGTCACCGAAGGTTGGGTTTCGTTCATAGCAAATGGATTCGTCCGTCAGGTTTCGAGCGCGTGGAATTCACTGACGATGGTTTCAAGATCGTGTTGTTGCAGCGCGGGTTGGGCGGCGTTGCGGCGCGTCAGCAGCGCGAAGCAATGGCCATCGGGCCGCATGAAACCGTAGAAAAAATAATTCTCATAAACCCAGCGCACGAGGCGGACGGGAAAACGATTTGAGCCCAGCACTTGAAAGGTATCGCTCAGGCAGCGGCAGGCATTTTCGAGCGCCATTTGCGTGAACTGCGGCGTCAGGCTGCGCGTGAAGGTTTTGCGGTCGGGCGCGCGGATGCCGCAGGCGAGCACGCCGGAGATCTTCGTTTTTTCGCTGAGCCAGTTGTGAACTTGTTCTTGCATGGAAAAATTATTCGATGCTGCGCGGCGCGGTTTTCGTGGCACGCACGAAGACGCCGCGATCTTTTTTAAGTTGCGCTACGACGCGCGAGCTATCGCCTTCGATTTCGAGCCGGTCGAATACGCCGAGGCCCAGGCCCTCTCCGAGTTGCAGCGATTTACGCGAAAGAAATTCGAGAAAACTCACGCGGTCGCCGGCATTCGCGCATTGCCATTCGTAAAGCACTTCGCCGCGGGCCGAACAAACCACCATCTCGTCAATGCGGGCGGGACGATTCTCCGCCGGCGCGGGCAATGAAACCACGGGCGCGGACGGCACAATCGGTTTCGCGGGTGCAACGACGTTGACCGGCGGACGCAGCGGCGGCGCGGGCTTGGGCATGATGGCCGGCGCGGGCGGAAGGTCGGCCACGCTCGGCGGCGCCTCGGGAATTTCGTTTTCGCTTTCCTCGTCGCGCGCGCGGGCAGCTTCCATCAAAAGAAATTCCCATGAGCCATCAATCGTCTGGATCGGCGGCTCGGTGAAGGGACGCAGATTGAACTCGCCGCCCTTGAGCCCAAGGATTTTGTTCAAGCCCGCTTCGCCATTCCGGTCGCCCGCGTGCGCGTGGATGATCGAGCCGTCCTTGATGAAAATTTCGCCCTGCCATTGCCCGGCGTTGACCTGCAAGATGGAGGAATTGCGATTCAAACATTCCATCTGGATCACGTCCTGCAAGCTGACTTGCCGCAACACGCCGCGAAAACCACTGATGGTCGGCTTGTGCCGCGCCAGTTCGCGCAACGTCGCGAAAATAATTTCCAAGTCGGACGGATCGCGCGGTTTTTCCAGAAACAATTCCGCGCCATGGGCCAGGCAAGCAGCGCGCGAGGCATCATCGGCGTACGCGCTCAAGGTGACTTTCTGCACCGCGGGATATTTGCGATTGATGAGCGCGAGAAATTGAATGCCGTCCACCACGGGCATTTGCACATCAATCACGGCCAGGTCAATCGCCTGCTCCTGTAAAATGATCAGCGCCTTGCCGGCATTTTGCGCGAGAAAAATTTGCCATTCGCCCTGGCTCCAGTTGCCCATGAGCCGCTCGATCATCTCCAGGAACTGGAGATTGTCGTCCACGAACAAAACTTTTTTTACGTTGGCGGGTGAGAGGGACATCAGTGGCGAAGCATGAGGGATTTTAATCGTTCGATGCGTTGCACATCTTCAGGCGCGGGAACCCAGTTCAAATGATTCAGCGCAAACGCCGCTGCGCGACCGACCCACATGTCGGAATCTTCCAGCGCGGCCACCAGCGGCGGGATGGCGGCAAAATCATTGAGCCGTCCCAGCGCCTCCGCCGACGCCTGGCGAAGATCGCGATCAAAATCATTCAACGTGTCCGCAAGAATCGCCGCGCCCTGGGCGAGCCGTTGTTTCATCGGGTCAATCACGGCGTCGGCATCCAGCAATTTCTGGCGCACGTCGTTGATTTTCGCGAGCGTGTCGGCGGCGGATTGCGCCACCCAATATTCCTTGTCGTTGACGGCGGCCTCGAGTTCAGCCATCACGCTTTGCGCGCCTGGGGAAATTTCCCATTGCCGGTCAATCTGCCGCAGCGCGCCCTTCGCCGCCTGCCGCACGGCGCTGTTTTCATCCTTCAATGCGAGCACGAGCGGCCCGATGCTGCGCGAATCGGGAATTTGCCCCAGCGAATGCGCCGCTGTTTGCCGCACGTCATGGTCGGCATCCTTGAGCGCTTTCCATAACAACTGTGTGGCGCGCTCGTCGCGAATTCGGCCCAGCGTTTCAACGGAAAGTTTACGGACGTCCCACGATTCGTCGTGCAACAAACCGTCGGCGATGGCTTCGACGACGCGCGCATCGCCCATGCGGCCAAGCGCTTCGACGGCCGCCGAACGCACGAGATGATTGCGGTCGCGCAGCAGCGTGAGCAGCGCCGAACCGGATTGAAGATTGCCCAGTTGCGAAAGTGCCTCGACCGCCGCCACGCGCACATGACTGTCTTCGTCACGCAAGGCAATTTCCAAATGCTTCACCGCGCGCGGATCGCCGGTCTTGCCGAGAGCGGAGGCCGCGGCGTGGCGTCGCGGAGAGGTCGGGTCCTGCAAAGCCTTCGCCAAAATTTCCACCGCAGCCGGACCGGCGGTGGCCGCATTCTCATGCTGGCCCATCGCCACCGAGCGCAACATGATTTCGGTGTTATTGCCGGGACGCCAACCCAAAGTGTTCAACGCGCCCGCCGCCTGCCAGCGCACACTGTGGTCGCCATCTTCCAACGTGGAAACGATGCCGTTGATCGCGCGTGGATCGCCGAGTTGCCGAAGCGACGTGATGGCCGCCGCGCGAACCTCGGGATTGCGATCGCGCAAAGAAGCGATGAGCGGCTTGACCGCGCGTTCGTCGGAGAGAGTTCCGAGACCCTTCGCGGCGGCGATGCGCACCTCCGGCTCCTCATCCTGCAACGCTTCGAGAATGGGTTCAACGACTGAAGAATCCTCGCTTGCGACCATTTCTTCAATGGTGCGCCGGCGTGTTTTCGCGTCCTTGGACTTCAGCCGATGTAATTTCCACCACAACATGTTTCGCGCTTCAATGCCACATAAGTTGACAGTTTCCTGACTCGGATTCACCCAAGGCACGAAACGCCCTGCGAACGAAAATCCGCTCAAGTTTTAAATAAATATCTGCCAATTAAGGCTTTAGTTCGCGCCCCGCTCAACTTCGTGACCATCCAGTCGCCTTAAAATCGCCCTATCGCGAACGACTCCTACAAAGCAACTCATGTGCCCAGGGAAAGTTCCAAGTGTTCAGTTTGAAATTTTTAGTTCGGAAAAAGATCCACGCGCTTTCCAAACTCCGCCTCCGGACTGAAAACTTGAAACCTGAATTGAAAACTTTTCCTACCCCCGCCGCGCGGCCCGCGCCTTGACCACCTGATCCGTCAATACGCCGAGCAACACCACCGCACCCATCACCGCGAAGTTGAGCGAGCTATCAATGCCCAGCAGGTTCACCAGGTTTTGTAGCACTTGCAGCAGCGCCGTGCCGATGACGATGCCGATGATCGAGCCTTCACCGCCGAGCAAGCTGCACCCGCCGAGCACCGCCGCCGCGATGCCGTAAAGTTCATAAAAATTTCCCGCGTTCGACGGCGCTACGGACATCGAATAAAACGCGAAGAGCACGCTCGATACGCCCGTCAGCAATCCCGCGATGATATAACTGCTCGCGATGACCCAGCGCGTGTTGATGCCCGAGAACCGCGCCGCGACTTCATTGCCGCCGACCGCCATCAGATAACGCCCATACACGGAACGATGCAGCACCAGCCACATGATGACCGCGACAGCCAGCAGCATAATGAACGGCGCGGGCACGCCAAATAATTTTCCATGCGCAAGGTCGTGCAAAGTTTCAAAACCTGTCCCGTCAAAACCTTTCGTCGAATCATGCGCGATAAACCGTGCTGCACCGCGATAGATGAGCAACCCGCACAAGGTCACGATGAACGGCTGCATGTTGAACCGCGTGATCAAAAATCCGTGCAGGCTTCCGAGGATGATTGCCACCAAAATAACAAACCCCGCTGCGACCGGCCACGCCCAATGCCATTCCACCAACGCCATCGAGAGCAACACGCCCAGCAACGCCACCATCGAGCCGACTGAAAGATCAATCCCGCCGGTAATGATCACCAGGCCCGTGCCGATGCTGAAAATGCCGAACATGCCGATGATGTTCGCCATGTTGGACAAATTCGCCGCCGACAAAAATCGCGGATTCATCCCGGCCGTCACGCCGCACAACACCACCAGCAAAATAAAAATACCCAGCTCTTTTTTCATTCACTTCTCGATTTTCAAATCAGTATTTAACCACGGAGGCGCGAGGCGCGGAGGAAACAAGAAAAACTTATTCGGAAAAATCCCGCGCTCTCTTTTTCCGAACTCCGCGTCTCCGCGCCTCCGCGGTTTAAACTCGCTCACTTCCCCAACAGCTTCTGCATCTTCGCCTGAAAGTCGGCGACATTGTCTTTCTTGATGCTGATCGTGGGGATGATTAATTTTCCACCCGCCGGGAAGGCGTCTTTATCTCCGCGCAGACTTTTCGCCATGCGCGTAATGGCTTGCTTGCCGAATTCGTACGGCTGTTGCACGACGGTTCCATATATATCTCCCGCCGCGACGCCCGCGAGCGTTTGCGCGTCCGAATCGAAGCACACGATTTTTACCTGGCCGCTTTTTCCCGCGCCTTTGACCGCGTTCAAAATCGCCGGGCCATTGTAACTCCACAATCCCACCAGGCAGGCCACGTCGGGATATTTCACCAGCGTGTCCTCGGCATTCTTTTGCGCGCGCACGGTATCGGCATCGTCGGTGCGCACATCAATAATCGTGATACCCGAACCGGCCAGCGCATCGCGAATTCCCTGCGAACGGTCCTTCGCGTTTTGGGCGTCGAGCGTGCCGACGAACAACATTATTTTTCCACCCTGCGGCAATGCTTCTTTGATCAACTTGCCCGCTTCCGTGCCGGCGGCGGTGTTGTCCGTGCCGATGTAGCACACGCGCTTGCTGTCGGGCGCGTCGCTGTCCGCCGTCACGAGCAACGCCTGGCTCGCCACCTTGTTCAGCAACTCGGTCTGGTTTTTCGGGTCCACCGGGCTCAACGCAATTCCATCTTCACCGCGCGCCAGCAAATCGTCCAGGATCTGCTGTTGCTCCGCCGCCGTCGCCGCGGAAGGAATGCGAAAATCCACCTCCACATTTCCCAATTCAGCCGCCGCATCGTTGCAACCGCTTCGGGCAATCGTCCAGAACTCCGCGGCACTGTTCGATACAAAGGCGAGCTTCAATTTTTTCCCCGCCGCCGGAGCAGCGCTGCTGGACGGCACCGAGGCCTGATCATTCTTTTGCCCGCACCCCGGCAGCAACACGGCGAGGCACAGCGATGCAAATGCGAACTTGAGAGATTTTGTTTTCATGATTTTTGGTTCGTGAATTATTTTCAGAACTTGGCGCCGTAGTAAACTTCATTCCAACGCAATTCCTGGCGGAAGACGCCGAGACGCGGCGAAAAAATTCATAGCCACGGATTGAACATGGAACAAACACCAATTGGAAAAAAGCGGAAAGTTCCTGAAGCGTGAAATATTTCCACCTGTAGCGGCGGTCTATTA